>DFJU01000022.1 GCA_002373755.1 Bacteroidales bacterium UBA3663 | reverse complement strand
CTGGCAGGTAGGGAGCACCTGGTTGACAAGCATTCGGTTGATGACGCGGTCGTTCGAACCTTCCAATGAGCCCAACTTGATGATGGCACCGCACTTGTCGGCATCAGCCTTGGTCACTTTCTTGGTCGGATAGGTAGTGTGCGCGGTGCATGAGTTGAAGTAGAACTTGGCTGGCTTGCTGGCATCTTTGCTCTTGAAGGTGACGTTCTTGTCGCCACGGCCGATGTAGAGAGCCTCCTTGAAGTTCAGTTCAAATTCGCCTTCGCCTTCAACGACTACAACGCCGGCACCTTCGCCTACGTTGAAGATACCGATTTCGCGGCGGGTGAGGAAGTATGGAGCCTTGAGCGGGTCGATGGCTTCGAGTGGCAGTGCCTCGTTGACAGGCATTGCACCGCCGACAACCATGCGGTCGTACATTGAGTAAACCATGTTCACCTCATCGGCTGCAAAAACGGTTTCGATGAGGAACTCCTTGCGGTTGCGCGCTGTGTCGTAGTGCTTGGCATCTTCTGGATGAGAAGCGTAGCGCAGTTGATAGTTTGTTTTCATTCTGAATTTTAATAAAAATTTGGGTTAAGTTCTAATAATTTAAATGAGTGATTCGCGTAGAATCAAATCGTGACGGATAATCATGTGCGTCGGTGTTTCAAGCGAGCTGTCGTCATCGTCCTTTATGCGGGAGATGAGGATGTGCGCCGTCTGTTCGCCCATGCGCTGCTGGTTCAATTCGAACGATGCGAGCGGAGTTGACAGGTAGGCGTCGAGTGGTTCGTTGGCCACACCGATAATGGCGATGTCCTTCGGGATGTTCAGACCTTTTTTGAGGAACGTGTCCATAGCCGTAATGGCCGGGAAGTCGCCTGCCGAGAAGATGCCGTTCGGTCGATCCTCCATCGAGAGGATTTTCTGTGCGGCATCGTAGCCCGTTTCGATGGTGATGCCTGGGATGATCCATTCCTGTCGGAAGGCAAGATGCAGGTCGTCCAACGCTTTGCGGTAGCCACGGTAGCGGTCGATGTAGGAGCGCTGCGTCTGTGGTCCGGCAAAGTGGCCGATCTTGTCGCATCCGCGTCGGTGCAACTGTACAACCGCATCGTAGCCAATCTGGAAATTGTCGTTCGAAATCGTGTCGTAATCTTGGCAATCGATTGGCAGACGGTCGAAGAATACCAACGGAATGTTGTGCGCCTGACTCAGCTCGATGTAGTCGTTCGCATTCTGTGTGTTTACAGAGAGCGAGATTGCGATTCCGTCAACTTTTTTCTGGATGAGTGACTTCAGCGCAGAAAACTCTTCGTCGGACTGCTCGTTGCTGGCTGCGATGATGATTTGGAAACCTGCCTGCTGTGCAACTTTCTGGAATGCGCTGATGATGCTTGCGAAGAAGTTGCGGTCGATACGTGGAACGATGATTCCCAGTACGTTACCTCGGCCAGTGCGCAAATGGTGCGCAATCGGGTCTGGCATGTAGTTAAGCTCTCGTGCCAATTTCTTTACAGCATCACGTGTTTTGGCACTGATTCTCGGGTTGCCTTGCAGGGCGCGAGATACCGTCGATGCGGTGGTCCCCAACCGTTGAGCAAGGTCATAAATTGTAACTTTATTCTTGTCGCCCATTGCTAAAGAAGGTATAATAAAGGTGGAAATTGAGAATGATGGTTGTGCGACTGTTTATCTCTACATTTGGACAATCGGTGGCAGTCGCAACAAACGCGGCAAAGATACCATAAAAAAGCAGTATCGCCAAATTTTTGTGCAACTTTTTTTGATTTATTTGCGCGTGCTAACACAATTTATGACGAAATCGTTGCAGAGTTTTGGTGCGCAATCGTGAAATGAGGTTTTTTGTGATGTCCTGCAATGGGGTTGCGGCGCAAAAGTCGTCGCTCGTGAGCAAAAAAAGACGACACCCCTCCGTATGGCTTGGAGAGACGTCGTTTTGTGTAAAGAGTTGCGCAATCTTGCTTATTTGGTGATTGTGACGTCCAGCTTATTGTATGGGAACATGAAGCCGGATTTGCGGAGTTCCTGATAGACGGTATAGTTCATGTAGCCGGCCACAGCCCAGTAGTCGCTCGTCTTGCACCAGCTGCGTGTCGCGATTGTCACGCCGCTCTCGTCCAGGCTGGCCAGACCTTGCCAAGGTGCGATGACGGGTTCGCCTTCGATTGGCTCCTGGATGATTTGCGGGCAACGTGCCTGGATGTCGGCGATTGCCTTGCGCACCTCGTCGTAGTCGGTGCCGTAGCAGAACTGGAAGTTCAGATCGACGCGGCGGTATGGCTGCTTCGAGACGTTCTGCATCGAACCCGTCGAAAGTCCGCCGTTAGGGATGATGATGGTCTTGTTGTCGGTCGTGGTCAGAATCGTGTTGAAGATCTGAATTTCACGGACGATGCCTTCGTAGCCCTGTGCGATGATGTAGTCGCCCACCTTATATGGCTTGAAGAGCAGAATCATTACGCCGCCTGCGAAGTTGCCGAGCGTGCCGCTCATTGCCATACCGATTGCCATGCCGGCGCCGGTGAACAGTGCGATGAACGATGACGTCTCGATGCCCAACACCGAAATGATGGCGATGATGAGCACGAACCACAGCACTACGTTGATTATGCTCGACAGGAATGTGCTGAGCGACGGCTCGACCTTGCGTTTCTCCATCAATTTTGTGGCCAACGTGCTGATTTTCTTGATTAGCCACTTGCCGACGATGTAGATGACGATGGCGGCGACGACGTTCTTGCAGAAATCGACTGCATAGCCCGAGAGACTTTGTATGGCGCTCTCGCTGAACCACTGTGTGATTTGTTCCATTGTTTTGTGAAGTTTTTTTTGATTGGTTTATGATTGGTGTTTCGTTATTGTCCGATGGGTTTCACGCCTATGCCTGGCAGGTCGTTCAACGAGATGTAGCCATCGACGATTTTCATGCCTTCAAACGGGTCGTTGGCGATGAGCAGGTTGCCGTCCAGATCGGCAAAATCCGCGTAGCGCGACAGTTGGGCAGCAGCACTCACGGCGCACGAAGTCTCGGTCATGCAGCCCAGCATCACCTTCAGCCCGACGCGCTTGGCCTCGCGTATCATTTTGGCGGCTTCGTTCAGTCCAGTGCATTTCATCAGTTTGATGTTGATGCCCGAAAAGCTGTCGGCCAGTCGGGCCACGTCGTCCAGCCGTTGCACCGATTCGTCGGCCACGATGGGCAGCGGCGACCGTGCGGTGAGCCATGCCAGATCGGTCAGGTTGTGCTTGGGCAGCGGCTGTTCCACCATGATGCAGCCCACCGACGCGAGCCAGTTGATTTCGTCGAGAGCCTTCTCGCGGTCAGTCCAGCCTTGGTTGGCATCGACGGTGAGCGGCAGGTCGGTCTCGCGGCGGATGGCTTGCACCAGTTCGTGGTCGCCCGGCACGCCGACCTTGATTTTCAGCCGACGGAATTGCCCGGCCACTTCGCGGACTTTCTGTCGCACGACGTCTTCAGTGTCGATGCCGATGGTGTAGGTTGTGGCCAATGGCGCATCGGACGCCCACTCGTCGGGCAGTTCATGTCGCGTAGCAAGCATTTCGCGGGTCGTTTGGCCGACGATTTTCCCCTGCAAGTCGTGCAACGCGATGTCGAGCGATGCTTTTGCTGCACAATTGCCCGGCGCGATTCCGTCGATGTACGACAGGATTTCGTCGGTCTGCATCGGGTCGTTGAAAGGGAAGAGGTCAACCTGCGCGAGGAAGCGGCAGACGCTGTCGGTCGTTTCGCCCAGATAGGGCGGCATCGAAGCCTCGCCATAGCCGGTTGTGCCGTCGTGCTCCAGTTCGACGAGCACGTCGGGCGTGGATGTGCGTGTGCATGTGGCCACGGCAAATGTGTGTTTCAGCTGGAGCGGATACGGTCGGAAGTTAATTTTCATGAGGCGCAATTTTCTGGCCGCAAAGATAGTAAGATTTGGAAAAAAACAAAAAATGGTTTTGAAAATTTGTGGCAATTGAAATTATTGCCGTATATTCGCGGTCGAATAGAAAATCGTTATGACCGAATTCCTGCAAACTGTTGCCAAACACTATTTTGACGCGCTGCCCCGACGGGCAGACGGGTGTCCCGACTATTTGCAGCTCACCGATTGGATATTCATCTTCCCCAGCCGTCGTGCGGGGCTTTTTTTTGGAAAGCATCTTTGCACGTTGAACGGCGAACGCCCCTTGCTCGCACCGCAGCGCATCACCATCGGCGACCTTTTCGGCCTTTTTTCCGACTTCCGGGTTGCCGACCGCACCGAATTGCTGTTTCGCCTCTATAAAGTATATAATGAGGTGCGCGGGCAGCGGGGGGTGGCCGATGGCTCAGAACGGTTCGAGAATTTCATCTTCTGGGGCGAGATGATGCTACGCGACTTCGACGAGGTGGACAAGTACCTCGTGCCAGCCGACAAGCTGTTCCACAACGTGCGCGACCTGAAGGAACTGGAAAACCTCGGTGAGTGGGACGAGGAAATCCGGAAACTGTTCTGCGAATTCTGGCACAACGTCGCTCCGCAATCGGCACAGGCAGGCTCGGCTAAGGAGTCGTTCACACACACGTGGGCAATCCTCTACGAGGTCTATTCGCGGTTCCGGCAGGTCTTGCGCGACGAGAAGATCGCCTACGAGGGCATGCGTCAGCGCGACGTGATTGAGCGGTTGCCCTTCGCCGACATGGACGAACGACTCAGCCATCTGCCGAAGCACATCGTTCTGGTCGGCATCACGGCAATCAACCGCGCCGAACGCGAACTTCTGCTCTGGCTCAAGAATCGCGGCGTGCTGGAATGTTGTTGGGACTATGCCGACGAGCAGGTGCAGGGTCTGTCGTTCGTCAAAGAGAATTTGGCCGACTTCGGCAATGCGTTGAGCGACGACGAGGCACGCGCGGGCATCATCCCCATCGAACAGAAACGGTTGAAGCGCATGGCAGTGCCGTCGGGCGTGGGCCAGACCAACGAGGCGGCAAAGGCACTCGGCGCTTGGGGCACGGCCGATGCCATCCACACGGCCGTCGTCTTGCCCGATGAACATCTGCTCGACTCGATGCTCTACCATTTGCCGTCGGAGTTCACGACCTACAACGTGACGATGGGCTATTCCCTGCGCTCCACTCAGGTCGCTACGTTGGTCGATGCGCTTGTCGAATTGCAGAGCAACATCCGATGGGGCAGCAACCGCGCCATTTCGTTCTACTACAAGGCTGTGCTGCCGATTCTGTCGCACGCCTTCATGCTCGACCTCGACCTGGAACGGTGCGACAGGCTGCGCAACCGAATCAACCGCGAGACGCTCTACTACGTGCCCGAAGAGCTGTTGGCCGACGACGAACTTTTCCGTCTCATCTTCCGCCGTGGCGGCTCAATCGGCTATTTGCGCGACGTGCTACGTTACTTTCTGGAGAAATTCCGCGTAGCGGCCGACGATGAAACTGCCGACGACGAGGCATCGGACGAAAAGCCCGACCGCAACGTGCTCAACCGAGAGTGCCTCATTGCCTACATGCAGGTGCTCGACCAGCTGGAGAACGAGCTTAAAGCCTCGGGCATGGCCGATATGGATGCCTCGTCGGTGTTCCATCTGGTGCGCAAGATGGCGTCCGGACTGAGTGTCAGCTTCAGCGGTGAACCGATGATGGGCTTGCAGGTGATGGGCGTGCTCGAGACGCGCGCCATCGACTTCTCGCGCATCGTCATTCTGTCGGCCAACGAAGGCATCGTGCCGGCCAAACCGTCGCAGAACTCGTTCATTCCCAACACGCTGCGCAAGGCGTTCTCGTTGCCGACGCAGATTTACAAGGATTCGGTCTTCGCCTACCATTTCTACCGCCTCATAAGCCGCGCAAGCGAGGTCGTCTTCCTCTACGACAGCCGATTCAATGGTTTGCAGACGGGCGAACAGAGCCGCTATCTGATGCAGATCGAATACCTCACAGGTGCGAAAATCGAGCAAATCGAGCCGCAAAACCGCATCGTTGCGCCCGACGAGCAGATTGTTCAGGTGGAAAAGACGGCCGACGTCATGGCGCAGCTCGACCGCTTCCGCAAGGGCGGCGACGGCAAGTTCTCGGCCACAAGCCTGAAGTGCTACCGGACCTGTCCGCTGCAATTCTATCTGTCGTTCGTGCGCAGGCTCAGTGTGGACGACGAAATGGACGACGAGATGGACGACAGCCGCTTCGGCACCATCTTGCACGACACGCTACGCGCTTTTTACGAGCGGTTTGAGGGACAGATGGTCATGGCCGATGTGTTACGCAGAGCCATCGACGACAAAGCTGTCATCCAGCAGATGGTCGAAGAGCAGTACGCGAATCTGTGCCATTGCCGACCGGAATCGGGCTACCAGCAATTCATCTGTATGCTGATTGCCGAAAACGTGCGCAGTGTGCTGAAACACGACAAGTCGCTCACACCGTTCTTCTATCTGGCGGGCGAGTTCCAGTGTCAGCTGGATTTCGAGGTCAATGACTCGCTCAATGTCCGCCTCAAAGCCATCTACGACCGCCTCGATGTGGTGCGACGCAGCGACGGTACAGGCGTGCTCCGCATCGTCGATTACAAGACCGGCAGTCCGAAGTTGCGCGATAAGTCGAAAGTCGAAATCGCAGATCCCGACGACATCTGCTCTTCCGAAGTGAAATGTTCCGGCGAGGCATTCCAGCTTTTGCTCTATTGCACGATGCTGGCCCATCTCGATCCGGCGGCACGCGAGCAGGCGCATCTGCTGCCACTACGCGAAAATAACGCCTTCAGCCACGTCGAACCGCATCTCTACTTCACACGTTCGCTGCTGAAGGAAGATGAAGAGAGCCGCACCTCGGTGTTCGACGACTTCGAGTCGCACCGCGAATCCATCGAACGTCAGATGAAGGCCATGTTCGAGCAGATTTACGACCCGAACGTACCGTTTGTGCAGACGGCCGATGAGAATAACTGCAAATACTGCAAGTTCACCGAAATCTGCAATCGGAGCGGCAAGAAATAGGGAAATTCCCCAAGTCTGTATGGTCGAAACCCATCAAAGTCGTGTCAAAACTTGAATTGGACCAAACAGGCGGTTTTTAAGAAAAAAGAAAGTAAACGAGTTATATATAAACCCAAAATGAGCGAAAAGAAGCAGTCAACGGATGCCGAGTTGGTGCAGGATTTGCAGAATCCGCAGACTCGCCGCGCCGCTTTCAGCCGACTGGTCAGCACCTATCAGGAGCAACTCTATTGGCAAATCCGTAAGTTGGTCATCAACCACGACGACACGGCGGATGTATTGCAGAACACGTTGCTCAAGGTGTGGCAGAATCTCGACAACTTCCGTGGCGAGGCAAAACTCAGCACGTGGATGTACACCATTGCGCACAACGAAGCCATCTCGTTCCTCAACAAGATGCAGACCGAGCGCGACCTCTCGCTCGACGATCCCGAAGGCTACGTGCAGTCGCAGATTGAGGGCGACAACTACTTCGACGGCGACGAGACACAGAAACGGCTCTTGCAGGCCATCGCCACGTTGCCGGCACGCCAGCGCCAGGTGTTCAACATGCGCTACTACGACGAAATGCCCTACGAGGAAATTTCGCAGATTCTCGGAGCGTCGGTCGGTGCGCTGAAGGCATCCTACCACTTCGCCGTCGAGCGCATTTCGCAGTTCTTTGCCAAGTTCGAGCAATAGGATTGCCGAGATAGTTAAAAAAAGTGAAAAAAATGAAGCTCCAGCATTTAAACCTTCAGAAGGTCAATGAATCAAACGAGCAAAATTATAGCGTTATGAAGAATTTAGATGAAATCAAGTTTCCGGAAACCAAGCGTCAGCAGGCGGGAATGAGCGTTCCCGACGGTTTCTTCGAGCAGTTCCAACAACAGTTGGAGGCCAAAATCGACACGCTTGAGGCCGTGCGTCAGGCTCCTGTGGTCGAGATGCCGGCACACAGCAGGTGGCTCAAAGGCTGGGCTATTGCAGCTTGCGCCATGCTCATCGTCGGTATTGGCATTGGCATCGGCTTGATGACGGGCGATGAACCGTCGGCCACAACCACTGAGCAGCAAATGGCTCAAGGTGAAAATTCTGACGAAGAGAACGAAATGGAGGACATGATGCTCCGTTCGGTCAACGACTTCGAACTTTACGAATATTATTGCGAACTGTAAACCTGAACAAATATGAAAAAAATCATGCTTGTGTTTGGCCTGATTTTGGCTTTGTCGGCCAATGCAATGGCACAAGACGACAATCGGAAGGGCGACGGAGGTCATCGTAACCGTCCGTCGTTCGAGCAGTTTATGGCCGAAAAAATTCACTTCCTCGTGCAGGAAATGAAACTGAACGCCGCCGATTCGTCCAGTTTCATCGCTGTCTATAAGCAGTTGCAGGCCGAGAAGGGCAAACTGATGCAGAAGCATCGCGGCGAATGGGAAATCGCCCGCAAGATCCGCCATGGCGAATCGGTCGCCGACAGCCTCTACACGAAGCTCACGGTAGGCAACGCGCAGTTGCAGGTCGAAGACGCGCGGCTCGAACTGGAATATCTTGACCACTTCGCCAAGGTGCTGACGCCGAAGCAGTTGTTCGACTATCAGCAGGCCGAAAAGAAGTTCAAGAACACATTCATGCAGCAACGTCCCCGAAAGGAGTCCGGCCGCCAAAAGCAAGGCGACGGAAAACGTAAATAATCCAACTTCATTAACTTTTTAAACCTCTTATTTATGGTACTCGATTCATTGCAGAACAGCGCCAAGTACGAGTCTCTGCACCCAGCCTTCAAGCAGGCTTTCGATTTCGTCAAGAACACTGATTGGTCGAAGATGGAAACCGGCAAAATCATGTTGAATGGCAAAGATTTGTTTGTCAACTACACATCGGCTACAGGCAAGACCGCTGACGTTGCCAAGATGGAAACTCACAAGGACTACATCGACATTCAGATCGCGCTCGAAAAGGCCGAGACGATGGGCTACACCCCAACCTGCGACCTCAAGGAGCCTCGTGAGCCATACAATGCCGAGAAGGATATCACCTTCTACTTCGACAAGGCTCAGAACTACATCACAGTGCAGCCTGGCCAGTTCTGCATCTTCTGGCCGGAAGACGGTCACCAGCCTTGCATCGCTGAGGGCGAATTCCGCAAGATTATCGTAAAGGTAAAGCTGTGATCGACATCGCACACAAGCAGAAATGTGAGGACGGACTTTCGGGTTCGTCCTTTTTTTTCGCGTAGCGCGCGGTTTCGCTGTCAATTTTTGTCTGTCTGGCATAAAACTGAAAAAAGATGCTGCAATCTTGCTGTTTGGCCGAAAAACATTGTATCTTTGCACACTGTTACGCCGACTTGTTGATTTCATGGTCGGTGATCCGCAATCCGACATCAGAACCATTCACTACCACTAAACATACAACTCCAAGATGTATAGAGCTTTTTTGATTGCAGCCGCGTCGGCCGTCGTGCTGGGCAGCTGCTCCGAGAACGAGATTGAAAACAGTGCAAAAGTATCCGATGGCTGCACTCCCATGACGTTTTCCACCTATTTGCCGGGACACACGCGCGGACTCTCGTCCGTTGCCGACATCCAGACCCTCGCCGAAAGCGGCTTCAAGCTCTACGCCACCTACGACAATGGGGGAACGGCCACGACGCTCCTCAACGAGAAGTTCAGCGTGGATGCCAGCACCGGCGTTTGCAGCAGTACGAGCGGCGAGCAGCCCTATTGGCCGTCGGACAAGAGTGACACGGTCTGTTTCATCGGCATGTATCCATCGAACTACTTCATCGAGAGCAATTTGGCCAAGAACGGTGAAGAACAATACGAACTGAAGGTCGAGACGGCGGGAAATAAGGATGTCCTGGTGGCGTGCGTGACGCAGAGCGAAGCAGACTCGGAAGGAGGCAATGTTTCCCTCACGTTCAAGCACGTCATGGCCCACGCCATCCTGAAGGTATCTTCGGCCGATGCTGCCGACTATGCCATCACGCTGACCCAAGCCGACCTGATCAGCGTGCCGGCATCCAGTACACTCAATTGCTCGACGGGAGCGATTGTGGCCGATGCCGCTGAAACGACCAGTTTCTTCTTCACTGCCGAAGCGATGGAAGTCGCGGTGTCGGCCGGCACAATCGGCTCGGTCATGGTGCCGGCATCGGGCAGCACGGGCACTGAGGTCGGCCTCGCGCTCACCTATGTCTATGACTACGGCAACGACGTCGTGCGCACCTACAAGGATACGGCCTATGTCACCCTCGTGGCCGGCTATCAGAACAACATCAACGTCACGGTTTCGGGCGACAAGCCGCTGGTGGTCAGTGGTACGATTGACGAATGGATTGCCCGTCACGATTATGTCGATCTCGGCTTGCCCAGCGGCCTGCTTTGGGCAACATGCAACATCGGCGCTGAAAGCCCCGAAGAATACGGCAATTATTTTGCGTGGGGCGAAACAGTACCCAACATCAACGCTTCTTGGGGAAACTACTCTTGGTGTGATGGGACTATGTATGTAATGACAAAATACTGTGCGACTGAAAATTTTGGTACGGTTGACGATTTGGTTCAGTTGGAGTTGGATGATGACGCCGCTCATGTCATTTGGGGCGGTAGTTGGAGAATGCCGACAAGCGAAGAATATGCGGAACTCATCAACAGCAGCTACACCACGAGGGAGTGGACGACCTTTAATGATGTAAATGGTATCTTGATTACGAGCAAGGCCAATGGAAATAGTATTTTTCTGCCTGCGGCGGGATATTACTCCAGTGGTAAGAACTCTCTAGTGAATCGCGGACAGTACTGGTCATCATCGCTCTACACGGCTAGTTCAAGTTATGCGCGCTTCTTGGAGTTCTATGACACCTTTTGTTCCATGCTCAACAATACGCGCGTTCACGCTAGTTCTATCCGTCCTGTCCGTGAGCGAGAGCCGTAAGGTTCATTGGCCGACACCAAAAATCATTTTTTTCGCATCCTAAAATACAATGCTATAATGAATAAGACTCTTTTTATCGCATTTGCATCGGCCATCACGCTGGGCAGCTGCACCAACAATGGAATTGACACCACAAGCGGCACCCCAAACGGCAGGATACCCATCAATATCTCGACCTATGTGCCACGTGCGACACGTACCTACGTAGCTTCATCGAATGATATCTGGGATTTGGTAAACAGCGGTTTTACATTCACTGCGATAAATGATGTGTCCCACCGTACGCACATCGCCAGCACGACTTTCTACGTGAAGGATCCGGACACCGGAGTGTGTGGCGATTGGGACGCAACGCCGTACTTCTGGCCGCGTGACTCCGCAGTCTCGTTCTATGCCGTCTATCCCACGGCCAGCGATAATGAAGCGTCGGGTCGTACTTGGCTATATGCTGCCAACGATTCATTGGTTTTCACGCCAGATGGACATGAAGATGTCCTTGCTGCCTACGCCACTGGTAGTGCCAGCAGTACCGACGGCAGCGTGCAGTTGAACTTCAAGCATGTGTCCGCCAAAGTTGCATTGGCCGTCAGATGTGACAATGTCGACTACAACTATGTCTTGACATCGGTCGTTCTCACTGCACCCACCAAGGCAACTTACAAATTCTCGACCCAAAAAATCAGCGTAGTGGCTGGTTCGGACAGCACTGAGTACGCGTCGGTCGATCGTAATTATGGAGAGACTGTCCGTGTAAATGAGTCGTCTACCATCTACGATACTCTCTTTATTGCGGCCGATGGCACTGCAGGCTCGACTTGCCGTTTGGATGTGTCGTATAAGACCACAATCACGATAGGTGACAGCGAAATCGAGCGCACCTACACGAAGTCGGCCACGGTGAACATCATTGCCGGCTATGAGAATACCGTCAGCATGAAGCTGGCAGGCGACACTCCACTCTCAATCAACGTTGTGGCCAATGGTTGGACGGCCGATAATGAAATCGATGCCAATGACCATGAATATGTAGATATGGGTCTGCCCAGTGGAACACTTTGGGCAACCTGCAACATCGGCGCAGAAAGTTCTGAAGATTATGGCGATTATTTTGCATGGGGCGAGACCGAGACAAAGGAGACTTTCACTTGGGATAACTATGCTTTCGGAAAAGAATCTGAACTGACAAAGTATTGCAACAATGCAGATTGTGGTACCGTGGACAATCTTCTGACGCTCGAAGCGGAAGATGATGCCGCAGTTGCTAAATGGGGCGGTGATTGGAAAGTGCCGACATACGAGATTTTTAAGGAGTTGTATGATAATTGTGAACGTGTGTTGACCAGCCAAAATGGAGTGAACGGTTGCCTATTCACATCAAAAACAAATGGCAACACGCTTTTCTTCCCTGTTGATGCCGATATTTTATCTGTCTATGGTATGTATTGGACATCTTCACTCAACACGGCAAATCCAAACGGAGCGTGGTATTTTATAATTTCGTTTGATGCTACTCTTGGTGAATATAATGTGCTCAGCGACTATTATAGCACCGACTATAATTCTCGAATGTATATGCTGGCTATTCGTCCTGTAATACCGGGCAATACTATCAATTTCTGATTTCGCTGGCTACGCGGATTTTCTGCATCGGCCATAAACCGACATAAAATGCGTAGAGACGTCACATTGTGGCGTCTCTGCTTTTTTTTGCAAACAACGAGTCGGTCGCATGGCGCATTGGCCGAAAGCCAATGGAAGTCGCGTAGCGGAAACCAATTGATTACCGCCAAAATTTTTTTCGCAAAAAAGTGAGGCATAATTGATTATTGAAAAATATTTTGCAATATCTTTGCCGATGTGCGTCCGGTGTGGATTGACATCGGACAGCCAAGTTGAAACCCTAACTTAAAAATGTAAGTCAAATGAAAACACAACCACAGGACAAGCGAGCCTTTGCCGGATTCCCGAAGTTGGCGAATCGTGTGCTCGCCACGCGCGATGAGGAAATCATACGTTATTGGATGGACAAGCTGAAGCCCAATTCCTTCCGCCTGCTCCGTTCCGACCCCTATCTGGCACCCTACAGCGACGCAATCATCGGCCGCTACAAATATCAGTTCTGGAAAGAGCATGAATTGACCAAAGACTCCGGAAGCCTGAGCGAGATGGCGTCGGGCTACAACTATTTCGGCCTGCATTTCGACAAGTCGGCACAGACATGGACGCTACGCGAGTGGGCACCTAACGCCACAAAGATCGTGCTCATCGGCACGTTCAACGGCTGGCAGGAGCGCGACGAATATGCCATGACGCGGTTGGGCGACAACGGCGTGTGGGAGATTGTGCTGTCGGCCGACAAGATGCACCACGAAGACCTCTACAAGCTGAAAATCTACTGGAACGGTGGGGAAGGGGAACGCATCCCGTCGTATGCCGACCGCGTAGTTCAGGACGAACAGACAAAAATCTTCTCGACACAGGTGTGGGCACCCGAACGTCCGTACCGCTTCCGCAACAGGATGTTCAAGCCGTCGGTCGATCCGTTGTTCATCTACGAGTGCCACATCGGCA
>DFJU01000107.1 GCA_002373755.1 Bacteroidales bacterium UBA3663 | reverse complement strand
AGGAAGAACGAGTCGTGGATGACGTTGATGGCCTTGCGCAGGCTCTCCTTTGTCGTCACGAACGAGATGTTTGTCTCCGATGCACCCTGCGCGCAGGCGATGACGTTGATGCCGTTCTGACCCAGGATGCGGAACAGCTTGCCGGCGATGCCCGGCGTCTGCTTCATGCGTTCGCCCACGATGGCGATTGTGGCCAAGTCATGCTCGGCCGTGATGCTGTTGATTTCGCCGAATTCAAGCTCCTTGGCAAACTCGCGGCGCAGGATTTCGACGGCGCGGTCGGCGTCACCGTTCTTCATGCCGATGGTCGATGAGTTCTCGCTCGATGCCTGGCTGACGAGGAACACCGAGATTCCGTTGTCGGCCAATGTCGAGAAGATGCGCTTGTTCACGCCCGTCACGCCCACCATGCCGAGACCCGAGATGGTGACCAATGCCGTGTCGTTGATTGACGAAATGCCCTTGATGAACTTGCCGCTCACATGCTTCGGATTGGCATGAATCAAGGTGCCCGGCGCGTCGGGGTTGAACGTATTCTTGATGACGATCGGGATGTTCTTGTGATAGACAGGGAAGATTGTCGGCGGATAGATCACCTTCGCGCCGAAGTTGCACAGCTCCATCGCCTCGACGAACGACAGCTCAGGAATCACGTAGGCCGTGTTGATGACGCGCGGATCGGCCGTCATGAAGCCATCCACATCGGTCCAGATTTCGAGCAGCTCGGCATTGAGCGCGGCTGCCACGATGGCTGCGGTGTAGTCCGAACCGCCACGACCCAGGTTGGTCACCTCGCCCGTCTTGCTGTCGCTCGAGATGAAGCCGCCCATCACGGCAATGCCCTTGTGGTTGGCAAATTGGCCGATGACATTCGGATTCGTAGCGTCGAAATCGCACACGTTCTTGCCATACACGTTGACCGTCTTGATGATTTCGCGGCTGTCAACCCATTTCGCGCCGTTGATGACGGTGGCGATGATGCGGCTTGAGATGCGTTCGCCGTAGCTGACCACGGTGCAGAGCGTCTTGGCCGACAGTTCGCGGATCAGGTAGATGCCGTGATAGATGTTGCTAAGCTCGTCCAATGTGCCCGTAATGAAGAGTTTCACGGCGGTGAGGTCTTCACCGTCAAGCAGGCCGTTCACTACGTCGAAATGACGCTGGCGGATGAACTCAAATTCCTGTTCGAATGTCTTGTCGCCCGCAGCAGCCTTGTTGGCCGTTGCAATCAGGCGGTCGGTGATGCCGCCCAGTGCCGAAACGACGACGATGACGGGTTCGTTGCGGCTCTCGACGATTTGTTTGACATTCTTGATGCTTGCGATGGAGCCCACCGAGGTGCCTCCGAACTTCAATACGTGCATATATGCTAAGATAAATTACGAATTACTAATTACAAATTACGGTTCGGCCGATGTGTGACCGAATTGACTTGTCAATTATCTTTTTTTGGGGCGCAAATATAATCAATTTTCCCCTTGCCTTGCCCGTTTGCCTTTCAAATACCTACTTTTATGTCCTTAATTCTGATGTTTTGGTTTGTCGGACATGTAAAATACCTATCTTCGCCGATGGCCGATGCGCGTGCAATCGTGTGCAGAAATGCCATTTCGGCCGTCCTTGAATAATTTTTTGCAATTGTTTTTTTGTATGGAAATCCAACTCATCCGCATCGTTGAAGACACCACCGTCGATGGTCCCGGGTGGCGCACCAGCGTCTATTGTGCCGGCTGCCGACATGCCTGCGCGGGCTGCCACAACCCCGAAACATGGTCGTTCACGGCTGGCGAGGCCGTTTCGGTCGATGACATCTTCAACCGGCTTGCAGGCACCGAGGGCAACATCACGTTTTCCGGCGGCGACCCAATGTATCAGGCCGAGGCATTCACCGAACTGGCCCGCCGCATCACGTCCGAACTGCACCGCACCGTCTGGTGCTACACCGGCTTCACGTTCGACGAGGTTCTGGCCGATGCCGCAATGAGCCGGATGCTGCCCTATCTGGAGGTTTTGGTCGATGGCCCGTTCGTCCAGTCCGAGCGCGACCTCGACCTGATGTTTCGTGGCTCGCGCAACCAGCGTCTGGTCGATGTGCAGGCCTCACTCAAGGCCGGCCATGTCGTCGAATTCGAGTGGGATCCGCGCCCGAAGTTCTGAGGCTTGGAAATAAGAAAACGTTATCAGATGTTGAAAAAATGGTGTTCTTGGGAGCCATCAAGAATGGTGGCTATCAAATATGTCGCTTTGATGGTAATCTCTTTGGAAAAATAAAGACGAGGGGCATCCTTCCTGTTATGAATTAGGTGTATCGTTATTTTGATACTTTGATTTTCTCCTGTGCTATAATAATAGCATCGTTACACAAGTCCCGATCCTGCTCGTCTTCAACAGCATCAATGAACTTGTCTGCTAACCACAAGGTAAGCATTTCCTTTTCATCCTGATGAAGATACTCTGCAAGCTTGGTGACCTGCTCACGTTTTGCTCTTCTGTCACCACGTTCAATCTTACTGAACATTGGGGTGTCAATCTCTAGGAATGCAGCCAACTGGCGTTGTAGCAAACCTTGCTCTTCTCTGAGCTCTTTAATCTTATCTCCGAATAACATGTTTATATCTATTTTTAGT
>DFJU01000129.1 GCA_002373755.1 Bacteroidales bacterium UBA3663 | reverse complement strand
TGGCAAAGCCCCATAGGGCGAAACAGCAGGTAACGAGCACAAAGGGAAGGACATAGCTGACGCCGTCCTTCTTCAGAATGGAATTGTTGTCAGATGCTTTCATCTTGTTTTAAAGGTAAGAGGTATAAAGTTTAAGTTTTTAGTTCAGATGTCGTGTTGCGGCAATGTTGTCGGCCGATGATTTTTCCGTCTTTGTCCGATGAAAAGTCGCGTAGTGCGTGGAAAAGGCTCTGCTACGCGGATTTTCGGACTCAGAATCTGGCCTTGGCACAAAAACGTCGGCAAATTTAGCCGCAATTTCCTGAATTTGCAAACTAAAGCCTAAAAAAGGGTCTATTTCTTATTTTTTAACTTCGGCCGTCTTGCGATTCAGTCGGAAATAATCTACCTTTGTTGCCGTTTGGGGCAAAAAAGTCCCTATTTTCTTATACCATATTCAGTCTAAATGTTCAATTCCGACTTATCTCTAACTTAATTTTATCAATCATGAAACAACCTCTCTGTGGCATTGTTCCGCCACTCGTCACCCCTTTGCGTGACAACGAAACTCTCGATGTAAAGTCTTTGGAACGACTCATCAACCATCTGATTGACGGCGGCGTGCATGGCCTGTTCATACTCGGCACCACGGGCGAAGAGCAGTCCCTGTCGTACAGCATGCGCCAGCAGATGATTCGCGAGACGTGCCGCATCAACGCCGGCCGTCTGCCTGTGCTGGTCTGCATCACCGACACCTCGTTGGTCGAATCCATCCGATTGGCCGATGTTGCAGCCGAATGTGGCGCCGATGCCCTTGTCAGTGCTCCGCCATACTATTTCGCAACGGGTCAGCCCGAGTTGGCGCAATTCTACGAAGAACTGGTTCCGCAGTTGCCTCTGCCTGTATTCCTCTACAACATGCCGTCGCACGTCAAGGTCAGCTTTGCGCCATCGACCGTAGCCCGATTGGCCAAGATGCCGCAGGTGGTCGGTCTGAAGGATTCGTCGGCCAATGCCGTCTATTTCCAGAGCGTGATGTACGCCGTGCGCGAGATGGGCCGCGACGACTTCTCGATGCTGTGCGGACCGGAGGAAATCACCGGCGAATGTGTGCTGATGGGCGCGCAGGGCGGCGTGAACGGTGGCGCGAACATGTTCCCCGAACTGTATGTGGCCATGTACGATGCGGCAGTGAAGGGCGACATTGCACGGATGCGCCATCTGCAGCACTACATCATGCAGATTTCATCGTCGATCTACAGCATCGGCCAACACGGGTCGAGCTACCTGAAGGGTCTGAAGTGCGCCTGCTCGCTGCTCGGCGTGATTGACGACGATTTCGTTGCATCGCCGTTCTACAAGTTCAACCAGCCGGAACGTGACAAGGTGCAAAAGGCATTGGACGCACTGCCCATCAAGAATGGGAAACTGGAAATTTAAGGGCTTTGAAAGGTAGTAAAAAAAGTAGTAAAAAGGACGGTAGCCGGATTTCGATAGTCATTGGCAAATGAAAAAATGGCAAAGAGCCTCTTTTGTATCGTCACTTTTTGGCTCTTTTACTACCCTTCTGCTCCCTTTCGATACTCGAAAAAAATGAACATCATCGACCTCATAGTCTTCCTCGTCTTCACGGGCGGAATCGTGCTGATGGGAAGCCTCTTCTACAAGAAAGACACAAGCGCGAAGGAGTTCACCAACGCCGGACGGAGCATTCCCGGTTGGGTGGTTGGCATGAGCATCTTCTCGACCTACGTTTCGAGCATCAGCTACCTGGGCAATCCGGGCAAGGCTTATGCGGGCGACTGGAATCCGTTCGTCTTCGGATTGAGCATCCCGATTGCGTGCTGGATTGCCGCGAAGTGGTTTGTTCCGTTCTACCGCAGCCATTCGTCGGTCTCGGCCTATGCTTTTCTCGAAGAACGCTTCGGTGCGTGGGCACGAATCTATGCCTCGGCCTGCTACCTACTCACACAGATTGCGCGCATGGGCTCCATCCTGTTCCTGTTGGCCATGCCGATGAACATTCTGATGGGTTGGGACCTGCGCACCGTCATCATCATCACATCGGCCGCAATCATCTTCTATTCGATGCTGGGCGGCATGAAGGCGGTCATCTGGACCGAGGCCATACAGGGCTTCATCCTCATCGGCGGTGCATTGGTCTGCCTGGGCGTACTGCTCTTTTCGATGCCCGACGGCCCGATGCAGGCACTCGAAATCGCTTGGAATACGGTCGATGATGCAGGTCGGAACAAGTTCTCGCTGGGTTCGTTTGCGGCCGATGACCTTGCTCACAGCACCTTCTGGGTCTGCCTCATCTACGGCATTTTCATCAACCTGCAGAACTACGGCATCGACCAGAACTACGTGCAGCGCTACCACACGGCCAAGACCGAAAAGGAGGCCAAGCACGCTGCCCTCTTCGGCGGATGGCTCTACATTCCCGTCTCGGCGCTGTTCTTCCTCATCGGCACATGCCTGTTCAGCTACTACCGCGTGTTTCCCGATGCCGAAGTGGCGGCGTTTGAGGCCAATGGCAAGGCCGACTACGTGTTCCCCTACTTCATGGTCCATTCGTTGCCGCAGGGCTTGACCGGACTGCTCATCGCATCGGTCTTTGCGGCCGGCATGAGCACCGTGGCCACATCCGTGACGTCGTGTTCGACCATTTTCCTGACCGACTATTGGATGCGTATGCGCCGCCACGTGCACCGCAAGGGACGCAACCACGACGACGGCATCGGCAACCGCGAATATCTGCTTGTCCTGAAGGTGTCGAGCGTGGCCGTCGGCGTGTTGGGCATTCTGGTGGCATTGGCCCTGGTCAATGTCGATAGCATCCTCGACGCGTGGTGGAAACTGTCGAGCATCTTCTCTGGCGGCATGTTGGGACTGTTCCTGCTTGGCTATCTGTCGCAGAAGGTGCGCAACATCCATGCACTGCTCGGCGTGCTGTGTGGATTTGCCGTCATCGCGTGGATTTCGGCGTGGGAATGGCTCGGCCTGCCCGATCCGGGGCTCCACTCCTATCTGGCCATCGTGCTCGGCACAATGACGATTTTCGTGGTGGGATTTGCAGTGGGCTTGTTTTTTAATCATTCAAATAACAAATAATATGGATTATAGTAAATACATAATTCCTTTAAATGGAGGAACGGGATTTGTTATCAATAATTTATTTATCACAGCTGGGCATGTCGTTGATAAAGAACAAATCAGCATAAATATATTAGGAATAAATTATAAACGAGTGTTTTGGGAAGTTTCAAATAAAAGTGATGGCGTTGATTTAGCCATATATAAATGTGAGACAAATAATAGCCCACTATGTTTTGAAGCCAATATTCCCCCAAAGGACACAGAATTCATTAATTATAGTTATAAACATTTTTCTATAAAAAAAGAATGTAATAATAAAGACAATTTTTTTTATAAAACAGACAACGAAGAAATTATCCTTGAAACGACAACAGGAAAAGTCATAGAGTATTATGACAATTATATTGAATGTATTATGGATACACCACTTTGTGAAGGACGAAGTGGAAGTCCATTAATGAACGGAAAAAATGTTGTTGGCATTCTCATAGGAGATAAAGATGGCAAAAAAACATCTAACACTGTTCTTTTCTTGTCTTCGAAAGCAATAATTCATTGTCTGAATTTAGTAAACAGATAAATATCTTCTATTCAATAATTTGATCAGTTCGTATATCATAATCTAAAATTACAAATAAAAATAGCATGTATTACGTTGAAAAAACTATGGAGATTTCAGGTTCGCATTACCTGAGACTCTCGCATCAAAGCAAATGTGAAAACCTGCATGGCCACAACTGGATTGTAAAGGTCTATTGCAAGGCACGCGAACTGAATGACGACGGCATGGTGGTTGATTTCACCGAAGTCAAGCGCATTGTGCATGGCAAACTCGACCATCAGGACCTCAATTCCATCCTGCCGTTCAACCCTACGGCCGAGAATATTGCCCGATGGATTGTCGAACAGGTGCCGAACTGCTACAAGGCTTCCGTGCAGGAGAGCACGGGCAATGTCGCCATCTACGAGCGCGACGAATGATTGTTATCCGCTGAGTGTTCATCGTTCATAACCATTGTCAATTGAAAGTCAACGAGATATTCTATTCTCTGCAAGGAGAAGGCCATTACACTGGCACGCCTGCCGTCTTTGTGCGGTTCGCCGGTTGCAACCTCCGATGCTGGTTCTGCGACACAGACTTCGAGCGCGGCAGCGAGATGAGCGAAGACGATATTGTTGCCTCTGTGCTACGATATCCAAGTCCATACGTGGTCATTACTGGCGGGGAACCCACCCTGCAGCTGACGGCTTCGCTGTGCGAAAAACTCCATGCCAAGGGTCGTTTCCTGATGATGGAGACCAACGGTACACACGAACTGGCCGCAGGTTGCCAGGTGGATTGGATAACCTGTTCGCCCAAAATGATAACCGAAAAAGACGGCGAGGGAAAGCT
>DFJU01000137.1:17342-22004 GCA_002373755.1 Bacteroidales bacterium UBA3663 | reverse complement strand
TCAAGAGCATCGAGTGCGTCGAATATCCAGAACTCGGCATGGAGGCTGTCTGGAAGATCACCGTTGAGAACTTCCCTGCCTTCATCCTCGTCGATGATAAGGGCAACGACTTCTTCAAACAGTTGAAGCCTAATCCAAATTGCTCCATCCTGAAGTAACATCTCTCGCAGAGTGTAAGGAAGTGTAATGGAGTTTTAAATGTCATCGGCCACAAAAACATCGGCCTGCACTCCATTTCACTCATTTACACTCTGCGAGCCAATAATCCAACAAACTCTTTTATGAAAATTGAATTTGGCAAACACGTAACCGTAAGTTATAAACTCACCGGCTGGGAGGCTCCAGAGAACCCCGAAGCCGAAGTTGAAATCGAAGAAATCGAAGAGACCAAGCCAGAAAAGCCGTTCCAGTTCATCTTTGGTGTCGGCCAACTGATTGCCGGCTTCGAGAAGAACATCGAGGGCATGGAGGCTGGCGGCTCGTTCGACTTCACCCTCAGCCCGGCAGAAGCCTACGGCGAATACAAGGACGAGGACGTTCACCACGTTTCCATCCCGATGAAGGAGCTGAAGCAGGGCGGTTTCCCGATGAACCTGTGCAAGGTGGGCAGCGAACTTCCTCTCCAGAACCAGAACGGCGAAATCATGCAGAGCGAAATCATTGAGGTCAAGGCCGACGAGGTAATCTGTAAAATCGACTTCAATGCACCATTGGCCGGCATGACCCTCCGTTTCATTGGCCAGGTACTTGAAGTGCGCGATGCCACCGAAGACGACAAGAAGGAGTACATGAAGCAGATGACCGGCGAGGTCTCCTGCCACTGTGGCGGCGGCTGCGGAGGCAATTGCGGTGACTGCGACAAGGAGTGCGGAGGAGATTGTGGAGGCCACCACGACGGAGGTTGCTGCCACGGCAAGAAATAATTCGGGCTGCTTTATGAACACTTTTGGCAAACTCTTCACACTAACCACATTCGGCGAAAGTCACGGCATCGCAGTGGGCGGCGTGGTCGATGGAATGCCTGCGGGCATCACGGTCGATGAAGCCTTCCTGCAAGCCGAGATGGCACGTCGTCGGCCAGGACAGTCGGACATAACCACAGGACGTCAGGAGCAGGACCACGTGGAACTGCTGTCGGGCATCTTCGAGGGCAAGACCACCGGCACGCCCATCGGATTTGAGGTGCGCAACACCAACCAGCACTCGCAGGACTACGAGAACATGCGCAACCTGTTCCGTCCGAGCCACGCAGACTTCACCTACACCGAAAAATACGGCATCCGCGACCATCGTGGCGGCGGTCGCAGTTCGGCGCGCGAGACGTTAAGTCGCGTAGTGGGCGGCGCATTGGCCAAGATGGCACTCCGCACCAAAGGCATCACCGTGCAGGCCTATACCAGTCAGGTGGGCAACATCGTCCTGCCAGGCAGCTACGCGGATTATAACCTCGACGAGGCCGAAATGAATGCCGTGCGCTGTCCGGACGCAGAGACCGCAGCCCAGATGGAGGAACTCATCAAACAGGTCAAGGCCGACGGCGACACCATCGGCGGCGTAGTGACATGCGTCGTGCGCGGCGTACCCGTCGGATTGGGTGAACCCTGTTTCGACAAGCTTCACGCAGCCCTCGGCCATGCGATGCTAAGCATCAACGCATGCAAGGGGTTCGACTACGGACTGGGCTTTGCCGACTGCGGCCGACGTGGCAGCGAGATGATCGACACGTTTGTGGCCAACGACGGTCGCATCACCACCGCCACCAACCACAGCGGCGGCATTCAGGGCGGCATTTCCAACGGGCAGGACATCTACTTCCGATGCGCCTTCAAGCCCGTCGCCACACTGCTGCGTCCCGTCGAGACCGTCACCGTCGATGGCGAACCGACCGTACTGCAGGCCCGAGGCCGACATGACCCGTGCGTCCTGCCGCGCGCCGTGCCGGTGGTCGAGGCGATGGCCGCAATGGTCGTGCTCGACTACTATCTGCAGAACAACGCGCGTCTCCGTTGACCGCGAAACAAAAACGACTTGGAATATGCGTAAACTGATGTTCTTGGCAATGGGGTTGCTGGCTGTGCTCTGTACGGCCTGCCACAACCATATCGACAACGTCAGCTACGCGACTTCCGAGTCGGAACACACGCTGCTCATCTACATGATGGGCGACAATTCGCTCAGCTCATACGTCGAGCCGAACCTATCGGCCATAAAAAACGCGCTGAAGACGTGCGACACACCGCTCAACGTCGTCATCTACCGCGACAACCTCACGGCCGACAAGAATCTGCCAGTGCTCTTCCAGCTCAAACGGCGCGCCGACAGCGAAAAAATCGACACCATCTACCTCAAGCAATGGTCGTCGGACATCGATTCGACCGACCCCGAAGTGATTGCCGACGTCGTCCATCGCACATTCAGCCGATTCGACTCCGACATCAAGGGCATTGAATT
Organism: Bacteroidales bacterium UBA3663; assembly: GCA_002373755.1. Taxonomy (GTDB): domain Bacteria; phylum Bacteroidota; class Bacteroidia; order Bacteroidales; family UBA3663; genus Liminaster. The sequence continues at coordinate 19,553 of DFJU01000137.1, read as the reverse complement.
CTGGAGCCACGGGCTGTCGTGGATTCCATCGTCCAACTTCACGACCGACGGCACAACGCGCGCAACAGCCTACATCGGCGAAGACAACTCCAGCACCGACAATAAAAACGGCAGCAGCTTCGGCGAACTGTGGACCCTGCGCGAGGCACTCGAATCGGCTGACGTCCACTTCAACTACGCGATGTTCGATGCCTGCAACATGGGCACCGCCGAAGTGGCCTACGAGCTACGCGACCTGTGCGACTACATCCTGGCCGCACCGACCGAAATTCTGGGCTACGGCTTCCCGTACAACAACATGATCGCATCGCTGAGCACCGTGCGCGACACCGCCTCGCTGCTTTCCGGACTCACAGCTGCCTACGAGGATTTCAAAACGAAATATGAGGACAACGGCACATTCAGCCTGCTGCGCACCGCCGGATTCCAACGCCTGCTCGATGCCTGCCTCGCCCTCGAAGACGAAGCCGCCGACGCACTTACGAATATGGCCGCCAATCCAGCCCAATGGCAAAGCCACGTGCAGAATTATGGCCGAAAAATCACGAGCGAGGTCAGTTCGCGCTATTATTTCTACGATGTGCAGTCATGGGCCGACATGCTGAGCCAGATCAGCGCCACGGCCGATGCGAGCGGAGTGACCGATGCATTGACCGAATGTGTCGTCGCCCACTACAACAGCGAGAAATTTGAAGCCACAGGCAGCACAATCAATCTGTCACGCTGCTGCGGACTTGGCATGAGCGTGCCGCAATTCTGGACACTGTCGGGCAACAGCAATCTGGACGAAGCCTACAAGCTCATCCAATGGAACCTGAAGACCGAGGTTCCCTGACTCTGTTGAACGCTGATTAAACGGATTGGACCGATAAAAACGGATTTCTGTTCATTTCTGATTCACTTCCGTTTTTCCTGTGATTCTTCTAAGATAATGAAAATCGCACAGCGATGAAAATATCAAAATGAATTCGAAAACTGGTTTAAAAACAAAAAAGGGTAAGCTCTCCATATCGCGCCGCTACAACCTCACGCCCTTGCTACGGTCAAGTCCTGGGGGATTAGAGGGAGCATGCCGTATGGCACTTACCCGGCCGCGAAGATAGACAAAAATCGGAATCACGCAAAACAAGGAACGAAAAAAACATAGTCACAGGTGCTTTTTCTCACGATTTCAGAGCAAACGCACAACAAAAAAACAATCGCAGATGACAATTCAGGAACAAATTGAACGAAGCAGAAAGATTTCGCAGTACATCATGCAGACAGCCGCCCCGATGGGACTTTGGTTCATCGTCGAGTATCTGCTCACCGCACTTGCAATGAAAAACGTCGCACTAACATTCATCCGCACACCGATGATGCTGCTCACTCCCGTGCTGCTCTTCATCGCCCTCAGAAGGCTGCGCAACATCTATTTTTCCGACGACGAATTTGGCCGATTCCGTTGCTGGTACTACGGCGTGCAGCTCATGTTTTTCGGCGGACTTATCGAGGCCGTCGGCATTGCCGTCTTCAATCAATGGATTGTGCCGAGCAACCTCGCCGAAATGCACAACGCCATGCTTTCGCAATATCAGCAAGTGATTGAAATGCTTCAAAACAGCAACTCTGGCGCACCGTTGAATAGCCTCACCGATACGCTCACGCAGATGAAGACGCAGATCGAAGATATGCCGGTCGAGACTCCAGTCGGAGCCGCAGTCAATATGCTGTCGAACGACATCCTGTACGGCATCCTGTGGGCACTGCCATTCAGCTTTTTGCTGCACCGGAAGCCATCGGCCGACAAAAACGAGAAAAACAAGTAAAACAAGGTTGTGAGGTGATGAGGTTATAAGGTTGTGAGGTGATTCCCTCAAAACCAAAGGAACTCAAAACCTCAAAACCTCAAAACCCCAGAACCTAAAAACCCAAAAATATGGACATTTCCGTAATAGTTCCACTTTATAATGAGGCAGAATCGCTGCCCGAACTGGCCGCATGGATTGACCGTGTGATGTCGGCCAACAATTTCAGCTACGAAGTCATCTTCTGCAACGACGGTTCGACCGACGGCAGTTGGCAGGTAATCAAAGAGTTGCACGAAAAATATCCGCAGATGCGCGGCATGTCGTTCCGCACCAACCACGGCAAGAGCCCCGCGCTCCACGTCGGATTCGGCATGGCCAAGGGCGACGTCGTCATCACGATGGACGCCGACCTGCAGGACTC
>DFJU01000137.1:0-17280 GCA_002373755.1 Bacteroidales bacterium UBA3663 | reverse complement strand
CCCGACGAGATTCCCGAACTCTACCGCATGATAAAGGAGGAGGGCTACGACCTCGTGTCGGGCTGGAAGAAGAAACGCTACGACCCGCTGTCGAAGACCATCCCGACCAAGCTCTTCAACGCCACAGTGCGCGCCGCATCGGGCATCCACAACCTGCACGACTTCAACTGCGGACTGAAGGCATACCGCGGCGAGGTGGTGAAGCACATCGAACTCTACGGCGACATGCACCGCTACATCCCGTGGCTGGCCAAGAATGCCGGCTACAAGAAAATCGGCGAAAAGGTCGTCCAGCACCAGGCTCGCAAGTACGGCAAGACGAAATTCGGCCTCGACCGCTTCGTCAACGGCTATCTGGACCTCATCACGCTGTGGTTCCTCAACAAGTTCGGACAGAAGCCGATGCTCATCTTCGGCCTGTGGGGCACCTTCATCTTCATGATTGGACTGTTGGCCGTGCTCTTCATCATCGGACATAAGATCTATGTGCTCTACACCGCCGGAACCGGCACGCTGATCACCTCGATGCCGGCCTTCTACGTGGCCCTGACGAGCATGGTCATCGGCTGTCAGCTCTTTTTGGCCGGATTCCTCGGCGAACTCATCTCGCGCACGGCACAAGAACGCAACAAATATGACATTGCAGAGACTATCTAAACCGGCCGCCATCGTGGTGTTGGCCAATGCCATTATGCTGCTCAGCTCGTGCGGCAACAACGGCTGCGAGGAGACCCGCGAGTCGTACTTCAACGCGACGCTCACCGCCACGGGCCGCATCAGCCTCACGAAGCTCTACGCATGGGCATTGACGGCCGACGGCGACTCGCTCATGACGTCGTCCTCGTCGCCCACATCGCTCGAACTCATGCTGCGGCCAGACACGACACAGACGCGCATCCGCCTGCAATGCACGATCGACGACAGCGGCGACGAGTACCAGTACGACGACACGCTGACCATCGGCTACCAGCCCTACCCCTATTTTCTCGACATGGAGTGCGGCTGTTCGATGTTCTACGACATCACCGAAGTCAGCGTGACCGACCATCTGTTCAAGGGCATCACCATCAATAATTCCGAAATCACCAATGAGGAAACCGTCAACATCACCCTCACCTATTAGGCTGGCGGCACTCGTAGCCATGTTTTTCACGGCCAACGTCTCCCTCCTCGCCCAAGGCAGCAGCATCCCGACCACATCAGCCGTAAAGGAAAAGCGCGCGGAGGGCGACGCAACGGCATCGGCCACACTCCCCGAAGGCCAGAAATACCGCTACGCGACTTTCAACGGCATGAGCGTGTCGTTCAACCTGTTTCCGCCCGTCATGAACCTGTTCGGCAAGGACTACGGCAGCTACGAAGGTACATTGACCATCGACCTGCACCGACGATTCTTCCCGCAGGCGACGGCCGGCGTGGGCTACTGCAATGCCGAGAGCGACGACTTCGTGCGCTACCACAGCAAGATGCGGCCATTCCTAAAGGCGGGAATGCTCTACAACTTCAAGTACAACGAACCCGCGGCTGACGACATCTGGGGTGTGCTCTTGCGCTTCGGCTATGCCTACAGCGAGGCCAACGTGTCGAACCTCTACTATACCGACGCATTCTGGGGCGAGACGGGGCCGATGTCCATCGACGGCATGAAGTTCCACTCGGTCTGGATGGAGTTGGGCGGATTCATCAAAGTCCAGATTTCCAAACATTTGTCGGCCGGATGGGACTTGTCGTGGAAACCATTCCTGCACCGTGGCAGCGTGCGTCAGGGCAAACCCTACTTCGTGCCAGGCTATGGCGTGGCAACAAGCCAGATCGGAATGGGATTCCATGTGTATTTTGATTTGTGATGGGGAGTAATTAGCTGCAAAGGAGCAAAATAAAAAAGCAAAAGGAGTAGGATCTATGAAAAAATCCATCTACATCATCATCGCCATCGTCGCGCTGCTGGCAATCGCCATCGGCCGAAAAAATGCGACCGCCGAGCCGCAGTGGACCAAGCTGCAAGGCTCGGTCTTTCACACGTTCTACCACATCACCTACGAGGGTACGGCCAACTACAGCCACGAGATTGACTCGCTGTTCCGCGCGTTCGACGGCTCGCTCTCGATGTTCAACGACACGAGCATCATCTCGCGGATGAACCGCAACGACACGACTGCCGTGGCCAACGACTTCGTCCGCACCGTGTTCGACAAGGCGATGTACGTCTCAGCGCGCACCGACGGAGCCTTCGATATCACCGTCGCGCCGCTCGTCAACCTATGGGGCTTCGGCTTCAAGAACAGCGACAATGTGACTCGCGAGGCCGTCGATAGCATCCTGCAATTCGTTGGCTACCAATCGGTTTCAATGTCGGCCGATGGCCATCTGCTCAAACAGGACGCGCGCACCATCCTCGACGCATCGAGCATCGCCAAGGGCTACATGAGCGACGTTGTGGCCGATTTTCTCATTGGCCAAGGTGTTGAGAACTACATGGTCGAAATCGGCGGCGAAATCGCGCTACGCGGCCACAACGACAAAGGTCGGGCATGGACGGTCGGCGTGGCTCGGCCTGTGGTCGATTCGCTCCAACAAGAACATGGCTACCAGGCATTTCTGCAACTCACGGAGGGCGGATTGGCCACGTCGGGCAACTACCGCAACTTCTACGAGAAGGGCGGCCGACGCTACGCGCACACCATCGACCCGCACACGGGCTATCCCATACAGCGCGATGTGCTGTCGGCCACCGTCATCGCCCCCGACTGCATGACGGCCGATGCCTTTGCCACCGCATTCATGGTGGTCGGCCGCGAACGTGCGCTGAACATCCTGGCCGATGAACCTAACGTCGAGGCACTGCTCATTGTGCCATCGGCCAACGACTCGACGCAGCTCGAAGTGGTGTGCAGCGACGGTTTCGGGAAGTACCTGAAACAATAATCGGCCGAAAAAAGTCGCGTAGCAAGCGACATCGACCAACAAAATGGCACGAAAAAACCTCCGGCGAACTGCATCGTTCATCGGAGGTTAAATTTTGTCTGTGCGGCCAACGCTTACGGACAAACCGCGCGTATCGGTCGGCCGTCGTTGCGGTAGCGGCTCATCATGCCGACATTTTCGTCGTTGAAGCGGGCTCGCCATGCGCGATTCGGGTAGCTGCCGTCAAGCGTGCTCGACCAATAGTAGCCATCGACGCCGACATGAGTGACGCCCGACTCATAGCGATAGCCACAGGCAGGAAGGAAGATGCTGTTGCCGTTCGGTCCGGTCACCTTGCAGCCCTTCACGCCGTTCTGCGTTATCCAATCCCAGCGGCAATGAGCCTGCAATTCGCTCCATTCGGTGTGGGTCGGCATACGCCAACGGCCACCCATGTTGATATGGGCCGCATCGTCCATAAGCTCAAGCGTGAGTTTTTCGTCAACGATGCCGAAGTCGTCTTTCGTGCAATATTTCGTCAGCGTTGTGGAATTACCGTCGCAATACTTGTAGGTGCTCCAGTTGTAGTATGTCTTGACGTACGACGTCTGCGTGTTGTAGGCGTAGTTCTTCTTGTTGTTCTCGTCGGCCTCGTCGTAGCCCACAATCTCGCCCCACGCGTAGTAGTTGCCGTAGTCCTCCGGGATTTCAGCCCCGACGTTGCACGATGCCCATCGGACGCTCAACCCGAGGTCAATCGGCACGATTCGGCCAAGCGACTTTTCGGCCGTTGTGAACGACTGGACCCGACCGACGTAGGTGCGTCCGCGTTCGGAGTCGATGACGCTCGTGCAATAGTAGTAGGTCGTCTGCGGCCGGAGTTCCATCACCTTGACGCTGAACGAAGTCTCGCCGACAACCGTTGCCCGACAGAACCGTGACGGCTTGAACTCGCGGTTTTCCGACACCTCGACTCCGACTTTTACGTCGGACAGCGTCAATGAAATCGGATCCAAATTGAACTTTCCGTCCAGCTGGACATAGACGGAGCCGATGTCGTCCACAGTGCCGGTCACAGCGACATCGTTGGCGGAACCTGTTCCGGCAACAATGCTGTTCGACCCGTTATTTGAGTTGCAACTTATGAGCGAAAGACACAAGGCCATCGCCCAAACGGTCGTCAAATGCAAGAAGTTAGATTTCATGTCGTAGTATAAAACTTAATGGTAAAGAAAAGAGATTCCACGAATGAGCGGCAAATGTAATCAAATTTCCACTACACAGCCACCTTTGATGCAGAAAAACGTCAATAATGTACAATTCTAGACCACTTTTCTGATTTTCGTCGTCATTTGTGTCCAATAAACACCATTTTACCAATCCTCCTCGATGAGGTCGGAGTCGGCCACACCGTCGATGATACGGTCTTCACCGAACGGATTATCCTCGGTGTAGTCGTCTTCGAGTCCGTGCGAGACGTCGAGGTTGCGGTGCGTGAAGGTCTGGATGCGGTTGGCCTCGTCGTTGAGCATCGCCCAGAGCATGTCCTTCAGCTCGTCAAGACCCTTGCCGGCCACAGCCGAGATGAACACCGTCGGAACACCGTCGGGCAGTTCGGCACGCATCTCGTCGATGAGTTCGTCGTCGAGCATGTCGCATTTGGTTATGGCCAACAGACGCTGCTTGTCGAGCAGTTCGGGGTTGTAGGTTCCGAGTTCGTTGAGCAGGATTTCGTACTCCTTGCGGATGTCCTGACTGTCGGCCGGAATCATGAAAAGCAGGGTGGAGTTACGCTCGATGTGGCGCAGGAAACGCAGTCCCAGGCCCTTGCCCTCGCTTGCGCCCTCGATGATGCCCGGAATGTCGGCGATGACGAACGAGCGGTTGTCGCGGTATGGCACCAGACCGAGGTTCGGCTCCATCGTGGTGAACGGATAGTCGGCGATTTTCGGCTTGGCCGCACTCACGCTGCTCAACAGGGTCGATTTGCCGGCATTGGGGAAACCGACAAGACCGACATCGGCCAACAGCTTGAGTTCGAGCACGATGCGGCGTTCCTGAGCCGGTTCGCCAGGTTGCGCGTAGGTCGGAGTCTGGTTGGTGGCAGTGCGGAAATGCCAGTTGCCAAGGCCGCCGCGTCCGCCCTTCAGGAGGACGATCTTCTGGTCGTGGTCGGTCACTTCGCAGAGGTATTCGCCTGTGTCGGCATCATAGACGACGGTTCCCATCGGCACTTCGATTGTCACGTCCTGACCGTCCTTGCCGAACGACTTGTTTTCGCTGCCGGCCTGACCGTCGGTTGCGAAAAGGTGACGCTGATAGCGCAGGTGGAGCAATGTCCAATAGTTGCGGTTGCCGTGCAGGATGACCGAGCCGCCCTTGCCGCCGTCACCGCCGTCGGGACCGCCTTTTGGTATGTACTTGGCACGATGCAGGTGCGAGCAGCCTCGGCCGCCCTTGCCCGATCGGCAATAGATGGTAACGTAGTCAACAAAGTTCGATTCGGCCATAATTTAAAGGGATATTAAAGGGGAGTGAAAGGGGAGTGAAAGGGACGTTTGTTTCGGCTATCAACTCTTATTTCTTACTTCTTATTTCTTAACTCAGAAACAGGACATTTGCATCGGCCACAGCCCAAAACTCCCAATGGGAAAAAGTCCCCCTTTGCAGGAGGACTTGTAAATATCAGCTGACAACTAATAACTACTAACTAATAACTTGACGCTTGTAAAATGATTCTCGGATCATTTTACAGCATCAATAGCTTTCTTGATGTCGGCGAAGATGCCGTCGATGGTGCCAACGCCGTTGATCTTGGCGTACTTGCCCTCCTTGATGTAGAAGTCCTTGAGGGGCAGAGTCTGGCTGTAGTAGGTGTCGAGGCGCTTCTTGGCGGTCTCCTCGTTGTCGTCGGCACGGCCGGAAGTTGCGCCACGAGCGATGATGCGCTTGATGAGTTCGGCATCGTCAACCTCAAGACCGATGACGGTGCTGACCGACTGGCCGCGCTTTGCCAGCATGTCGTTCAATGCCTCAGCCTGAGCGATGGTGCGTGGGAAACCGTCGAAGATGACACCCTTGATGTCCTTGCCCTTTGCGTCGAGGGTTGCGGCGAGCATGTCGATGATGAGTGAATCCGGCACGAGCTTGCCCTCGTTGATGTAGGCCGATGCGGTCTTGCCGAGTTCTGTGCCTGCCTTGATTTCACCGCGCAGAACGTCGCCCGTAGAGATGTGCTCAACGCCGTATTCTGCAATAATCTTGTCACTCTGAGTGCCCTTGCCTGAGCCTGGGGCACCGAAAATTACGATATTCAACATATACGATAAACTGTTAAAAACTAAACGATATTCAGTTGTTTCCGATGCCATTCCGAACAACAGCGATTTTGTGCTGCCCCTCAAAATCGGCGCGCAAAGTTAATCCAAATTCGCGGAAATTGCAAGACATTGGCAATCATTTGCACAATATTATCCGCGTAGTGCAATCATTCGCGGCGCATGACCATCCGACCGTTCACAATCTGCCAGCCATTTTTGTCCGATGGGCCGGCCGGACGTCCCCAAAGGTCGTAGCAGCGTGCGCCATCGTCGGCCGATGCCGAACGGCTACAGATTGCATCGCCGTCGGACAAAAATCCGCGTAGCGACAGCTCCGGATTGACCACGGCCAATGCCTTCGCAAAGTCGGGAATTCCGTAGCCCATCAGACTGTCGGGAGCTGCGGCCGATGATGCCGATTCGCGCACAATGCGGCACAGTTCGGATGGCAGCAACGACGGATTCGCACCCCACAACGAAGCCATCAGTCCGCACATTGTGGGCGATGCAAACGACGTGCCGCTGCCGGTGCGGGGCAGGCCTGTCGCCGCATTGATGACCCACGAACGGGTGCCTCGGCAGGCGACATCGGGCTTGACGTTGGGCGACGTCCAGCCTGCGCTGCTGAAGCTGCTCGGCACGCTGTCGGTCGTAACGGCTCCGACGGTGAAGACGTCGGCCACATCGCCCGGAAAACCGATTTTCTGCCACTGCTGGTCGCGGTCGTTGCCGGCCGAAATGCAGAGCAACATTCCCTTGCTTGCGGCGATTGCAGCTCCGCGCGACACCTGCACCTCGTTCTGCCCCAACTGCGCCCAAGTGTGGTCGGTGGCAAGGTTGTCGTACGAGTGGTAGCCCAACGACGAGTTGATGAGGTCGGCTCCGATGCTGTCGGCCATCTCGGCAGCAAACACCCAAAAGTCCTCTTCGAGCTGCGTCTCTGTGGCTGCATATTCGCTGCGGATGATGAAATAGCGGGCATCGGAGGCCGTTCCCCACACGCCGTATGCGGTGTCGGTGGCCATGCACGAGAGCACGTTTGTGCCGTGTGTACCACTGCCGAAGATGCCGTCGCTGTCGGTCTCAGGCTTCGCGTAGCAGTCGTACCAGCCGACCACCTTGTCGAACAGGAACGGCAGATTCGGCAGGTTGGAGAAGGCCTCGTCAATCACCGCGATGAGCATCCCATCGCCGCGCAGTCCGGCATTGTAGAGCGCATCGCCGTGCACCTCAAGCACCGGTTTGCGGAAGTTGTCGCCGTCGGTGGCCGATGCCGTCTGCTCTTCAAGTTGCCACTTGCTGCGTCGGGCGGCCGATGTTAGTCGGGCAGCAGCTGCCAGTCCGTCGCCGCCGGATTCGGGAAGTGGAGCATCGATGGTGTCCACTTGGCTGACGAAAGGAATCGCGTCGAAGTCGGCTGCGGAAATTGCCCCGCCGTCGGCCCGCCTCACGACGACCGTGTTGAGCCATCGCGAACGCGTGACAAGCTGCCAGTCCTTTCCGGTCAATGCGGCAAGATAGGCCGGCGAGACGCTGAGGTCGGTCGAGTCCAATGCAACAGACTGTCGTTCACGGCGTTGCAAGGCTCGTTCCGTCAGTTCACAATAAGTGCTCCCAGCCTTGTCGGTGAGGTGCAGACGGTAGAGATAACCATCGGCCAAAAGTTCACTTGGACAGGCGGAGAGCAGCAAAAGCCACGTAGTGGCACTGAAAAAACGACGTAGAAGGTGCTTCATCGGTAAAAAAATGAGTTTGACATTCGGGCGAAACGCCACGTCGCAAAGTTCTGCAAAAAAAGCGACATCGGCAAAAAAGTCGATGCAAAACGGCGGAAATCACTCGCTGCGCGCCGGCAAATCCTTATCGACCATAGCGACGACGCACGAATCGGACCAGACGTTTTCGGCCGTCTCGACCATGTCAATGATGGTGTAGATCGGCAATATGACGCCCAACACGGCCACCGGAGCACCTATGCCCGACATGAGCGACAGCGTGAGGAAGTAGCAGCCCATCGGAACGCCGGCATTGCCTATGGCCGACACCACAGAGATGAACAGCCACGTCAGGATGACCGTCGGCGTGATGGCGGTGCCGCCGTTCTGCATCACGAAGAGCGACGTGACGAGGATGAAGGCCGCGCAGCCGTTCATGTTGATGGTGGTGCAGAGCGGCAGCACGAAGCGCGACACCTCATGACGCGCGCCCAGACGCTCTTCGGCCGACTGCATCGTGACGGGCAACGTGGCGGCGCTGCTCTTGGTGAACAATGCCATGATGACGGCGGGCGACATCTTGCCCAACACGCGCAACGGATTCAGCCCACGGGCAAGAAGGAAGATGGGCAACACGATGAAGAACTGCAACACGTTGCCGCCCAGCACGACAAGCACATATTTGCCGATGCTGTCGGCCACGACGCCGGCCGAAACCTGCGCCGAGAGCTGTGCGGCAAAGGCCACGATGCCCAACGGCAAAGCCCAGACAAGGCCGCGTATGAGCAGGAAAAGCAAGTCCTGCAAGCCGCCGAGCAGCTTCACCACGGCCGATTTTCCGTCCGATTCGGGCAATTTCGACAGGCCGATGCCGACCGCAAAGGCAATGATGAGCAGCGACAGCACATTGCCGTCGAGGAACGGCCGCACAAGGTTGTTGGGCACGATGCTCATCAGGTGGTCGGCATACGACATGGGCAACGCCGGCGCAGGTTCATCGGCCAAAGCCCCGACAGGCAGATTGCCGGGCTGCACAATCACATAGAGCAGTCCGCCGACGGCCGCCGCAGCAAACGTCGTGGCCAACGTGTAGCCCAACGTGTGGCGGAAGATGCGCCCCGTGCCGCGCGTGCCGAACGTGGCAAATGTCGTCGTCACGGCCAACACGATTGTCGGCACCGCAATCAGCTGGAACAGGCGCACGAAGACCGTCGCCACGAAATCGGCCACAATGTCGATGCCATCCACATCGGCCAAACCCAGAAGCGCACCGACGATGAGTGCGCCAAGCCAAAGAAGTGTTTTTTTCATTTTGTTTTGTTATTATCTCCTGTGCGGAGGGCACTTACTTTCTTGTCTTGACACAAGAAAGTAAGCAAAGAAAGTCAAGCCTTACGTTGCGCGGCCTGCAAAAAGATGGTCTCGCTCGCTTGTAAGCCGAACTCGGCCTATCGGCCTCAGACACGGCTTACCGCTTCGCAATCCTCACCTTTTTACGGGCGGCCGCTTCACTATGGCAGTCCCCAACCGCCGTTTCGTGGACGAAAAACATTGGCCAAAACCCTGACAGCATCCCGTATATTCATCTCCCCTCCCATTACGGGGAGGGGGCGGGGGTAGGGTCTGTAATTGACCATAACCCTGACAGCATCCCGTATATTCATCTCCCCTCCCATTACGGGGAGGGGTCGGGGGTAGGGTCATGTCTGTCACAATTTAAACGTCACATTCGCATAAAAATTGCGTCCCTTCTGCGGAATGTCGCACCAATCGGCATAGGTGCTGTAGTTGCGGTCGAACAGGTTCTCGACGCCGATGCGCAAATTCGCGTAGCGCCACGAATAGTCGGCACTGAGCTGCACGACATTCCATGCCGACGTCTCGGTCTCGCCATATTTGCGGCCGAAATTGCGCTGTCGGTCATGGCCGCGCCATCCGACCTGGATGTTCAGCGCGCGGTGGCTGTAGGCGGCACGCGCATCGAATGCAAGCGGCGCAATGAGCGGCAGGTCGTCGCCATCGGCATCGCGGCCGATTCCGCCCGAAAAATTGGACGTAAACCGCAGGAAATCAACCGGCTGCCACTCGAACGACAGCGAAGCGTTGCCGATGGTTGCATGGTCGATGTTGCCATACACCTTGACACCCTCGGCACCGACCGTCATTGCACTCAGACGGTCTTCAAACTGGCCGATGATGTAGTCGCGGAACAGGAACACGTTGGCATCGGCCGCAACCGAAAAGCGCGCATCGGAGGCCGTAAACTTGTAGCTTCCGTTCAGTTCGATGGCCGATTCGTTCTTCAGACGCGGATTGCCGATGTAGTCGTACTGGTCGAACGTGTTGTTCAAGTAGTAGCCGTATGCCTCGGTGACCGTCGGAGCTCGGCTGCCCCACCCTGCGCCAAGCGAAAACTGCGAACCGCCGATTGTGAGCTGATAGTTGGCCGCTACGCGACCTATGACCTGGAAATAGCTGTCGGACATGCCCGGAAAGAAGACGTTGAGCGAGTGCAGACCCTCCTCGTCGTTGATGCGCTGCTGCTGCCAGGCCCACTTGACGTTGAGGCGCAGGCTCTGGCTGTGCGGCAGCGTGATGTTGTCCGATGCCGAAAGTCCGGCGTTGAGCGTGCCGACATCGGGCCACGTGACCATATACATCGGAGCCGCGCCGCCCGGATACATCGTCATGTCGGCAAACACGCGGTTGTAATATCCGTCGGCATTGAGCGTCAGGCCGTTACGTCCGATGTTGGCCAGCAGCAGGCTGTAGATTCCGGCCGTCCAGCTCTCGCCGGGCATATCCATGTGAATCTCGACATCGGGCCGCTTGGTGTCGTCCATGACGTGCGTGATGTGGTTGTAGTATGCCTTCGTCTCCCACGAATAAAGCCGTCCGTCGTCGAAGAGCCTCTTGTAGGCCAGCGACGCGATCTGCGCCTCGGCCTTGGCCACGTCCATGTTGAGCGCCGGATAGCCGACATCGGTGGCGCGGTCGAAGATGTAGGTTGCCTCCAATGCATCGCGCGCGCCCAACTTGCTGCCGGCGTTGACGAAGGCATTGACCTTCTGGAACTGCGAGAATTGCAGCTCGTCGCCGCCGCCGGTCGCGTAGTTGTCGGCATGGCGGTAGAAGACGCCGCCGTTCGCGTAGAACCGCTGGCCGGAGTGCGCCACATCGGCGCCATAGACCTGCACGTGGCCGTTGGTTTCGTGTCCGATGTTGGCCGATGCCTCCCAGCGCGCCCCCTCGAAGCCGGCCTTGCGCAGCTTGAGGTCCAGACTGCCGCCGATGTTGCCCGTAGCCTGCGGATTGCCGTTCAGGCCGGAGTTGAGGCTGATGCTCTGGAGGTTGCTGCTCTCGACGTAGCTGGTCACGGGGTCCATCTTGTCGGTGCAGGCGTAGAAAATCTTCATGCCGTCGATGGTGGTCGAGAGGCGTTCGGTCTGCATGTTGTTGACCGACGGCTCCCACGCATACGAGCCGCGGCGCACCAGTTCAACGTGCGACAGCTCCGACAGATGCTCGTCGATGGTGGCCGTCTGTCCCTTCAACGAACGGCGTCCGCCCTGGCTGCCCGTCACCACGACCACTTCTTCCAAATCATGCGGCTGGTCGAGGCTTGTGGTGTCGGCATCGGCATTGGCGGACAATATTGTAGATAAAACAAATAACGCAACCATAATTCAATTTTGATTTTCAATACAAACACGGAAAGGCTGTGTCTTCACCTCCCTTCCGTGCATATTTTCAGTAATTTCCATTCTCCCTCCCTCGTGAGGGTTGGGGTCACAGGGTCACATCCCAGTAGAGCGAGCTGTAGCCGTCGCTCAGGTCGTCGCCGCCAGCCACTACGTTGCCATCGGCATCGCGCACAGTGAGGTGGATGCGCCACAGACCCGTCATCGTGAGGTTGATGCTGCCCTGATATGAGCCATCGGCTTGCTTGGTGAGCGCTACGTTGTTGGGCGATGTGTGGTTGCCCATGTCGGGCATACGCGGATCGATTTCGATGGTGAATGTCTCGTCGGCCACAGCGTAGGGCGTGGTGATCGGGCTGCTCTTCTTCGACACGTAGGCCGTGATGGTGTTGGTACCGGTCGCCCAATCGAGCGGATTGACGAGCGAGAGGAAGTATGTGTCGTCGCCCAACTTGAAGTTCTTGAGCCAGTCCTGTCCGTCGGGCAGGGCATCGACCTCGATTTCGGCATCCTCGACACCGGCTTTCGAGTCGAGCACATCGGCCGTGTATGAGATTGTCCACGAACCGGCATCGCTCGTGTTCATCAGGAACGAAACCCAGCCGCGCTTCACTGCGGGACGTGTCTCGTCGAACACCTCATAGCTGCTGCCGACCGGCGTGCTGTGCGACATGTTCATCTTGACCATATACATGAGCGGAGTGACGCTCGTGATGTCGAAATACTTGATGTAGTTGCCCGACGACTTCTTGGTGGCCACGAAGTAGATGTCGTTGTAGCCCTTGTGGAAACTGCCAGTCGATGTGTAGGCGAAGACGTTGTATTTGCCGTCAACCTCGGTCGTTAGCTCGGGCACGATCTTTACGGTCTGCAAGAACTTATATACCTGGAGTGCCTCCTCGGCCGAGCAGCAATCAACATCGCCCGTAATCGTAATGCCGGGAATCACGATTCCATCATCAACACCGTCATCATTGCTGTTGCACGACGTCATGGTCAGCAACGCAGCCGTCATAATCCATAATACCTTTTTCATAACTGCCTTTTGTTTTTAATAATTTGTTTGTTTTGAATTGCGGTGCAAAGGTACGGCGATTGCATGAGGCGCGAAATCCCACGTTCATGGTAGATTCATACCGAATTGGTGGGAAAACGGCCAAAAAGCCGCCATTATTCTTGTTTTTACTCTTTTTTCGACCTTTTTTCTGCAAAAAAATCATTTTTTTTCGTGTCGCAAAACCGTTTTTTTTTCCCGATGTTTTTGCAGAAAACCATTTTTTCCATACCTTGTGCCGCATTTTCATTAAAAACACATTTTTTATTCCTATGCGAGTCATTATCGAACCCACTTACGAACGGCTGTCACAATGGGCAGCCAACTACGTTGCAAAACGCATCATCGAGTCAAAACCGACACCCTCAAAGCCCTTCGTGCTGGGCTGCCCGACCGGATCGTCGCCACTCGGCCTCTACAACGAGCTGATCAAGAAGTATCAGGCAGGCGAACTGTCGTTCGAGAATGTCGTTACCTTCAATATGGACGAATATGTCCACCTGCCAGAAGAACATCCAGAGTCGTACCACAGCTTCATGTGGAAGAACTTCTTCAGCCACATCGACATCAAGAAGGAGAACGTGCACATACTGAATGGCAATGCTCCCGACCTCGTAGCCGAATGTGAGGCATACGAAAAGGCCATCGAGAAGGCTGGCGGCATCGACCTCTTCATGGGCGGTGTCGGTCCAGACGGTCACCTGGCCTTCAACGAGCCCGGCTCGTCGCTGACCAGCAAGACGCGCATCAAGACGTTGACCACCGACACCATCATTGCCAACAGCCGTTTCTTCGACTACGACATGAACCTCGTGCCAAAGCAGGCCCTCACCGTAGGCATCGGCACCGTTATGGCCGCCAAGGAGGTTCTCCTCGTGTGCAACGGACACCACAAGGCACGCGCCCTCCAGCACATCGTCGATGGCGAAGTGAGCCACAAATGGACCGCCTCTATGCTCCAGATGCACCCACACGCAATCCTGGTGTGCGACGAAGCTGCCTGCGACGAACTTACCGTAGGCACCTACAAGTACTATCTCGACAAGGAGCGCGGCAACCTCTAAACGTCGCCCAACCCAAACATAAAGAAATGACCCGTCGGCGGATTTTCCACTGGCGGGTCATCTTTTTTTGCGCATCACATCGACGATGATGCCCTCTGTCTGCACCATGCCCGGCGAGGCAATCAGGACCATGTTGCGCATTGTCTCTTCGGCCGTCGAGCCGTTGATGCCATGTTCATGTCCGATGGCGATGCCTTCGAGCGCAAATCCGGCCGCCCGGAATGCAGCATCGACCGCCACAATGCCCTTCATCGTGCAGCCGTGATTGCCGCCGTCGCAAATCATGCCAGTGATGCCCGATGCCATGTTGCGGATGGTCATGTCCAATGCCTTCTGCCCGCCGCCCTTCATCAGCACGATGCCACAGGCCATGCCTGTACCAGCCGCGATGGCGCAGCCGCAGAAGGCCGACAGCTTGCCCGAATACTCCTTGATATACATGCACACCAGATAGCTCAACGCCGTGGCGCGCAGCAGTGTCTCGTCGTCCAGGCCGTTGACCTGCTGAACCGCGTAGAGCGGCAGAGTGGCGATGATGCCGTGCGCGCCGCTGCCCGTGATGCTCATGGCCGGACGTGAAAGCCCGAGCACTCGCGCTTCGATTGCAGCGTTGCACAACAGCGAAGCAGACAGCCGCTCGTCGGTCGAGATGGCACGTCCGCCGTTCTGCTCCAAAAGCTTGTGGGCGAACACCGTGCGGCGGCTGGACAATGCCTGGTCGAAGAGGGCGAGGTTCACCTCGTAGGCACGGGCGATGAAGCGGATTTCGTCCAACGGCACATTTTTCGCGTAGTGAAGCATCTGGCGCAGAGTGTAGCGATGAATTGTCGGCACGGCATCGGCCACAGAATCCGACTTTTTTTCATCGGCCGTGAAGACCACATTGCCGTTCTCGCGGATTTCGGTGATGTGGGTGTGCGAATCGCGTATTGTCACGGCCGATGAACCTGCATCGGTCACGATTTCGGCGCAGATGTAGATGCGGCTTGTCACCTCGCCCATCGCTACGCGGATTTTTCCGTCGGCGACAAGCTTTTTGGCCAGTGCATTGTGACGCGGCGACACGTTGTCGAGACACTCCAGACCTCGGCTTGCGTCGGCCGCAACATAGCCCAAAGCCGCCGCATGTTCGTTGCCCACCTCGCGGCTGTTCGGGATGCCGCAAGTGAAGGCATTTTTGAACATTCCGCTGTTCAACGTCAGGCGCAACTCGCGTAGCGTGCCCGTCACGTGGTCGCGCGCGGTAGCCACGGCAAAGGCAATGGCTCCAGGCTCGGTCACGCCCAAAGCCGGACGCATATCGTCGGCAATAAGTCTTGTCAATGGATGCATATCAGACAAAAATTTAATCAATACTAAAGCTCAAGAATTTGAGAATCAAGAGAACCTTAATCGCTTGATGTTCAAGATTGTTGAGAATTTGAGAAACGTTCAAATTCGTTTTTCAGAACACCTCAAAAAAACGAAATTGAGGAATCTCTACTTCACGACTTTCCAAAAGCTGCAAACCAGCAATGCCAACGGGTAGAATGACGTCAGCAGCATGTCCGATGGCTGCAATGCGGTATCGGCGGCCGATGCTCCAACGCCCTGCATCAGCAAAAGCACACATCCGCCGTAGGGCAAGATGAACGGAAACGTACAAATCACCGTGGCCAGAATCGTTGCCCGTCGGTGCGGATGGATGCCATGACGCAGGCCAATGCTGTTGACGAATGGCGCAACGCAGATATTGGCAATTGTATTGACCGCCGCAATGAATATGCCCGACAATGCAGTCAGCACAAAGATGACCAACTCGGCACGACGGCCTGAGCCGCCAATGCGTCTGTCCAGCCGGGCGATGAACATGTCCATGCAACCGCTGCGGATGACAAGCCCCGACAACGAGACGACGACCATCAGCAGAAGGCACACATTGGCCATACCGCCAATGCCATCGACCACCGCACCACGCACCTTTCCGCCACCGAATCCGACCAGACTTGAAGCATCGAACAAATTGAAACTCAATCCAATGACCGCTGCGGCGACGATGCCGATGAAAAGCGAAACGAAGATGTTGACACGACGGAATGCCAGCAGCATCACGGCCAATGTGGGCAACAGGAGCAACAGCCCAGTTCCGCTTTCAGCCTGCACCGAGGTTGTGTCCGATGCAGAATCGGCCGCAAAAACGCCAGCCACAAAATAGGCGGCGACTGCGATGACGGCCGACACCGCAACGACCGGCAGACGATGCCGCACCGTGCCGCCGACGTCGGCCACGCGTCCGTCGTGCGCATACTGCTGAGTGGAGGCGGCAATCACGGCGGTGTCCGACACGGGAGAAATGCTGTCGCCCAAAGCCGCACCCGACAGGATTGCTCCGCCCAACAATGCGGCATCACCACCGATGGCGACTCCGGCCGGAAACAGAGTCAGACTCATCGCGCTGATTGTGCCGAAACCCGAACCTGTCGAGATGGCAAAAAGGCCGGAAAATAGGAATGTGACGACAGTGAACGTGCCGGACGAGATCTGCAAACGGTCGGACAACCACACAAGCCCATCGACGAGATGTCCCTCGCGCAAGATGCTGCCATACACACCGACCAACAACCACAACAGCGTGGCTGTCACGGCCGTACGGCTGCCGAAAAAGTCGAAAATCGCGTTCCAATAGGCAACACCGTCGCGCACAAGCAGCGCACCGAGCAGTATGGCCGCCAGCCCCACGCCAACCAGCAGGTTTATGTCGGTGGCATGACAGAACGAAAGCCCGATGGTACACGTCACGAACAGCGCGAACGGTATCATCGGAGCCAATTTTTCAAGCGGATTCCCCGCGATTGTTTCCTTTGCCATAATTCAATTTTTGAGCGGCAAAGGTATGCTTTTCACATCGGACGCGGAATCCCACATTCGTGGCACTTTTCCTACCACATTTGCGGCATTCGGCTACTTCTGCGGACTTTCCTTTTTCTCGTCCTTCTGGACAGGAGCCGCCTTGTAGCCGAACTTTCCGAATGCCTTGATGAGCGCATCGGCCGATGTCTTTTCGGCATCGAACTCGATGGTGACGGTCTGCTGCGGGATGTCGGTCTCGATGCGGCGCACGCCCTTCTCGAAGCGCAGGTTGCCCTTGATCTTGTTCTCGCAGCTCGCGCAGTGCATCTGCGGTGTGGTGGTGACGACGAGCGTCTTGATGTCTTTGGCCGATGCCATTGCAACGCACAACGACATGGCACTCAATAGGATGGTTTTCTTCATAATTTGTATTTTTTTGAAAAGTAGCTAAGGGGAGAGGCATTGTAGAGACGTTTCACGAAACGTCTCAGGACGCGGCGTGCCACGTCTTACGAGTAAAAGGGACGTTTGCTTCGGATGGCAAATCCTATCTCTTCACTCTTATTTCTTACTTCTTATTTCTCAATTACATTCCGCCTCCCATGAAGTAGAGGAAATCGACAGCATCGCCCTCCTTGATCTGGATATTGTCCCACTCTGTGCGATCCACGAAATCCTCGTTGACCTGCACAC
>DFJU01000103.1 GCA_002373755.1 Bacteroidales bacterium UBA3663 | reverse complement strand
CGAACATCATGCCCTGGTCGCCGGCGCCCTGTTCGGTGGCCTCCTGACGCTCCACGCCACGGTTGATGTCGTCGCTCTGTTCGTGGATGGCGCTGAAGACGCCGCAGCTGTCGCCGTCGAACTTGTATTCTGCCTTGGTGTAGCCGATGTGGTTGATGACCTCGCGCGTCGTGTTCAGCAGATCGACGTATGCCTCGCTCTTCACCTCGCCGGCCAGGACGACCTGACCCGTGGTGACGAGTGTCTCGCATGCAACTTTACTCTGGGGATCCTGTGCCAGGAACTGGTCGAGGATGGCGTCGCTGATCTGGTCGGCGACCTTGTCTGGATGTCCTTCGCTGACGGACTCCGATGTGAAAAGATAGTTCATAATAACAACTTTTTAGATGGTTGCTTAATCATCGGCAACTTTTCGAATGGTTGCCAATCATTAATGGTTAATAAATATGTAAAGATAAGTCGCGTAGCGCATCCGTGTAGCAACATCCGTTTGCCAACTACGCGATTTTTTCAGCCTGCAAAGTTACAAGTTTGGCTCCAATGGCTCATAATCGTCGGACATTTATTTCAAAAATCCGTCGAGCAGGCCAAGTCCGCTCAAGAAAATCAGAAAAATGCAAAGTGGGGCTACAAAGCGCATCGCCATTATGAACAATGAGCCATACCACTTCGTTGTCCCGTCGGCCCGATGCGTGATGCCATAGTCGGCAAAGACTTTCTTGTCCAATTTCCAGCCGATGAAGACCGCCATCAGAAAACTGCTGCACGGCATTATGATGTTGGCCGTAAGCTTGTCGAAGATGTCGAACACTATCATGCCGCCGAACGAAAGCTGCTCGCTCCATTGCGGAGAGAACGACATCGCACACAACACCGACAAAACCCAGCCCAGACACGAGGCAACGATGACGGCGCGGCGACGGCCCATGCCGAACTCCTCCTGAAGAATGGCTGTCGGAGTCTCAAGCAGCGAAAGGCTCGACGTGACGGCGGCCACAGCCAACAGCAGGAAGAAGCAGAAACACCAAATCATGCCGCCAGACATCTGCAAAAAGACATTCGGCAGGGTGATGAAGGCCAATCCCGGGCCTGCGTCGGGCTGCACGCCATAAGCAAAACAAGCGGGGAAGATGATGATGCCGGCCAATAGCGCGATGCCGGTGTCGAGCAATGCAATGGCCAATGCCGATTTACCGATTTTCGCCGAACGAGGCAGATACGAGCCGTATGTCAGCAGGCAGCCGATGCCGACCGAGATCGAGAAGAACGATTGTCCCATGGCCGACACGACAACGCTGCCGTCAATCTTCGAGAAATCGGGCTTGAACAAGAAGCGAAGCCCTTCAACGGCATTGGGCAACAACAGCGAACGCACGCAGAGCACGACGAGCATCAGGAAAAGCAACGGCATCAGGAAATTCGAGGCACGTTCGATGCCCTTCGCCACGCCGCCCAACAGAATAACCGCATTGACGACAAAGAACAACGTCATCCAAGCCAACGGCGCCCACACGCCACTGCTGAACTCTACGAAATCAGGCACATTGCCCATCAACGAACTTGCCGCGTAGCACAATGTCCAACCGCCGACAACGCTGTAGAATGCCACAACCAGCACCATGCAGACGGCTCCGGCATAGCCCAGGTAATGCCATTTCGTACCAGGAGCCAGACTTCTGTACGTTCCCGTCGGATTCTTGTGCGACACATAGCCAAGAGCCAATTCGCCGAGCAGTAGCGGAACACCGAGCAACAGGGCGCACGACAAATAGACAAGCAAAAAAGCAGCACCGCCGTGAGCCCCGGTTTCGTATGGGAATCTCCACACATTACCAAGCCCAACAGCGGAGCCAACAGCGGCCAAAACCCCTCCAAAACGGGTTACAAAAACGGCACGCTCGTTCATTATTTGTCCTTGTGCATGTCAAACTGACGATCGTCGGGGAAATACCCGAAGAAAGCACTATCGTTCAACGTATATTCAGTGAGGCGCACGTCCCGGCTCGGATCGTCGCGATATTTCAGATAAATTCGTCCGTAGATGATTTCCCAGTTGATGTCCGATGTAACTGACTTGCCGCCAGAATAATAGTCGGTCTGCGTCCCGGAACCGTATTTTTCGTTCGGATACTGAGGCTTGAAAATTATGGACGTCGAAGTTGAGTAGCTTGTATCGGACGTAATGCTATCTACATAAAATGCGCCAAAATCGCCATGCCAGCCGCCGGCCAAGTTGATGCAAAGATCTTGATCCTCATCGCAGGCCGACGGAAAAGCGCACAGCATAAAACCGGCCAAAACACTATAAATGAAACGTTTCATCATCTTCTTCATTTGGGTTTAGAAAGACCTCTCTATAATAAAATTCTGGCGCGAAATTAAGATTTTTTAGCGAATCGGCCAAAAATATGTTTTCAAAACTTCAGTTTCCGACACGCAACCGGAGAAATGCAAGAGATATGTTTCAATTTCGGCTGCATTTTGTCCGACATTCCACTATGTGCCGTCAGACATCGTCAAAGAAATGCATTGCGCAGCATATAGCCTACAAAACACGATTTTACAAAATTTTTACATTTTTTTTTGGAACTCGAAAATTCTTCGTATCTTTGCGCCTGTTGATAAATCTAAGCATCTAATTTACACGAAATTCAATATGAAGAAAATCTTTATTGCCCTCGCGTTTGCAGTTGCATTCGTGGGATGTTCTCAAAATGACAAACCAGAAGGCGTCAAACCTTCGGAAGTGAAAGCCGAAGTTGTGCTGACCCCAGAACAGGAGTTCGAGCAGACCATCAACAACCTTAAAAAGCAGCTCAAACGACGCAACTCGAACAAAGATAGCCTCCAGCAGGTTTACGACGATTACCTTGCAGAGCAGAGCAAAAAGCACATGGGAACACAGCTCGGTCTCTCAATCACACGTTCAATGGCCATCGACTTCAACGTCAAGCAGTTGGACAGCGTCATGAACCTTTGCGAACTGTATGCCAACGACGACCAGCTGAAGCGCCTTTCAAAGGCTGCCATCGCCGCCGAAGTCACAGCCGTAGGCAAGCACTACGTTGACATCAACGGCATCGACCTCCACAATGCGAAGAAGAGAGTTTCCCTGTCGAGCATCGTCAACAAAGGCAAGCCGGTTGTGGTCAACTTCTGGGCACCTTGGAGCATCCCGAGCCGCGACATCATCCGCAAGCAACTGGTTGAATACAATCTCGAATATGCCGGCAAGGTCAACTTCGTGAGCGTTGCCGTACTCGAAGATTCAATCACATTCATCCACCGCGCCGCCAGCGAAATGGCAATCGAGTGGACTTCAATCTACGCCGACAATCCGCAGGAATCACCGACTGTAAAATATGGCACACTCGGCATCCCGTTCGTGATGATCATCGGCAAGAACGGCATCATCAAGGAGCGCAACATCAAGGCCGAAGACATCAAGGCCGCCATTGATAAAGAATTAGGTCGCAAGTGATGAAAATCTGTTTCATTGTGGCCATGCAGGCAGAAGCCCAGCCTTTCATTGACCGATTCGGTGTCAGTGAAGCGCCGGGCTTCTTTTTGCCCCTTCCCTGCAAGATGTACCAGACCGACATCGACGGGAACAAACTCTACGTAGTGTTGAACGGCCAACAGCAAGGCTCCGATCTGGTAGGATGTGAAGCCGCGTCCGTCGCAACGATGGCCGCCATCCAGCAGTTGCATCCCGACCTGGTAATCAACTCCGGCACTTGCGGCGCATTCAAGAAAAACGGGGCAGCCATCGGTGACGTTTACATCTCAAACGGCGTCATGTTCCACGACCGGCGCGTGCCAGGCGACGACGCTTGGGGAACGCAATCGTTGGGCAACTACCCGATTTTCGACCGCGCGGCAGAAATCGCCAATGCAATCGGCTTCAAGATGGGAAAAGTGACGACAGGGTCGTCGCTCGACATGCAACCCTGCGACCTGCAAATCATCGAAGAAAACCACGGCGAGCTTAAAGACATGGAGGGTGCTGCAGTGGCATTTGTCTGCTCATTGTTCAAGACCCCAATCATGCTCATCAAATCGGTGACCGACCTTTGCGACGAAAGCGCCGAAACATTCGAGATTTTCAAGAAGAATCTGGCAATGGCATCGCACGCAATCGCCGACGCTAACGAAAAAGTCATCAACTACCTGCTCAAAAAATCCTGAATTGCAGCGAGTTGCATCTCGCAAGCCCTGCGACCAAGATTGTAAGCAGATTTCAGTTTCACAGGATCCTGTTCTACGCGACCTATGCCCAGTTTTTCCGGCGGCGCGATGAGCAGGATTCTGCCGTTTTTCGCCTGCATCTCAACATATTCCAACTGAGCATTGTACATTTCCGGCCGATGCAACAGACATTGTGCCACGGCCGGATAATCACGGCACAGCAGTTTATACAGCCATGCGTGACGCGTCGGCCGCTTGCGATAGCCCAATGGTTGCGTAAGCACAACGACATTGCGTCCATATCCGAGCCGCTCCATATATTGCACCGGAATCGCATCGGCCAGCCCGCCATCCAAAAGGCGCAACCCATCGAGCTCGACGGGCTTTGAAATCATTGGCAACGAGGCCGAAGCGCGGATCCAATCCAACGCAACGCGGTCAATCCGTTCGACGTTTTTATAGACAGCCTTTCCGGAATCAACATCGGTGCAGACGACATGGAACTGCATCGGATTGCGCGCATATTCCTCCACATCGAACACGTCAATTTCCATCGGCATAGTGTGGTAGCAGAACTCCGAATTCACGTAGTCGCCCGACGAGACAAGCGAGTGAAAGCTCATGTAGCGACGATCGCCGACCATCTGGATGTTATAGCGCAAGGCCCGCCCGATCTGCCTCGACTTGAAATTCACGCCGAAGCACGCGCCAGCCGAAACGCCAGCCGCGCATGGAAAAGCGATGCCATTCTCAAGCATGACATCCAACACTCCAGACGTGAAAAGGCCGCGCATCCCGCCGCCTTCGAGCACCAATCCGACGCCATCGTTGCACAGAAAAGATTTCATAAATCGCAAAATTAGCCTCGCAAAGATAGTCGCTTTCCAACAAATCGAAAATAAACGCGCCGTGAAATATGACATACGCAGATTATGCCTATCTTCGCACGTCAAGACACACGAATCAATGAAAAAAAAGACAACGAC
The DNA here is from genome assembly GCA_002373755.1 of Bacteroidales bacterium UBA3663. GTDB lineage: Bacteria > Bacteroidota > Bacteroidia > Bacteroidales > UBA3663 > Liminaster. The sequence goes on along the minus strand of DFJU01000103.1, from coordinate 40,366 downwards.
CCGACTCATCATTGGCATCGCACTTGCCGCAATCGCACTCGGCTCGGCACTGTATGCCTACCGCTCGACGACAAAACCCAAATGGATTGCTGAAACCACATGGATCTACGTGCGGCATGGCGACACCCCCGACGACGTGATCCGACAACTCAACGACGCCGGCGCCGACACGCACTGCATCGGATTCCAGATAGCTCGCAAATATTTCAAGTTCGACAAAGCCATCGAAAACGGCGCATCCGGAGCATACCGCATCGGCGAAGAAGCATCGGCCATGCAAGTCGTGCGTAAAATCGCACGCCGCCAGCAAGATCCGATAAAACTCACATTCATCGGGACACGTACAATGCAGGAATTGGCCGGACGCATTGCACAATGCATCGAAGCCGACTCCACATCTATCCTGCAGGCGATGTTCGCGCCGGAATTCCTGTCGGAAAGCGGATGCAACGCGGCCAACATCAGCAGCATTTTTCTGCCCGACACCTATCAAGTTTACTGGAACATCGCACCCGAAAGCCTCATGCAAAGGATGCTTGCCGAATACCGCAAATTCTGGAACGACGAACGTCTGCGCATGGCCGACAAGCTGCACCTGACGCCTCAACAGATATGCACCATCTGCAGCATCGCCGAAGAGGAAACGACCGACAGGCAAGAACGCGCCGTCGTTGCACGGCTCTATTGGAACCGGCTGCAAAAGAAGATGCCGCTACAGGCCGACCCGACCGTAAAATATGCACTCGGCGACTTAATGCTGAAACGTATTCTGAACATTCATCTCAAGGCCGATTCGCCCTACAACACATACAGGAACACAGGTCTTCCGCCTGGACCGATCCGCGTAGTTGAAAAGGCCACAATCGACGCCTTCCTGCACAGCGCACCGCACAAATACATATACATGTGCGCAAAGGAAGACTTTTCCGGACTGCACAATTTCGCAACAAATCTCGTTGAACATCAACGCAATGCAAAAAAATATCACCAAGCATTGAAAGCCCACGGCCTATAACCGGAGACGAGGACGAGGGATGCCGTGTACGGACGGCGAACCGACGGAGAAAGACAATAATTACGTTCGACGAATCACGTCGCACAAACAACTCCAGAGTTACGTCAACCGACACAAAAAGCCTACACCACCGCTCGTCAGCGAATAAAATCACAAACTTAAAATTTAATCAGCAAGGATTATCGACATGAAAGTGTGGAAAAATAGCGTTTTTCAAGTCAATTATTTGGAAAATCGTATGGAAAATGATATCTTTGCGCGTCATTCACTCGAATAAATTCATCATGCCAGATATCTCAGAACGCGGCAAGCGGATGCCCCTTTCTCCTATCCGCAAACTTGTTCCATTGGCCAATGCAGCCAAAGCTCGCGGAGTGAAAGTTTATCATCTCAACATCGGCCAGCCAGATTTGCGCACAATGCAGGCTGGTCTTGATTCGTTGAAAACAATCGACCGCCAGATTTTGGAATACTCGCCCTCGGAAGGCATCAAGTCACTGCGCGAAAAACTGTTAAGCTACTATCGCCGCTTCAAAATCAACGTCGATTTGGAAGACATAATTGTGACGACAGGCGGCTCGGAAGCCGTACTTTTCGCATTCATGTCGTGCCTGAACCCTGGCGATGAGCTGATTGTACCAGAACCTGCTTATGCCAACTACATGTCGTTCGCAATCGTCGCCGGAGCCGTCATCAAAAGCATCCCGACCAGAATTGACGAAGGCTTTGCACTACCACCGATGGAGGAATTCGAGAAACTGATTACTCCTCGCACGAAAGGCATCCTGATCTGCAACCCGAACAACCCAACGGGCTACCTCTACACGCAGAAGGAAATGAACCAGTTGCGCGACATCGTCAAAAAGCACGATCTGTTCCTGTTCTCCGACGAAGTATATCGTGAATTCTGCTATACCGGCGCTCCATACATTTCGGCCTGCCATCTGGAAGGCATCGAACAGAACGTCATTCTGATTGACTCTGTTTCAAAGCGTTACTCGGAGACCGGCATCCGTGTCGGCTCAATCGTGACTAAGAACGCAGCCGTCCGCCAGAACATCATGAAATTCTGTCAGGCGCGTCTTTCTCCGCCGTTGCTCGGACAAATTGTGGCCGAAGCCTCCATCGACGCAGATCCGGAATACATGCTCGACACCTACAACGAATATGTTGAGCGACGCAAATATCTGATTGACGGTTTGAACCGCATCGACGGCGTCTATTCCCCGATTCCGATGGGCGCCTTCTACACTATGGTCAAGCTGCCGGTTGACGATGCCGAAAAATTCTGCGCATGGTGCCTGAGCGACTTCGAGTTTGAAGGATGCACAGTCATGATGGCGCCGGGAGCCGGATTCTACGTCACACCGGGCATGGGCAAGAACGAGGTCCGTATGGCCTACGTGCTCAACAAGGCAGACTTGAAACACGCGCTAATCGTCCTGCAAAAGGCTCTGTCCGTATATCAGGCAACCGTGATGCAGAAAGCCGAATAAAAGTCAAAGCACAGCAAAGAAAAGAAACAGCACTATGTCGGCAGCCTACTTCATCGCGAAAAGAATATTTTTCTCGAAGGTCAACGACACGCAGCGAGTATCTCCGCCCGCGATACGGATAGCGATTGCGGGAATTGCCATCGGACTGGCCATCATGCTGCTCACAGTTGCGATTGTGGTCGGATTCAAGCATGAAATCCGCAACAAGGTGTCGGACTTCGGAGGTCATCTTCAAGTGCTTGCATTATCGTCGAACGTATCCTTTGAGAAACAACCCATCTGCATCGGAGACTCGATGTTGGCAGAGTTGGAAGCCCTGCCGAATGTACAAACGGTCAAACCATTCATCACAAAACCGGCCGCAATCAAGACCGACAAAGACTTTCTCTCGGTCGTGTTCAAGAGTGCGGACGTCGATGAACGGGAAATTTTCATCAGCGAAACCATTTCCCGCAAACTAAAAATCAAGCAAGAAGACCGCGTACAAGTGTTTTTCGTCCAAAACAACGGATTGGAACGGAACTTGAACTATGGCGCTGCCGATGTTTCAGTCAAGGTCCGCACGTTGACGGTTGGCGGAACATACCAGACGCACTTCAACCAATACGACGAACAGGTCATCTGGGGCAACTTCAACCTGCTGCAACAGATTGGCAGTTGGGACGATGACATGGCGAGCGGACTTGAAGTCAGACTGTCGGACACGAATGCCCTGCAAGACTGCTACGCGGATTTGAGCAATCGGATAAACCTCTCGCAAGACCGCAGAGGCACACAGTTGACGGTAAAGACGCTTGAGCAACAGAATCCGCAGATATTCGGATGGCTTGAGTTGCTGGACATCAACGTAGTAGTGATTCTGGCACTCATGGTTGTAGTTTCAACGTTCACGATGGTCAGTGGACTGCTGATCATCATATTGGAGCGGACAAAGATGATTGCACAGCTGAAAGCAATGGGATGCAGCGATTTGCAGTTGAAACGCACGTTCCTCTATGTTGCACTTCTGCTGACATTGCAAGGTCTGATGTGGGGCAACGTAGCCGGAGTTGGATTGTGCGTGATACAGAAAATTTGGCATCCATTCGCACTCGACCCCGAAAACTACTATTTAGAATGGGTACCGATCAGCATCACATGGTGGCACGTGACGGTGTTGAACATTGGAACACTGGCAATAACGATGCTGATGCTTCTCGTACCAGCGACAATAGTGTCAAAGATTTCTCCTGCCCGAATTCTCTCGACAGACTGAATCAAAATAGTAAATAAAATTATTCATAAACATTAACCATTTAATCAACTCTTATCAAAATGAAATCCAGTATTAAAAACTGCTACCTCATAATGAGCGTTTTAGCAGCTGGTCTGGTTGCAAGTTGTGCACCAACTGAAACCGCACCAAAAGAGACCGACGCAGACCTGCGGTTCTACACCGAGGGTCTTCCGTTCGAGATTGGAGCAATTGCGCGACCCAAAATTGACTCCTATGTCCAGTTGATTACCGACTTCGGCGGCGTAGGTGACGGTATCACCGACAACACCGAGGCATTCTCAAAGGGTATGAAGGCCGTTTCAAAGATGGGCGGCGGAACATTGCGCGTACCTCACGGCATCTGGGTGACCGGCCCAATCGTTTTCGAGGACAATGTGAACCTCGAGTTGACCGATGGCGCAGTCATCTACTTCTCAGGCAACTTTGACGACTATCCGATCGTGCCTTGCTACTTCGAGGGTCTGAAGACACGTCGTTGCCAGTCGCCAATCAGCGCCAAGGGCAAAAAGAACATTTCGATTACCGGCTTCGGCACAATCGACGGTCACGGCGACGCATGGCGTTGGATTCGTCGCAGCAAGTTGACCGAAGGCCAGTGGAAAGAGGCCGGTGCTGCGGGTGGCGTAGTAGGCGTTATTGACGGTTCTGAGATCTGGGCACCTTCGCAGGCCATTCTCGACGCACTCCGTCAGGCCAACATGAACGTCGTACAGTTTGACAACGACGAGGATTGGCACAAGTATCGTGACTTCCTCCGTCCAGTATTGTTGGACTTCGACAGCTGCCAGAACGTGCTCATTGAGCAGGTTTGCTTCCAGAACTCACCAGCATGGTGCTTGCACCCATTCCGTTGCGAGAACGTCATCATCAGCGACATTCTGGTTGTTAACCCTTGGTACAGCCAGAACGGCGACGGTCTTGACCTCGAGTCGTGCAACAACGTGCTCGTAATCAACTCCAAGTTCGACGTAGGTGACGACGCCATCTGCTTGAAGAGCGGCAAGGACGAGGATGGTCGTTCGTTGAACACTCCATGCCAGAACGTCGTAGTTGACGGTTGCTCAGTTTACCATGGTCACGGTGGCTTCGTGGTTGGTAGCGAAATGTCGAGCAGCGTGCAGAACATCTGCGTGCGCAACTGTACCTTCCTCGGCACCGACGTAGGTCTGCGTTTCAAGTCTAAGCGTGGTCGTGGCGGTTGTGTAGGCAACATCTACATCGACAACATCAACATGATTGCCATCGAGACCGACTGTATCCTATTCGACTTGAACTACTCAGGTCTTTCAGCATCGGAAGAGCGTGCCCTCCACATCAAGAAGGACATTTCGATGGACAACATTCCACCAGTTGACGAGACTACACCTCAGTTCCGCGACATCTACATCAGCAACGTAACCTGCAAGGGCTGCGAACGTGCCATGTACTTCAACGGTCTGCCTGAGATGCCTATCACCAACATCAACATCAAGAATGCAACCATTACGGCCGACATCGGTCTGGTTGTCAACCACTCTGAGAAGATTAACATTGACAACGTGCAGTTGACCTTGCCTGAAGGCGAGCTGGACTACACCACATTCAACGTGAAGGATCTCGTTGTGAACGGCGATTCAATTCATAACTAATGAATAGAAAAATATTTATGGCGATGATGGCTGGGGCAACCCTGCCCATCGCCTTTACTGTTTCTACAGCACAGACACTCACCGTGACGCTGAAGAATCCGAACTGCAAGGCATTGAACGATGCAGCAGTATGTATTCCAGTGCCGGAAAACGGCAACTACAAAAGCGCGACGGTGAAGATCGACGGCAAAGAAATCCCTTGTCAGATGGACGACCTCGACAATGACGGCCGAAAGGAAGAACTCGCATTTGTTGTTGACATCGCCAAAAAGGGGAAACTGAAAGCCGAAGTGACATTTTCGACCGATGAAGCGGCCGCGGACCGTTATGCCAAGCGAACACATGCACAAATGTGGTTCAAGGACAACGACAAGACACGCTCGTACACGGAGAAGCAGCACATTGCGACCGATACCGTTTCGGAACGTGTTGACAACATGTATTCGAAAATGATGCATCACGGGCCAGCGTTCGAGAACGAAATCGTGGCCTACCGCGTCTATTTCGACAGCAAGGAGAGCACCGACCTGTACGGAAAACGCGTGCCGCAGCTTGAATTGGCCGACGGACTTTGGTACAGCAGCGAAGTACCATCGCTCGTGAAAGAACGCAATTTTGGCGACGACATCATTCTGGTCGGACAAACAATCAGCATCGGCACACTACGCGGATGGGACGACACGAAAGATGATCCGGAATATGTCAAAAAGCAGTCGGCCGGAAAGCTCATGGATCCATGCATGGTGATGATTAAGCCGTTTGACTACCGCCAAGCACACATCCTGGCCAAAGGTCCAGTCCGCACGGTGGTTGACATGAACGTGGAGGGTTGGGAATACAAAGGCCGAAAACTCAACTTGAAGAGCCGCTACATCCTTTATGCCGGCAACCGCGAATGTCAGATTGAACAATATCTGTCGCAAGCCGACGGCAAGGGAGAAGACCTGTCGGACATGGAATTCGTCACCGGAGTGATGAAAGTAGGAATCTTCAACACCGACTCGGTCGAACTGGCCGGACTGCACTACATGAAGGACGGCAAGGGTCTGTGCGCGTCATTCGGCAAAGACTGGCCAGACGGCAACCACAAGCTCTACCCGCAGATGTCGAGTGCTGCATTGGCCGTAAGCATTCCAAGCAACTACGTGACTCGCACCATCGACCGCAAGGAACAGATTCTGTACGGCATCCATCCGGACAAGGGCAACAAAATTGCCTATCGAATGGCATTCTGCGCGCCCGACAAAGAGGGTCCGAAACTCACCGAAAATCCTTGGACGCCGAAAAGTTGGTTCAACTGGTGCAAACAGTGGAGCCAACTGAAACCGATTGTGGTGGAGGTGAAGAAATAACAGAGCGAAATGCAGACTTACAAACTTTACGAAAATAATCCGAACACAAAAATACTGTCGGAGATAGCAGACGTAATCCGCGACGGTGGGATAGTCATCTACCCCACCGATTCGGTTTACGCCATTGGATGCGACGCCCTCAACCAGCACGCGGTCGAGAAAATCTACCAATACCGCAAAGAGGAGGCAAAGATGTCGCGCCTGTCAATCATCTGCAAGGACATAAGTCAGGCCGATGAGTACACAAAGATTTCGAAAGAGCAGTTCAAACTGATGCACCGCAACCTGCCAGGCCCATTCACATTCATTCTGGAGGCCGGACTGAAACTTCCGAAAGTGTTCAGAAGCAGAAAGACGGTGGGCATACGCATCCCGAACAACAAAATTCTGCAAGCGTTGCTAGAAGAGTTGGACAATCCGATATTGACCACCTCGCTGAAACTGCCCGTAGAAGAGGGCGACGAAAACGAAATCAGCTACATGACCGACCCGTTTCTCATCGAAGAAACCTTTCAGAATCAGGCTGATATACTGATAGACGGCGGATACGGGAAGGAAATGCCATCGACCGTAGTTGACCTGTCGGACGAAGAAGTCAACATCATAAGACAAGGCGCAGGAATACTTGAAAAATAGATGATTTATCCACAAAACTTTGAAGAGAAAATAGGATTTGACAAAATCCGTCAGATGCTCCGGGACAACACACTGTGCGGTCTCGGAGTTGCGCGTGTAGATGGCATGGAATTCATGACCGACCGACGCGCCATCGACCGCGAACTGGCATTGACGCGCGAGATGATGCAGGTGCGGCAAAACAGCCAGAATCCGCTGCCGACCGACTGCTTCTACGACGTGACAGAACCGTTGAAAAAAATCCGCGTAGTTGGCACATTCCTCGAGACTGCCGAACTCTTCGCACTGCGCCGGTCGCTGGCAACCATAGAGGCTCTTGTGCGATATTTCAAACCGGACGAGGGCGAGACCGACTCTCACCCATTGCTGTCGGAACAGGCCGCCACGGTTGTCACATTTCCCAACATCGTGAGAACCATCGACCGCACACTGACACCGAACGGCGAAATCCGCGACAACGCATCACCCGAACTGGCCAACATCCGCCACGAAATGAGCACCACATTAAACGGCATTTCGAGGCTGCTCAACAACATCTTGCGCAGTGCCCAAAACGACGGGCTGGTCGAGAAAGACGTCACTCCAGCAATGCGCGACGGCCGACTTGTCATCCCCATCCCACCATCGAGCAAACGCAAGCTACGCGGCATTGTGCACGACGAATCGGCCACGGGAAAGACGCTCTACGTCGAGCCGGCAGAGGTGGTCGATGCCAACAACCGCATCCGCGAACTTGAATCGGAGGAGCGACAGGAAATCGTGCGCATACTGACAGCCATCGCCAACCAGATACGCCCCTACTTGCCCGACATGCTGGCGAGCTACGACTTCCTCGGCCTCATCGACTTCCTGCACGCCAAAGCCCGTTTTGCCGAAAGCATCGATGCGACAGTGCCATCATTCTCGGCCGACGGCGCAACCGACTGGGTTCAGGCGCGACATCCGTTGCTCGACCTGCGCTACCGTCGCGAAAACAAGAAAATCGTGCCGCTGGACATCCTGCTCGACCACCGCGACAAACGCATAGTGCTGATTTCCGGACCGAACGCAGGCGGCAAATCGGTCTGCCTGGAGTCGCTGGGCCTCATCCAATACATGTTGCAATGCGGATTGGCCGTACCTATGAAAGACAACTCGCAAGTCACTGTCTATGAGAACATTTTCATCGACATCGGCGACGAACAAAGCATCGACAACGACCTCTCGACCTACTCGTCGCACCTCCAGAACATGAAGTTCTTCGTGCGCAATGCCAACAACCGTACACTGCTGCTCATCGACGAATTCGGCTCGGGCACGGAACCGCAAATTGGCGGTGCAATCGCACAGGCACTGCTGGGCAAATTCAACGTAGCGAAGGCCAACGGCGTAATCACGACCCACTTCACAAACCTGAAACTGTTTGCCGACGAGACACCGGGCATCGTCAACGGCGCAATGCTCTACGACAGGCGCGAAATGCGTCCGCTGTTCCGGCTCGAAGTCGGACGTCCAGGCTCATCGTTCGCAATTGAAATCGCACACAAAATCGGACTGCCGAACGACGTCATCAGCGAGGCGGAACGGCTGGTCGGCAGCGACTACGTGAACATGGACAAATACCTGCAGGACATCTCGCGCGACAAACGCTATTGGGAGCAGAAACGCGAGAAGATTCACCAGCAGGAAAAGGCTCTGGAGCAGAAACTTGCCGACTATGACGCAAAGAGTTCAGAACTGAAAACGAAACGGCAGGAGGTGCTCCAGAAGGCGCGCGACGAAGCGGCAACACTGTTCAAAGAGGCCAACGCACGCATCGAACGCACCATCCGCGAAATCAAGGAGGCGCAGGCCGAAAAGGAGGCGACACGCAAGATACGCGAAGAGCACGCAAACTTCGTCGAACAACGCATCGCACGTGCAAAGAGCGCAAAACCGGAACAAAAACCGAAGCCGACAGCGCAAAATGGCGCACCGAAACCGATCGAAGTGGGCAACTACGTGCGCATCAAGGGGCAAAACACGATTGGCGAAGTGATTGCCATCGACGGCAGGAAAGTGCAGGTCACATTCGGCATCATCAAGAGCATGATTGAAAGCGACAAGCTGGAAGTCGTGTCGAAAAAACAAGCCAAGAAAGATGCTGCGGCCGACAAGATTGCACAATTTGCCGACAATCTGACAGGCACAAAGTCGCGTAGCGGCATCTCGTCGGTCGATGTGATGAGCGAAAAACGCAAGAACTTCAAGAGCGAGCTCGACGTGCGCGGCATGAGGGCCGACGAAGCGCTGCAAGCCGTGATGTACTTTCTGGACGACGCGCAACTGCTCAGTGCTAACGAAGTGCGCATACTGCACGGCACAGGCACGGGCGCGCTACGAGTCGCAATCCGCCAATATCTCGGCACACGCGCCTGCGTGCTGAGTTTCCGCGACGAACACGTGCAATTCGGCGGCGCAGGAATCACCGTCGTCGAACTGATGTAATCGCATTGCCTTGATTTTATGGCCGATGCCTTAGGGCTGTCACATTGTGGCAGCCTTTTTTGCATCTACGGCAGAACGGAAAGTCATGGGCGACAACGGACGCGAAGACAATTGGCCGAACAAAGCGAGAAGTTTCCCAATCTTAAATTATGTTTCATTTGTCTAATACGAAGACCTTTCAAAAGGTGGAAAACCGAGGCCTGCGCCACTGGGAAATATGCGCAACTGGGCAAACGGCCACACACCGAAGCCATTCCGAACCACATCGGCGCGAAACCGACGTCGCAAGCAAAACATTGCTACAATGCACTGAAACGGAGATTTGAAACACTGGCGAAAGTTGTTGTAACAAGGCGGGAACTCCAGCAAAAAGAAATTGTAACAGGCGCAAAAAATTGTTAAAATTTATTTACATACTTTCGCGGTCAGGAAAAACGCCAGAACAATTTTCCACCTATTAACAAACACTTTTTAATTACCAAAATCCTATCCTTATGAAAACAAGACTTTTGTTTTTGTTGGCGCTGGCATCGGCATCCACAGCAGTGGCAGTCGGCGAACCGCGCATTGTGAAGGGTCGGGTACTTTCGGATACAGACGGCGAACCGATGATCGGTGTGGCTGTATCGGAAAGAGGCACCACCAATGGTACCATTACCGACGCTGATGGCAACTTCTCTATCAATATAGAAGAGGGAGCCGTTCTTTCCATCTCTTATATGGGCTACACCACACAGAACGTCAAGCCTGTGGGTAACGCTCCTATCAAGATTGAACTTGTTGAAGACTCAAAAATGCTTGACGACGTCGTAGTCGTAGGTTACGGCACGATGAAGAAATCGGACATCTCGGGTTCCGTCGCTACCATCAACAAGGAGCAGATGGATCGCAAGATTCCGACCAACATCGCCCAGGCACTGCAAGGCGCAGCAGCCGGTGTCATGGTAACAGCACAGGACGGTGCTCCTGGCACTGCTTCGGCCATCCGCATCCGTGGTGTCGGTACCATCCACGGCTCGTCCAAACCACTTTACGTTGTCGATGGAGTGCAGGTCGGTGAAAATGCAGATTTCGTCAATCCTGCTGACATCGAGAGCATTGAGGTGTTGAAGGATGCATCAGCAACCGCCATCTATGGCTCTGCCGGTGCCAACGGTGTCATCATGATTACCACCAAGCACGGCAACAAGGGCAAGATGAACATCAACATTACAGCCGACTGGGGCTTCCAGACATTGCCTTACGAAATCGAGACATTGACCGGCGATGCCTACGCTGAATCGATCCGTCAGGCAAGAGCCAACGACGGCAACAGCTTGGGCAACACCGTATTTTCAGCTGCCTACGACGGCAAGCGCAACAACATCAACTGGCAGGACCAGATGACGCGCATGGGCATGAAGCAGCAATATGGCATTTCGGCCAGCGGCGGCAACGAGAAGACCCAATACAACTTCTCGGTCGGCTACCTCGACAACAAGGGTATCATCGTCAACACCCGCTACAACCGCATCACCTCGCGCGCAAGCATCAAGAGCAAGGTGAACAAGTACATCGAGTTCGGCGGCGACATGAACTATTCACGCACTACACTGAAGGGCAACAACATCGGTTTGGGCAACAACGGTAACCTTTCGTCACACCGCGACATTGCCCAGATGTCTCCGACTCTCGACTACATCGACGACGTTACCGGCCAGTTGGTCAATGTGAACGTAGTGAACCCCGACGGATCGTATGGCGGAGGCAAGGTTCCGACACCGAACGGCTGGGAAGGCATGAGCGCAGGTTACGCCAACCCATACGCATCGCAGAAGGAAATCGGCCGTGAGACTGTACGTAATCGCATCAGCGTCAGCCCATACGTTGACCTGACCCTGTTCAAAAACGACCAGCACTCTGTCAACGTCCACTCAATCTTCAACTGGACACAGGAATCAGAAGCAACAGATGAGTTCGGCGGCAAATTCAAGCGCTACAACTACATCAACGGTGTGTTGACCGAAGTCAAGTACGAAGGCCGCAATCAGAAGTACTATCAGTATGACCTGAGCCAGAGCCAAAGCACAAGCAAGAGTGTTGAAACCTACATGACCTACAAGTGGGAAACCGACTTCAACACCTTGACTGCCATGGTCGGTAACTCGGTAAGCTCATACGAGGGCACATGGGTAAGTGCTAACGCACACGACTTCCTTTCACGCGACCACCGACTGCTCTCCCTTACTCAGGATGAGGACTCAAGAACCGGCGACGGCGGTAATATGGACGACTTGCGCGGCATCTCATACTACGGACGTATCATTTACAGTCTCTTCGACCGTTACATCCTCACAGCCACCATCCGTAAGGACGGTTCTTCGAACTTCGGTGCCGGCAACCGTTGGGGCACATTCCCATCAACAGCCCTTGCATGGCGCATCAAAGAAGAGTCGTTCATGCAGGATTATGAGTGGCTCGACAATGCAAAGATCCGTTTAGGCTGGGGTCAGACAGGTAACCCTGGCGGTCTTGCCGGAAAGTCAACCTATGTCCTGAGCTCTGCAAACACAAAGTACCAGTTCTACACAGCCGGACAGGGTGGCGGTGCCACCGAACACATTGCCGACAATCGCGTAACCGGCATCTATGCTCCAGAGGTTGACACCAACCTTAAATGGGAGACCAACGAACAGACCAACATCGGTATCGACCTCGGCTTCCTCGGCAACGACTTGAACATCACGATGGACTACTTCATCCGCAACACCAAGGACCTCCTGATCGATAAGCAGATCCGTCCATCCGCAGGTGTAAAGAGTATCTATTCCAACTATGGCGAGATTCAGAACAAAGGCTTCGAGTTCTCAATCAACTATGGCAAGCAGCTGACCAAGGATTGGCACATCAACGCAGCCTTCAACGCTTCGACCTTGAAGAACGAAGTCAAGAAGATGGGTGATCCATATACCTCAACCTGCGGTGGTTCAAACAGCACCTATTCTGCATATGACACTAATGCCGACGGCTCGAACGTGGGTGCAGTTGATGGCAAGGGATTCGAATGGGAAAATCACTCAATCTGTCGGGAAGGCGAGGCTGTAGGTTCATACTATGGCTGGCGTGTTGACAAGATTATCCGCACCGACGAAGATCTGGCGAAAGCCAAATCGCAGGGTCAGGACAAGGCAAAGAAGGGCGACTACCTCTTCAAGGACCTGAACAACGATGGCGCTATCGACGACAAAGACCGCACCATCCTCGGCAATGGTCTGCCAAAGTTCAACTTCGGTCTGAACATCTCTGCAACCTACAAGGACTGGGATTTCAGCATCTACACCTACGGTGTGCTCGGCATGGACATTCTTTCATACTCGGCAATGCGCTACACCATCATCAAGCAGAGCGACGACGGTTGCACTCCTGCCCTGTTGAAGAGCTGCTATGAGAAGATCTACAGCGAAACAAACCCGAACGGTTCGCTGCCACGTCTCACCTTGCTTGACGACAACAAGAACAGCCGCATCAGCGACGCATGGATCAAGAACGGCAATTTCCTGAAGATCAACAATATTCAGGTCGGCTATAGCGTACCTAAGAAGGTGCTCCGTCCATTGGGCGTACAGGCTGTACGTGCCTACGCTGCCATCCAGAACATCCTGACCATCTCTCCATACCACAAGTATGGTGACCCGGAAGTCGGTCAGGGCGACGTACTCTACACCGGTCTCGACACAGGCCGTTATCCAACCCCACGCACATATATGTGCGGTCTCAGCGTAACTTTCTAAACTTTAAAGGAAACATATTATGAAAAGCTATATCAAATTTCTAACGGCGGTTGGTACAGGATGCCTGCTGTTTGCATCGTGCGACAACGACGAGTTCCTTGAAACAACCAAATATGACATTCTGGAGCCATCAGTCCAGTTTGCCAACGACGATTATGCCCTGATGAACCTGAACGGCATCTATACCTTCAACGGCATCTCCGACTTCGACGGCAGCTGGGGCTACAAGCCGAACATGTTTACAGGCACACACCCGACAATGGACACACAGTGTACAGGTTGGGATGTCAAGTTCCTCGACCAGACATGGGATGCCAGTGTCAGCGAATTGGGTGACGGCTGGGCACATGCCTACGCTGCCATCGCCCGTGCCAACCTCTTCTTGTCCGGACTCGAGGATACTGACAACAATCCAGATGCCAATGTATCCGACGCCTGCAAGAAGACTTGCGAAGGTGAGGCCCGCGCCCTGCGTGGATATTTCTACACATGGCTTGCACAGACCTTCGGCCGCGTCCCGATGCTCTACACAGGCGAAGACTACAACAACACACCTGTAAAGGCAAAGGCCGAGACCTACGAGGAGATGTGGGACTTCATCATCGACGACTTCAAGGCTGCTGCCGACCTGCTCGACTGGCAACCATACAATGGCAACTATGGCCGATGCACCAAGGGTATGGCACTTGCATATCTGGCAGATGCCTACATGTGGAAGGCTTACCGTTGCCCTGAAGTAGCCGACGAGAACTACAAGCTCGCAAAGGCTGCGCTGAAGAGCATTCTGGAGAGCGGCACATATTCTTTGGCCACCAACTTCTCGACCAACTGGGATCCGGCCGGATTCTGGAACAGCGAGTGCATCTGGGCTGAGGTCTGCGACGAGGGCGACAACTGGAGCTCTTGGAGCGGCAAGTATCTGGACACACAGAACAGCCTCATGATCAAGTGGTTCGCCGCTTGTCCTGAAAATGGTGGCTGGGGTGCCCAGTACCTCTCTTGGGAATGGTATGCCTGCTATGAAAGCGGAGACAAGCGTCGTGACGCATCTTGCGTGACCGGTGCAGTTCCTGCTGCCCAGATGGCAGCTTACGGCATCGAGAAGTCGGCAAGCGTCTGGGGCTACAACCCATGGTTGCAGGACTCGCTCGGCACCAAGAATGACGCTGGCATCGTTGTCAACCCATACAAGAATGCCGAGGGCGAATGGGTCGGCACCAAGACCCGCCAGTTCCACTTCACCAACGGCGAGTATGCTCCATCCATCTGGACATCCAAGTTCTGGCGTTCAGCCTATGCTGACGGCAACTCATGGGGTGTAGCAATGTGGGAGCCAGTCATCATCTACGGCAAGCGCTTGGCCAACGTCATGCTCGACTATGCAGAGTGCTGCTTCCGCACAGGTGACGAGAACACTGGCTGGCAGATGATCAACGACCTCCGCAACCGCGCTTGGGGCAACCTTGAGGTTGGTCAGGACTACAGCAAATACTATGGCCACTACAATGAAATGTACAAGGCTGTAGGCAATGGCAAGACCATGACCGCCTATCCGTTGCCAGTCAACACCGCAGTCGTTACTGTTCCAGATGCAAAGACCTACTACACCGCATTGCAGGCAACTCCAAACCGCGTCGGCTACAAGCACACGTCGGAGGCATGGAAGGTTGCTGTCAACGAAGAGCGTCGTAAGGAGTTCAGCTCTGAGTGGTGCCTCTGCCCAGACATGGTCAAGTCGGGCTACATGGAGGATCACATCAACTACAACTACCCGAAGGACAACACCGAAGGTGACGCCCTGCGCGACTATCCTTGGTCTCACCGTGAGTACGACTACGATGCCCGCAAGATGGATATGCCTATCCCATCGATCGAGTTGATGAAGAACTCAGCATTGATCCAGAACGACGCCTACCTTGGCAAGTCTGAATAATCGAAGCTGACAAAAACTACATCGGGCACTCCACAGACCAGTGGGGTGCCTTTATTTTCTGCGCTTCCGTGCAAAAAGACTTGCACATTTCACGCCAAATTCGACAAGCGGGGCCGCCTCCGTTTATGATTATTTTAACATTTCCTTGCATTATTCAATCCAACATGTTGCAACATTCGACACATTTCGTAAATTTGCCGTGCAAAACCTTATTCCAACTATGCTGCAACATTACCTGTACCGAATTTTCCACAAATCCGTATCTGTTGCCATCCTATTTGCATTGACTTACAATCACACCTCGGCTCAATCAAGCCGCTTATTTACGACCGATGACGCCTTGCCAAACACATTAGTGAACGACGTGATTGAAGATGCGAACAGCATGATATGGGTGGCCACCGAATTTGGCCTGTGCCGCTACGACGGCTCAAAATTCACAACCTACCTTTACGAGAAAGGCAATCCCAACTCGCTACAGAACAACTACGTGCGCTCGCTGTTTGTTGACAACGAGGGCCGTCTGCTGGTCGGCAGCCGTCGCGGACTGCAAGTCTATCGCCCCGCCACCGACGACTTTTCGCCCGTGGCCACATTCGAGGGAACCTGCTTCGAGAGCGGCGACATCTCGTGCATCATCCAGCGACGCAACGGCGAAATCTGGATGTCGGGCAACGTGCCATGCTGTGCGCGCATCATGCCCGACGGCACGCCTGTGCTCTACGCCAACGCCCTCACCGGCCACATCACCAACACCGAGACGCTGGCCGAAGACTCCGCCGGACGGCTTTGGACCAACCGACGCATCCGCGAGCTGTATTGCCTCGAACCCGACGGCAACCTGATCCACTGCAAGCAGGACGACAAGGACATCCCGCTCAACACGCTCTATCAGGCACACGACGGCAACCTCTACGCGGGCGGACTGTGGCCAGGGCTGTACCGCTACGACCCGTCGGCCAAGCGCTTCGACCTGATTGATGCGGGCAACGGCAACCGCTTCCTTGTGCGTTCGATTTGCAACCTCGACGCCGACCGCCTGCTCGTGGCGACCGACAACGTCGGACTCAAAATCTACGACTGCCGCACCGGACGAATCCAGGATTATGACGTGAACGACGGCCGTATCGACCTTTCATCGCAAAAGGTTCATGCCATCTGCATGGACAGCCATCGCGCAATGTGGCTCGCCCTCTACCAGAAAGGCGTGATGATGGTGCCGCAACATCCGCAGCCATTCCACTTCCTGGGTGCGCAGTCGGCCAACCACAACAGCATCGGCGACAAGTGCGTCACCTCAATCATCCACGACAGCGACAACAACATCTGGGTGGCTACCGACAATGGAGGCCTCTTCCAGCTCGACCCCGACGGACGGCAGCTGCGGCATTTCCCCTACACCGGACTGCCCAACAGCGTGCCAAGCTCGTTCATGCGCATCTACGAGGATTCGCGCCACCGCTTCTGGTACGGCTCGTATGCGCAGGGCTACGGCTGGATTGACCCGCAGACCGGCCGATGCACACCGCTCGCCATCGACGGACGCTCGTCGAACTTCACCAGCGTCTATGACTTTGCCGAAGACGGCGAGGGCCGCATCTGGGTGGCCACGATGGGCAACGGACTGTTCCGCTTCGACGAGACACGCCGCACGCTTGTCCAGCCCTTCGACTACGATTCGTGCCGATGGGCAGGCTGCATCCACTTCGATGCCGAACGCCAGAGGCTCTACGTCGGCTCGTTCAACGGCCTGAGCGAAATCAGCACCGACCAAACGCCGCAGCACATCCGCCAGCACCTGAAAAAGTATATCATCTTCGCCATCTGCCCCTACACCCGCGGCCGACTGGCACTCTGCACCACCGAGGGTCTCATCATCTTCAACCCCGACGACAGCAGCTACGTGGCCTACACCACCGACGACGGTCTGCCGAGCGACTTCATCTATGCCGCACAGTGCGATGCCGACGGCCGATTGTGGATTTCGACCAATGCCGGACTGGTCTGCTACGACGAGAACCGCCACAACTTCAACATCTACACCATACACGACGGCCTGCAGAGCAACGAGTTCTACAAGAACGCCTCGATGAAGGACAAGGACGGCCGTCTGTGGTTCGGCGGCACAAGCGGAATCTCGTATTTCCAGCCGCAGCAGGTCGATCTGGAGGGCGAACAATGCACCGCACGCATAGTCGATGTTATGGCAGGCGGCCAGCTGGTGCACAACCGCAACCAGCGCACGTTCGACAACAACACAATCTCGTTCGAGATGGCCACAGTGCCGCTCTATCGCACACAGCACGTCATCTACCGCTATTCGTTGGACGACGACCCGTGGATTGAACTGCCGCAGGGCCAGAACCGCATCACCTTCAGCCAGATATCCTCCGGCCCACACAAGTTCCGCTACAGCGTACAACTCGCCGGACAGGAATCGGAGGGCGTGACCTACACCTTTGCCGTGGCCTATCCGTGGTACAGGCAGTGGTGGTCGATGCTGCTCTTCATGCTGCTGCTGTCGGCCATCGCCTATATGGTCTATGTGCAGATACGCCACCGCCGCGCCGTGAAGAAACGTCTGGCACAGCACATCCAGAACCAGGCCATCAACGAGGCCAAGCTCCAGTTCTTCATGAACATCGCACACGAAATCCGCACGCCAATGACGATGATCGTGTCGCCACTGCAAAAACTACTTTCGGCCGACTCCGACCCCGACCGCCGTCATGCCTACCTGATGATGCAGCGCAACGCCGACCGCATTGTGGGCACCATCAACCAGCTGATGGACCTGCGAAAAATCGACAAGAAGCAGATGACGCTCTATTGCAGCGAAGTCGAAATTGCACGCTACGTGAGCGAGCTGTTCGAGTCGATGCGCGATGTGGCCGACGTGCGCCTCATCAACCTCACGCTACGCGACTTGACCGAGCCGGGCCTGCACCTGTGGGTCGATACGTCAAACTTCGACAAGATTCTCATCAACCTGCTGTCGAACGCGCTGAAGTACACGCCGGCGAAGGGCAGCGTCGAGGTCCGCATCGAACAGGCATCGGCCACAAAAGATTTCCCCGAAGGCCGCTTCGTGATGAGCGTGACCGACACGGGCGAGGGCATCCCCGACGACGAGAAACGCCGCGTGTTCGAACGATTCTACCAAGTGCGCTCGACGGCATCGGGCAAGGGCGGCACCGGCATCGGACTTCACCTCACATCGTCGCTCGTGCGGCTGCACCACGGCACAATCAGCGTGACCGACAATCCGGCCGGACAGGGCACCTGCTTCACCGTGACCCTGCCGCTTGGCTGTGCGCACCTGAAGAGCAGCGAGAAGGCCGAGCAGCAGGTCGTAGCGACAAGCGCATCGCAGGTCAATGCAGCAGCCATCAGCCCCGACGCCTATGTGGACGACAGCGTGCCCGTGGCCGAGAAGACGCAGAGCCGCCATTCGGTGCTTGTGGTTGAAGACGACGACGAAATCCGCCAATACATCGTGCAGGAACTGTCGGCCTACTGCCGCGTGCAGCAATGTCCGAACGGCCGCGAAGCAATTGCCTCAATCATGAACCAGGCACCCGACCTCATCATCTCGGACGTGATGATGCCCGAAATGGACGGCTTCGAGCTGTGCCGCAAGGTGCGCGCCAACGTGCGGTTCAACCACATCCCGATTGTGCTGCTCACGGCCAAATCGGACGAAGAGAGCCGTCTGGAGAGCCTCGACCTCGGTGCCGATGCCTTCCTGACCAAGCCGTTCAGCATGGAGGTACTGCGTCACACGGTGCAGAACCTGCTCAAGACGCGCGCCGCCCTGCGCAACACCTTCAGCGGACAGCAGATGCCAGTCGAACAAATCACGACGCCCGACGCCAAGACGCCCGACGAACGCCTCATGGAACGAATCCTGAAGGTCATCAACCAGCATTTGAGCGACCCGGGCCTCACCACCGAGGCCATCGCCAGCGAGGTCGGAATGAGCCGCGTACACCTCTACCGCAAGCTGAAGGAGCTGACCAACCAGTCGGCGCGCGACTTCATCCGCAACATCCGTCTGGCCAAGGCCGCCGAGATGCTTTCGCAGAAGAAATGCTCCGTCACCGAAGTGAGCGACCTCGTCGGCTTCAGCAACGCGAGCAACTTCTCGACCTGCTTCAAGGACGTTTACGGCGCATCGCCAATGGCCTACATGGAGGCACACAACAATAAGGCAAAAGAGCAATGAAACGCATCAAAACTAATCAGAGCAAACTGAAGGTCAATGCAGTACGTGCAGCCGCCGTAGTGCTGTCAATCGGCGCGGGCTATGCCGCACTACGCGGATTTCTGGACGATTCCGTCTGCTTCGACGAGCAATGGCGCACCTTCTACTGGAACCGCCACTGGCTTGCACAGGAGTGGGCAAAGTCGGGCGGCGCAATGCGGCTCACTACGCTGTTTTTCAGTCAGTTCTGTTCGACGGTCAACGGCGCAGCGTGGCTCTACGCATTGGCCACGACGACCCTCAGCCTCGCATTGGCAGCCATCGTCGGCCGACTGATGCAACGGATTGGCCGCAATCCGCACTTCGTGACCTGCTACGCGATTTTCTGGCTCGCCGGCATCGGCACATTGTTCGCAACCGAATCGGCCACATGCAACCAAGGCACCGAACACAGTTTCAAGGCGATGATGTGTCAGATTGGCCGCAACGACTGGCACGCCGTGATTGATGGCATCGGACATGAAACGCCCGACAACTACCTGTTGCTCAACTGCTTGAACCTCGCCTACGCCGAGACGGGACAACTGCCCGAACGCTTCCTCCAACAGCCGCTACGCGATGTCGAGTCGCTCTTCGTGCTGGAGATTCCGTCGCCCTACATCGCCGCAATGCTGAGCGACATCTATTGGAGCATAGGCGAAATCTCGATGGCGCAACGCTACGCATTCGAGGCCAACGAAAAGCTCGGCGACCTTTCGCCCCGACTGCTGAAACGGCTTGTGCAGACCAACATCGTGTATGGGCACTATGCCGTGGCCGAGAAATATCTGCGTTGGCTCGAATCGTCGCCCGCACACCGCTCATGGGCCGAAAGGCATCGCCGCCTGCTCGACGACGCCGCTGTCGAGGCCGACCCGTTGTTGGGCCAGAAACGCCGCTGCATCCCTGCGCAGAACTGTTTTCCATCGACGCGCAGCCTGCCCTACGACCTGCAGATCATCCTCTCGCAAGTGCCCGACCACAGGCCGTCGGCACAATACCTCCAAGCAATTCAAATGTTGAAAAAGCAATGAAATTCCGATATTTCCTCTACTTCGCCGCGCTGGTTTCGGCCTGCTCGTCGCCTGTCGAACAAGATGCCGAGATGGTTGCCCAAGCCGCACCCGTGTGGCCCGACGTGGCCAATGTGACCGTGCCGCGCAACCTCGCTCCGGTGCGTTTTGTGGTCGATGACGACATGCCGTCGCAGGCCATCTTCACGGCCGTTGACCAATGCTGCATCGTGGGCGACGACGACGGTCAGATTGCCATCGCGCCCGACGACTGGAAACGGCTTGCGGCATCGGCCGACAGCATCACGGTGCGCATCCAGAGCCAGGACGGAGATTCGCATTGGATTGAATACGAGCCATTTGCAATACGGATATCGGCCGACAGCATCGACCCGTTCCTCACCTATCGACTGATTGAGCCGGGCTACGAAGTGTGGTCGGAAATGGGCATCTACCAACGCGACCTCACGACCTACGACGAGCACGCGCTGCTCGAAAACAGCGAGACCAACGGCGGCTGCATGAACTGCCACACGTCGCTCCACAACAACGGCGACACAACGCTCTTCCACCTGCGCGCCGAGATGGCCGGCACCTACATCGCACACAACGGCGAGGCACGGCGCATCGCACCACATGACATCGACCCGGTGCCGACGCTGGTCTATCCGGCATGGCATCCGACTGGGCGCTACGTGGCTTTTTCGAGCAACCGCACCAAACAGGCGTTCCACAGCACACACCGCAACCGCATCGAGGTGTTCGACACAAGTTCCGACATCTACATCTACGAAGTTGAGAGCCAACGGCTTATCACCTGTCCGACGATACATTCCGATGCCGCATTCGAGACCTATCCGACCTTCTCGCCCGACGGCCGCTGGCTCTATTTCTGCTCGGCCGACAGCCTCAACGTCTTTGCTGCCTACGATTCGGTGCGCTATTCGCTTTGTCGCGTAGCGTTCGACGCCGACGGCGCAATCATCGGCCAAGACGTCGACACCATCTACAACGCACACACGCAAGGCCGCAGTGCCCTCTTTCCGCGCATCTCGCCCGATGGCCGCTGGCTGCTCTTCACCGTGGCCGACTTCGGCAACTTCTCAATCTGGCACCGCGAGGCCGACCTTCATCTGCTCGACCTGCACACGGGTCAGGAGGTGCCGGCCGATGTGTTGAACAGCCCCGAAAGCGAGAGTTTCCACTCGTGGAGCAGCAATGGCCGATGGATCGTGTTCAGTTCGCGGCGAATGGACGGCCTCTACACGCGCCCCTACCTTGCCCACGTCGATGCCGACGGCCAGCTGTCGAAACCGGTCGTCGTGCCACAGAGCCACGCGCGCTTCTACCAATATTCGATGAAGTCGTACAACGTGCCGGAATTTTCGCGCTCACAGAGCGTGAAAATAAATATTAAATAAGAAATATTAAATATTCCTGTGGTGCAAAACGTCAGCCAAAGCAATCGTCCGTTAACTCCACAGACGCAGTCTGTTACCTCCTGATAACTCCTATTAACTCCCTTAAAAAAATGACCAAGAAAACATTTATGACGTGTTCGATGGCTGTCGCATTGGCCATGACATCGGCACAAAATCCGTATCTGCCGCTGTGGGAGTTCATCCCCGACGGCGAACCCTACGTGTTTGAAGATCCCGACAATCCGGGAAAATACCGCGTCTATGTCTATGGCTCGCACGACAACCTGGTGACCGAATATTGCGGCAAAGACCAAGTTGTCTGGTCGGCATCGGTTGACAACCTGCAAGAATGGAGGCTGGACGGCATCATCTTCGAGTCGAAACGCGACGCCAAGGGCAACCTGCTGCATCCCGACGGTAGCGGCGATGTGCTCTATGCGCCCGATGTGGTCGAGACGCGCGATGCCGATGGCAAGAAGGTCTATTACCTATACCCCAACGTGCAGAACGGCGGCCGACAGACGATGGTGTGCCGCAGCAACCGGCCCGACGGCCCATTTGAGGCCTGCAACTGGAACCCGGAGAAGCCCAACGAAACCGTAGGTCCAATCCGTTTCGACCCTGCCGCATTTGTTGACGACGACGGCCGCGTGTACGCCTACTGGGGTTTCGAACGCTCGTATGCTACCGAACTTGACCCATCGACCATGGCAACGGTGAAGGCCGGCACGCAGATTGTCGAAGACATGATTCCGGGCTGCAAGCAGGACAAGACGTTCCGCTTCTTCGAGGCATCGTCAATCCGCAAGATCAAAGACAAGTACGTCTTCATCTACAGCCGCATCACCAACGACGGCGAGGAGGGTCTGCCCGCCACCAACTACACGCTCGCCTATTGCTACAGCAACCATCCGCTCGGCCCATGGACCTATGGCGGCACGCTGATTGACGGTCGAGGCAAGGAGAAACGCGCCGACGGGACAACCGTGCCGACTGCATGTCCGGCCGGAAACACGCACGGCAGCATCTGCCAGATCAACGGCAAATGGTGGCTGTTCTATCACCGTCAGGCCGGCACCACCGAATATTCGCGACAGGCAATGGTTGCGCCCATCGACGTCGAAGTGATGGAGGGCGAATCGGGCTACGTGCGCATCAATGAGGCCGAGTTCACATCCGAAGGCTTTGCCACCGACGGACTCGACCCGTGGAGACGCTACGCGGCCGGCATTGCCTGCTACTTCACGGCCAAGCAGCTGGCGCATCAGGAATATCCGCACATGCGCTACAAGGGCACTCACATCGGCATCGAACGTGGCCAATATGACGGCCGACGGAACCCATACGACGCGGCAGTGAACCGTTGCCCGATGGTTGACAACAACGACGGCTCGGTTGTCGGCTACAAGTATTTCAACTTCAGCAGGACGTTCGGCAAAGATGGGCTGAAGCTGTCGCTCAACTACTTACCCGAAGGCACCGCAGGCCGCATGGACATCTACATCGACCGTCCGTCAGAGCAAGATGGCGGCGTGAAAATCGGCTCGTTCGACATTGCAGCGACACCGAAAGGCAAAGCCGTCGAAGCCAAAATCCCCGTCGAGGCGCTGAAGCACCACAACGGCAAGCACGCGCTCTTTTTCGTCTTCTCGTCGGCCGATGCCACTGCCTCAATCTGCCAGCTCAACGACTTCTGCATCGAGCAATGAGACAAAGCAGACTGCCATGACCCTCTCCCCGTCCCTCCCCCTTAATGGGGAGGGAGGATTATATACAAAAAAAAACTCCACCTAATGTAAATCGACTTGATTACAAAAGGTGGCGTTTTTGTTTGAGGGAGAATCACTTGAAAGAACGGCTCTAAAATCCAAAATTTGAGAATTAGATAAATGCACAAATATCTGATATTAAGAATTGTTGGGAATTAAAGACTTCCTGCAAAAGTAAAAAGTAATATGTGGAAACTCCCTGATTTTAATTCCCGTATATCATGCTCCCTCCCCATTAAGGGGGAGGGTCGGGGAGAGGGTCTGCTACGCTTCTGCTGCCTCCTGCGCCAATTGTTGACGGCGCTGATGGCGGTATTCAAGCGGCGAGCAACCGAAATCCTGACGGAAACAGCGGCTGAAGTACTTCGGATTGTTGAAGCCGACACCGTAGGCGATGCTGCTGATCGGCGCATCGGTCGAGACGAGCTGCTCGGCGGCACGCTTCATGCGCACCTGATGGATGAATTCGTTGGGCGACAGATCGACAGCCTGCTTTAGGCGTCGGTAGAACGTGGCGCGGCTCATGCACATCTTGTCGCACAAGTCGTTGACCTGAAGGTTGCAGTCGGACATGTTCGGCTCGAAGACGGCCAGCAGGCGTTGGATAAAGTCGCGGTCTTCGCTGCCCTGATGCGACAACATCTCGATCTTTGCGGCCGATACCTCCTGCTTGACCTGCATGCGCTGACGCTGCTTCAGGCGGTGCACATACCACAGCACGACGGCCAATGCGACGGTCAACAGTGCAACCAGGCCGAACACCCAGCCCCACCGCTCCCAGAACGTCGGCACTACGCGGATTGTGAGCTGACGCGGATTGTCGCACCACACGCCGGCACTGTTGGTGCTGCGCAGATGAAGCGTATATTGCCCGGGCGCAAGGTTGGCGAAGTTGACTTCGGGCGTCACGGTGTGGACCCATTTCGGCTGGTCGTCATCGCCCGCAGCCTGCATCCAATAGGCATAGCGTATGAGGCTCGACGGCACAAGGTCGATGGCGGCAAAGTGAAGCGACGTGCTACGTTGATTCGGCTCGACCACAAGGGTGTCGATGTCGTTCAGATGCTGCCGATGCTGCTCGGTGCCCTCAGCGTAGAGCCGCTCGGTGAAGACGATTGCGGGCGAAAAGACATTCTTGTGCAATTCGTCGGGACGGAACGACAGTATGCCGCCCTCCATGCCCATGCAGACACGGCCGTCAGTCATCTCGACCGGCTTGCACTCGCTCAGGTTGTAGGGGCGGTCGAAGTCGTGTTCGTCGAAGTACCATTTGTTGCCGTTGGTCGTGTCGAAACAGGTTATGCCGCAACCGGCCACTGCCCACAGCGCGCCCGAACGCAGAGCTATGGCCGACAGCATGACATCGCCGGCCGGGAAGTCGCGGTTTGGCATCGGCTCGAACCAAAGCGAATCGGGGAATGTGCCATGCACGCGGCTCAGGCCACGGGCGTAGGTTGCAACGTAGAACGAGCCGGCAGTGTCGCACGCGAGCTGCATCACCATGTTGTCCTGCAACGGGTTTGACTGGCTACTCTGTGCCTCGTAGGGCGTGAAGGCGACCTCGGCAATGCGCTCGAAATCGGTCGGGAAGGCCAACAGACCTCGGTTTGTGCCCATCAGGATGTGGCCCTTGCCGTCGCCGCAGATGCATCGCACAATCTCGTAGGCATTGATGGGATAGCCGAGCAGCTCGTTGCCGGCGTGCAGGAAGTGCAAGGTGCCGTCGGGCTGACGGTCGGCCAGATTCAGACCGCCGCCGAAGGTCGCAATCCAAAGTCGGCCGTGCTCATCCTCGTAGAGGTCGTAGATGTTGTTGCAGTTCAGGTCGTAGGCACCGCCGCCGGCCACGTAGCGACGCACGGCAAAGCCATCGGCCATGGGCGACAACTCACTCAGGCCGCCGCCGCGCGAACCGACCCAGATGTGGCCGCTGCGGTCGCGTAGCATACTATAGACGCCGTCGGGGATGAACGACACCGGCTGCGTGCTCCAACGGCCCTGCGGCGTGAGGTAGCGACGTGAGCCATCGGCCATGTCGATGCAGCCGATGCGGCCCTGACGGTCGCCGTAGAGCAGATGGAGGCTGTCGGCCTCGAGCATCGAACGCACCTCGACGTCGCCGCAGTCGCACATCGTCTGGAACTGCCGCTGGCCGAAACTCAGTTCATAGACCTTCGTGCCGCTGCTCACCCAAAGGTTGCGCTGCGCATCGACGAAATAGAAATTGATGTCGGCAAACGGGAATTCAGTGCCTTCCGACAGACATTCCTCGCCCGGATGCAGCGTCAGCGTCGCCTCATCGACCCAACAGAGGTTGCCGTCGAGCGGCTTGACCCACACCGTGCCGAAAGCGTCTTCGGTGAGCAGGTGCATCTTGCCGTCGATGCTTGTCGGGGCGACCGATGCCTTCGGCGTGGGCAGGAAATGCGCCACGTCGCTGTCGGGCATGATGCAGTAGATGCCGCCGCCGTCGTCGAAACACCACACGCGGCCGCGCTTGTCGTTCATCGTGCGGGCCACGTTGCGCAATGGCCGTCCGTCGGTCGTCGAATTGACGAAACGGGTCTGACGGCTCGCCACATCGTAGATCACAAGACCGGCATCGGTGCCGATTGCCACACACGTGCCACGCTGCGACTGGATTGTGTGGATGCGCTTCACGGCCTCGGGCATTGCAACAGTGCGCAATGTGCCATCGGGCATATATTCGACCACCTGTGCCGTGGTCGATGCCGCAAGCAGGCAATGACCGGCACGTTCGATGAAGCGCGAATAGGGATAGGTGGCGATGGTGCCCTGTCCGTAGATGATGACGCCCTGGTCGGTGAGGATCCACTCGCGCGCGCGGCTGTCCTCGCGTACCTCATAGACAGTGCGGTTCTTCTGTCCGGCCGGGCATGGCAGCACGTCATTGTCCGACGGGTCGGCATCGTTGAAACGCACCAGAGTGCCATCGGCCAGCACCGTCCAGACGGCATGATTGCGCACCATGGCGTATGCCTTGTCGCGCATTGCCTGCACCGCCGGATACTGCTTGACGAGCGGGAGCACCGACTGGAACGTGCACGTCTTGCGGTCGAAGCGGTAGAGCCCCTGGTCGTAGTTGTGGCACCAGATGTTCTCGCGGCTGTCGATGGTGATTTTCATCACACGGTTGCTGCCCAATGCAGTCTGGCCGACGCCGTCGTTGCGGAAGTAGTGGAACTCCTTGCCGTCGTAGCGGCACAGGCCGATCCACGTGCCGAGCCAGAGGAAACCCTTCGAGTCTTGCACATAACAGGCCACACGCGAATGGTCGAGCGCACCGCCCGACTGGAATTCGGTGCATTTGAGCAAGGGTTTGGCCCCTGCTACGCGAAAAATTGACAAAAAACAGGCTATGAGCAGACAGAATAAGGTTTTGCGCATAATGTTAAACTGAATTTTCGGTACCAAATTGGCGCGAATGTACTGATTTTCGGTGAAAAATCTGTTCAACTTGGACGTTTTTTTGTTCAACAGACCGATTTCACATACGCCGTCATTCGGAAATCGCGCGCTATGAAATATCTTTGCTGCGTTGCGCTCGCGGAATGTCACCGCAACGGCATCGGCTGCAACCCTAAAAAACGCATTTTTTCTCATAAAAACACCAAAACAGATGAAGAAGCAATTACTTACGCTTGTGAGTTTACTCATTGCAATGACGTCGGCCAACGCTGCCGACAAGTGCCCTTTTGAAATGCCCGATGTGGCACTGCCGAACATCCCCGACACACGCGTCAGCCTGACCGACTTCGGCGCCGTGGGCAACGGCGGGACGCTCTGCACCGAGGCTTTCAACAATGCCATGAAGGACCTGGCCAAGCGCGGCGGCGGTCACCTTGACGTTCCGGCCGGCATCTGGCTGACGGGACCTATCCAGTTTGAAAGCAACATCGACCTGCACGTCGAAAACGGCGCACTGGTGCTCTTCACCACCGACTTCGACGCCTATCCGGAGGTCGAATCGATCTACGAAGGCAACAAGTCGGTGCGCAAGATGTCGCCGCTCTGGGCCTACGAGAAGCACGACATCGCCATCACAGGCCACGGCACGTTCGACGGACAGGGCGAACATTGGCGTCCGTCGAAGAAGGGCAAGTTCACCTCGACACAGTGGAAGGAGCTGACCAGCGGCGCAGGCATCGAATACAAGAATGTGTGGTATCCCGACGCAAAGGCCGATGAACAGGCCGGCAAGCCTGACGCGCCCGACACTCGCCGCGTCTATCAGCGTCCGGTGCTGCTCGAATTCACACGCTGCCAGCGCGTGCTGCTGCAGGATGCCACCTTCAGCAACTCGCCGGCATGGAACGTCCATCCGCTCATGTGCGAAGACCTCACGATGGAGCGCGTCAACGTGCGCAACCCGTGGTATGCACAGAACGGCGACGGCCTCGACCTTGAGTCGTGCAACCGAGCCATCATCCGCGACTGCACGTTCGATGTGGGCGATGACGCCATCTGCATCAAGTCGGGCAAGAACGCCGAAGGCCGCAGCTGGAAGAAGCCATGCCAGAACGTCATCATCGAGGGCTGCACCGTGCTGCACGGACATGGCGGCTTCGTCATCGGCAGCGAAATGTCGAGCGGCGCACGCAACATCTGGGTGCACAACTGCCTCTTCAACGGCACCGACACCGGCCTGCGCATGAAATCGACCCGCGGCCGCGGCGGCATCGTCGAGCGCATCTACATCGACCACATCAACATGGTCAACATTGCGACCGATGCCTTCACCTTCGACCTCTACTACGCGAACAAGACGGCCGACGGCAAGGGCGACAAGAGCACGTCGAGCAAAGATCCCGTGCCGCACGTCACCGAAGAGACGCCGAGCTTCCGCGACCTGCACATCTCCGACATCGTCTGCCAGGGTGCCGCGCGCGCAGTCTTCTTCAACGGCCTGCCCGAGATGCCCCTCACCGACCTCACGATGGAGAACAGCCTGTTCGTCTGCAAGACGGGCGTCGAGATGCACTACGCGAAAAACATCAGCTTCAAGGGCGTGACCATCAGCAACTCGGAGGGCGAGACCTTCAACATCGACAGCACGGTGACGAACTTCACGAAATGACCACCCGCGCACTGACGCACCACCCCTCTTGCTCCATCGGACAAGAGGGGTTTTCTTTTTGTTTCACGGCCAATGCCATACGGCGCGGACGAGGCGCATCGGCCACAAAAAAACATCCACCAGACACAGCGATGACCTGATGGATGCCACATTCGTGGAAATTTCTATAAATTGCCTTTGCAGGGAGTCTCTAATTATCAAAAATTCTCATCCTCAACAAATTAGAAATTCTAAAATTCTCTAATTCTTGAATTTATAGAACTTGCCTATAGTGAATCACTTTTTGCGCGAGACGACCTTTCCACCGTTCCTTATCAGGATTTCAGTATCGCCAGAAGCAATCTTTCCAGTCAAGTCGTAAACCTCACTGCCGGCATCACCGACGGCCTTGTCGAGCACGGGCTGAATTGACTGCACGGCAACCGGACTCACATCAATGTAGTCTATGTCGGGCATCCATCCTGAGGCGTTAGACAGACGAATGACATTGTCGCCCTTCTGCAACTGCACACTGACAGTCTTTTTCGCCACCGTGCTCCAGCCTCCGGAATTAACATTCACATTGTGGACGTCAACACCGTTCACCGAGACGCTGATGTTGCGGTTTTCGCCGCTGATATAGGCGATTGTCAACTGATATTCGCCGCCTTCGCCACTAAAAACATTGCGCCACTGCAAGTCGTTCTGCCCACTGGTTCCCAACCAGCCGGCCTTCAGTCCACAGCTGCAATAGTCGGCATATTCATAGATACCGGTTTGCGCCGCCTGATTGTTGGTAAGTTCCTGATAGTCGCTGATGTAGGCAGTCTCAGCCTCATATCGGATGCGCTCCGTACGTACCGTGGCATCGGCCATATAGATGCGTGTGCCGTGCGATGGAACCGTGACGGAAAACTGGTCAGTGTAGTTGCCCAAATCGGACTGAGCGAACAGATCGCGGATAGCGACGGTGCCGCCCAGACACAGATCGGAGAACTGGACGGTTGCCTTCTTTGCCAAATCATTTGGATTATATATGGCAAAAGCGCGCTTCGTACCGTTCAACGTCTTGACATCCTTGACCAGAATATAGCAGCCATTGCTTAAACCGACAACGTATGCCTGCTGGCAGAGAGAATCCTGGTTCAGGGCGACAAGTTCTCTGTTTTTCAACAAATTGAGCGCAGTTGAGCCGATTGTAGTGAGGTCACAGCCAATGAGCAGCGGCGAATTCATGATACACCACATGCCGAAGTGCGTCTTGTCTTCCTCGGTCGTCATCGAACGGCCAACTTCAAGCATATCCATATCGTTGAAATGGCCGTCGTAACAATATGCACTCATGTAGAGATTCTCGGCCAGGATGCCCTTGACTGACTCCCAGCCGTCCCAAATGTCTCGCGTAGTGCGCCAAGAGAAGGCCACATCGTGAACCCACGTGCCAGGATAGTCCCAGCGGCAGACGTTAAGGCGCACATCGTCGCGACCTGTGGCCTTGATTGCATTGCAAATTGCGGTGTACCGTTCTTGCGGGTCAAGAGCCAGATGCTGCGTATTCTGAGGTGCATCGCCGCCGCAGAAGTCCACTTTGATGAAGTCGAATCCGCAGTCCTTGAAATAGAAGTCGGCATCCCGTTGGTCGTAGTTGTAGAGACCCACATTGACGCTCAGTTTATCGCCATTGTACATATTGCCGCACGTGTTGGCTCCGGCATCGCTATAGATGCCAGCCTTCAAGCCCTTGGAGTGGATGTAGTCGGCCACGACCTTCAAGCCGTCAGGGAAACGCGTCGGATGGACAATCAGCTCGCCGGTTTCGGTATTTCGACCGCCGAAAAATCCGTCGTCAATGTTGATATGGTCAAAACCGACGGAAGAAAGACCTGTCGAGACCATCGCATCAGCCTGACGGCGAATAAGCTCGTCGTTGATGTTTACGCCATAAGTGTTCCATGAACTCCAGCCCATCGTGGGGCCGCCTTGTGCAATCAGACTTGCCTGCGAAACTGCAAGCAAACTGCTAATAATTGTTTTTTCATACATTTTGAATAAGGTTCCGGGGCGCAAATATACATATTGTTTACCATTCCCGAACACTCATTGTCAACATTTTCAGTGTACAATCCATTACAAAGTATATTGTATTTTTTGCATCGAATAAATAGAACACATAAAAGGGAAAATAGGCCATCAGCAAATTCGCGCTACGCGACATTCCTAAAGCAACTACTCAGCGAATATTATTAAGGAGTGCCCCCTTCGGGCAGAAATCCAACAAATCTATTCAGAATCTGTCAAATCTCTACAGGGAGTTTCTATAAATGTCATGTTGAGCAACGCGAAATATATCTCTCTATTAATATTTTGAGATTCTTCACTTCGTTCAGAATGACAATTCTTAGAAGTTCTCTAAAATTTTTGCTGTAGGAAATTTCTATAAATTGCCTTTGCAGGGAGTCTCCAATTCTCCAATTCTTGATTTTTTAAATTTGCCTGTATGGATTTGTAAAGATTTGAAAGATTTCCCGCCGTAGGCGACTCAAAAAGCTGATTCACTGAACATTCACCTCATTCTCTGCAAATCAGAAAATCTCAAATTCTCCAATTCTTGATTTTTAGAAATTTCTAAAAAAGCGTGACGGCCGCATCAATCGCGATGCAGCCGCCACCTCAACTCAAAGGGAAATTCTTTTTTCTATCTTATCTTATTCATCCAATCTTTTTACGCTGGCAGTACCGCTCACACTGCGTACAGATGTCGTAGCCGAGCATTGCGCCGAGTATGAAGTCCTCTTCGGGCGACAACTCGTTGAGCGGACGGGTGACGAACAGACGGATCGCGTCGAGACATTCGCGTCGGCCGAAATAGACGTTGATGTTTTCGCGGCAGGCAGGCTGGACAACGCAGTCGATGCCCTGATGCTGCAAGCGTTGCGTGGTGAACTGCTCGTAGCGGCGGTTGCACGTGAAGAGCACCATCTGACGCACGCCCTTCTTGAACTCGTAGATGTGGTTCATCAGCACATTCATGTCGGGCGGCAACAACTCCATGAATGTTGTTCGCGCTGCGGACTTCGGGCTGCGGACTGTCGTCCGTCCTGGCATTGCACAAGTCTGTTCCATATCTTTGCTTATTGATTTTCGGCTGCAAAGATAGGGCATCGCCGATGCGCCCGCAATACCTAAAAGATGTGGTTTTTAAGTAGGTGTTCAAAATTATTTGACTATATTTTTCAGAGATTGGGATGCAGATTTTGGTTTTGGCCGATGGCGCAATGTGACATTGTGCCTGAGGACAAGGCTGGAAGATGCGCCCAAGAATGAAAAAGATAGCTTTTGGACAGCCTACATGATATTATAAAATAATTTTGAACAACTACTTATGTCCGATGGCTCACTTCACAAGCACTACGCGACCTCCACGGACACGCAATCCGCGTGTGGCGCTACCCGACTTGAGCTGTAGGCCATCCAAGGTGTAGTCGGCCGACGATGAGCCATCGGCCATAACCCCGATGCACCCGATGCCCGACGCGCCGCTCTGACGCTGCACCTCGATGCTGACCACATAGATGCCGCCGCCCGACACTGCAAGCGACACTGCGCCATCGGCCACGACCCAAGCCTCGCCCGTCTTCTGGTTGCCGTCGGTGAGCATCGAGGCCACGCTGAGGTTGTGGGTGGTAAAACCGCGCTGGGCCGACGAGTTGGCCGACTTCCACGTCACGAGCACCTTGTCGTCGCGTTGCAGTTCGGGCAGGGCGATGATGCTGCCCTCCTTGTTCAGACGGATGCGGCCGCCGCTGTAGATCTGCAATTTGCTTGCGGCCGATGTGAATGTCAGACCCTCAGCCTCGGCAATGGCTGCCCCGTTGGCCGTAAGCTCGACGCCGTTCAGGGCCGATGCGTTGGTGTAAGATGTGCCGTCGGACGTCCAGAGTGCGGCATCGGCCGAAAGGTTGCCTTTTGTGGCCGACGAGAAGGTCGAGAAATCCCACTTCATGATGGTCTGGAACTCGTTCGGCTGGGTCACATTGACCGTGACTTCGGCCTCGAAATTGCCATACAGCTCGTCGCTGACGGTGGCCGTGAGCGTTGCCGTGCCGACCCCGACCGCCTTCAATGCGCCCGATGTGCCGACCTCGACGACCGACGGGTCGCTGCTCGTCAACGTGTAGCGTGCGCCGACGTAGTTGCGGACCGGCAGGAAGATGTCGTTGCCCAACAGCACATCGTAGGAAGTCGCGTAGAAGCCGAACGTCTCGTCGCTCAACGTGTTGTAGCCCAACGGCATGAACATATCGTCGAGCGTGGCACCGGCTCCGTGTGCGGCCGTGAGCACCGTCGGCACATTGGCGCAGCTGATTGGCGTGGCATAGGCATAGGGCACGGCGACACTGGTCGATGTGGAGGTGTAGCTGAAACTGTTGTTGCGGGCATAGATGTAGCGGCGTTCGCCGCTGCCCGTGAGCGGAGAGTTGACGCCCGAAGCCGCGTAGTTGCCCTCGACGAGCGCGGTGACGTAGGTGTTAAGCGTCATTCCGGCAGCATTGCCCGCGCAGTTGTGGTAGTTGTTGACGAGGTGGAGCCATGCATCGTCGGCCTGCGGAAGGCGTCGCTGGCAGCCCTTGCCCCAGATGTTGTAGCCCCAAGTAACGTGCAGCACGTCGCTGTGGTTGGACACCCAGCCAAGGCCGCAGGTGTAGGCGTGCGAGTAGCTGCGCGAAGTGTAGTAGAAATGGTTCCACGTGTAGGTGTTCCAGCCGCCGCGAGTGTCGAGCGCGCCGTCCTGCGAGTCGATGAAGGTGCAGTGATCGACCCAGAGGTGAGTGGCGTAGGCATCGTAGAGCAAGTCGGCTCCGTCGATATCGACCGCGCCGGGGCCTTGCAGCGTGAGGTTGCGCACGATGACGTTCTGGCACGTTGCATCGAACATGAAGATGCCGGCATTGTTGGGCAAGGTGTAGGCTCCCGTCTTCTGGTATTGCAGCTCCATCAGGGCCTTTTTGGTGAAGAAGGCGCGGCGGTCGCACGTCAGCGTAGTGCCGTCGGGCAGCGTGCCGGTGTATTGGTCGGTGCTGCTCAGACCCTCCAGACCCTGGCTCTTGAGGTAGGCGATGTCGCTGTCGGTGAGGTAGAACTGCGTGGCGAGCACGGCGTTGTTGCGGCCCACGATTGTCTTGTTGACCGCATTGGAGATGGCCATCTGCGAGGCGATGGTGAACTGTCCGGCCGAACCGTCGAGCACGATGATGTCGTACTGTGCGATGGCTGCCTTGATGGCCGACGCATTGTCGCCGCCGTTGCTGGTCAGCACGATGGTCGATGGCTGCGCCGCACGCATACCGCCGTCGAGCTGGTAGGCCGTGCCCGATTCGTCACTGCACGAGGCCCAGCCCCACGCTTTTCCGTCAAAATAGTCGGCAGCATCGGTGTCGGCCCATGCTGCATTGCCCAACGTGGCGCAGAGAGCCAGCAGGCAGGTGGCCTTTCGGCCGAGAATCATTGGATTTTTCATCGGTTAAAGTGTTTTTCGATTTTCGGTGCAAAGATGCTCATTTGCTTATAAAAAGGCGATTCCGTTCTGTTCATTGTCTGCTCATGATACGAAATGCACCCATGTTAGAGACAAAAAGTGCCGCAAAAAAGGGACATCGGCCTCGACAACCGACATCCCTTTGTTTCAAAATTCCGCACCATCGGCGGTGAAAAGGCTGCTGCTACGCGGATTTCGGCGCGCGTCAGGCCAGCACGAAGTCGATTGTGCGACGTTCCATGTTGACCGCAGCCACCTGCACGCGGAGCTTGTCGCCCAAGGTGTAGCGCTTGTGTGTGCGACGGCCGATGAGGCAGAAGTTCTTCTCGTCATAGACGTAGTGGTCGTCCTTCAGGTCGCGCACAGGCACGAGGCCCTCGCACTTGCTTTCGTCGAGTTCGACGTAGATGCCCCACTCCGACACGCCGCTCACAGTGCCGTCGAACACCTGCCCCATGCGCGCGCCGAGATATTCGGCCTGCTTGTACTTGATTGAGGCGCGTTCGGCCGTGGCGGCCAGCTGTTCCATGTCGCTGCAGTGCTTGCACTCCTCTTCGAGCTGTTCGCGCGGCACGCTGCGTCCGCCCTGCAACAGGTAGCGGTCGAGCAGTCGGTGCACCATGCAGTCGGGATAGCGGCGGATGGGCGACGTGAAGTGCGTGTAGTAGTCGAAGGCGAGGCCATAGTGGCCGATGTTCTCGGTGGTGTAGATGGCCTTGGCCATCGAGCGGATGGCGAGCATCGACAGCATGTTCTCCTCCGGCCGCTCGTGGATTTCGTTCATCAGGCGGTTGATGCCCTGGCTGATGGTGCGGTTGTTGCCCGTGGCCGGCATCTCGTGGCCGAAGCGGGCTGCGATCGATGCGAGGTTTTCGAGCTTTTCGGGCAATGGCTGGTCGTGCACACGATAGACGAACGGCTTCGGCTTCTTGGCATTCTTGCCCTTGGCGCGCGGGTTGCCCGTCACCTTGCCGATGGCCTCGGCCACTGTGCGGTTGGCCAGCAGCATGAACTCCTCGACGAGCTTGTTGGCATCTTTCGACACCTTGAAATAGACGCTCACCGGCGTGCCCTTCTCGTCGATCTCAAACTTCACTTCGGCGCGGTCGAAGGCGATGGCACCCTCGGCGAAACGGCGCGCGCGCAACTGCTTGGCCAGACGGTCGAGCTGGAGCACCTCGGCCGCGTAGTCGCCCTGACCGGTCTCGATGATGTTCTGGGCCTCCTCGTAGGTGAAGCGGCGGTTGGAGCGGATGCAGGTGCGCACGATGCGGCTCTTGAGCACGTTGGCGTCGTCGTCCATCTCGAAGATGCAGCTGAAGGTCAGCTTGTCCTCGTCCTGGCGCAGCGAACAGAGCTGGTTGCACAGCTTTTCGGGCAGCATCGGGATGGTGCGGTCAACGAGATAGACCGACGTGGCGCGGCTGAACGCCTCCTTGTTGATGACCGAATCGGGCTTCACGTAGTAGGTCACGTCGGCAATGTGGACGCCGGCCTCCCAGTTGCCGTTGTCGAGGCGGCGTAGCGAAAGCGCGTCGTCAAAGTCCTTGGCATCGGCGGGGTCGATGGTGAAGGTGCAGACATCGCGCAAGTCCTCGCGGCGTGCAATCTCGTCGGGCGTACAGCCGTCGGCAATGCGGTCGGCCGCCTTCTCGACGTTCTTCGGATAGCGGTAGGGCAAGCCGTATTCGGCCAGGATAGCGTGCATCTCGGCACTGTTTTCGCCATTGCGGCCAAGCACGTCGGCCACCTTGCCGATCGGGTTTTTCGAGAATGCCGGCCAACGCTGGAAATCGACCACCACCTTGTCGCCGTCCTTCGCCTTGCCGAGCAGCTCGTTGGGGATGTAGATGTCGCGGTCGAGGGCGCGGTTGTCGGGCACGACGAAGGCATATTTGTTGTTCTTCTGCAACACGCCGACGTAGCGGTGCGGTGCACGTTCGATGACCTCGATTACGCGGGCCCTCGGGCCGATCACGCCGTGTATGTTGCGGCCGTGTATGCGGCCCGGCACCTTCTGTATGCGCACCTTGTCGCCCGAAAGTGCCTGCATGTCGTCGTTGTCGAGCACGGTGAACGGCACGTCGTAGCCATCGACCGCAACCTGATGCATTCCGTTGTGGCGACGGTCGAACACACCGACCAGATTCTCGCCCTTCACCTGGCTCAGCGAATAGCGGCCGGGCGTGTCTTCGTGCAGGAAGCCCTGTTCGGCCAGCATGGTGAGCGCCTCATAGACGTCGGCACGGTTGCTGCGGCCGAAGATGCCCATCTCCTGCGAAATCTGCAAATAGTTGTATGAACTGTTCGGATGCTGGTTGTACCACTCTGTGATGCGCTCCAACAGTTTGACTGATGATGATTTTGCCATATTCCTTAAGGTTTAAGTTTGTAAGGACGAACCTCCTCTCCTGCTTACATTTCGGCAAATATAGCGAAATTTCGCGACTTGCAAGGTGAAGGAGGGAAAAAACAGTGAAATCTCAAAATCGAAGACTTTATATTTCGGTGACAAATGGCTTGTCGATCAGGTTGCTGAAACATCGTTATGAACGTAATCTTTACAGCTTTCTTGGCTTGACAAATGACAACGCCGAAATATCATTTACATGGTTCTTAAAGAGAAATACTAAGATATTCTTTGCCTTTCTTTTTGTGCGAACAAAAAAAAACTATCTTCGCGACAACAATACGCTATAATTCATATTTCAACATTCAACAACTCAGCCATTATGGGAACCATGAAGTTTTTTGACAAGAAGATACAGTTGAAAGACAAAACGAACTCGTTTGACAAAACCAGTTCCGATGCATTGTGTGTCGATTTGAAAAAGTCAGTAAAAGTGCTGTCTCACAAGCAACTGAAAGAGAACAGGAATCCTCTTTACACTTACCTTATCTAAATGAACGAGAGATTCTATCCTTGTGCTTTCATCATGAATGATTATTCTGAGAAAGACAAGAATCTGAATTATATTGCGTATTACCGGTTCAAGTCCCTTAAATCCAATCTCTTTTATATCGTTCGGGTGGAAGTATATGACAAACATGTTTACGGTCTCAAATTTTATTTGAAGAAGATGAATTTCTCTCGCCGGAAGTATTCTTTCATCACAAACACCAATGAACCAAGAACGATTATCTACACGATTTTTCATTTAATGAAGGAAGAGATTTTGAGGAATGACTCAATGGCCTCTTTTATGTTTGTCGGCAATGCGGATGAAGGCATGAACTATGAAAACACCAGAAGATACCGATTCTACAGCCAAATGGTAAGAAATACAATCAGTGACGAATTTTTCTTGCACATTGTTTCAGACAAAGTCAGTCTTTATATTTTGCTGAACAAACAAAATGCAAAGCGAGAGCCCGAACTCCAAGAACTTGTTATCGACGAATTCTTTCAGAGATTTGTCCAAGAGGAGACCGTCTCAAATCCAGATGCTGAAACACTAATCGATTTGAACAGATATTGACAACAAGGGGCTGAAGTCGGCCGAGTTGAAACTGGCTGAAGCCATAGTAGAGGAGAATCGTGAGATTATCACTGCACGTTGGAACGAATATTTTAAAAAGTACTGATCATGATGGAAATTAAGAAAATCTGGCTCACACCAACCGAGATTTGGGTGCAGACCGCTGACGGCCAAAAGGCCTGTGAGCGCTTTGCCGACTACACGGCACTGCGCAACGCCACACCCGCCGAGCGCGAGCAATATACGCTCTCGCCATACGGAATCCATTGGGAGCATCTGGACGAAGACCTCTGTTATGAAGGTTTCTTCCGACATAAGACTGCAAATAAATAGTCCAGATTCCCCCTCACTCACAGAAAATATCCGCCGAGATTCTCAACTGAAGAGAGCCTCGGCGGTTTGCTTTCAGCGAAATTGCTCACGTCCGACTGTCTCGTGTATCGTCAGAGAACGGACAGCAATTAATTCTGAACACTTACTATGATACGAGCTTGCGAAAGTGGATAGCTCTGCATTTCTGCAAGTCTTTTTATGTCCAATGGCTCTTTTTGTCCAGTCAGCCTGTCACAGCAACCGATTATGTGTGCAATTTCACACAAGATTCTGCGCAAAACGCACAACAAAACAAAATGCTACCTTATCTTTGCACTGCAACCCAGAAAATGTTAAATGTTATGACTGACACAATAGCCACTAATATTGAACGCAACAATAAAAGAATGACCAATTTCCTTGGTCATTCCGATAATTTGATTACTCTCTCTCTCTCTCTCTCAGGCGCTCGCCTACAAGAGAGGTAACAACATCTTTTATTTTACGAGCGGGTCGCCCGCGTAAATATACGGCTTTTCTTGCGTCCATGCAAGAGAAGTCGGCTTGTTTTTTTGTCCCCGTCTTAACTTCCGTACACAATGATGAAAGCGCAACAGCGAACTAATCCGCGCCCTGAGCGGCAGGCAGCCCACCGATGACGTGGACGTGGACAAGGAGTACCAGCTCATCCCAATCGACAGTCTATAAACATTTTTTTAATTAACCATTTTATTAACAAATTAAATTTTCAAGTTATGTTCAAAACAAGATTTATTTCAATGCTCGTGCTGCTCGCAGCAGTAGCGACGGGCGCAATGGCACAGACTACTTACACAGTGACTGTGAAGGAAGGCACCGAGGATGCCTCAAACTGGCAGGGCAAGGCCGGCGAAGGCGAGTATCAGGCACTGCCCCTTGAGGGCGTAGCCGCAGGCACGGCGGTCAGCGTCAAGTACAACGGCACGAAGAAGGTGAAGAGCGTCACGGCGGTGAAGAAGGCTGCAGTTCTAACGTACCCCATCGCCCTCAGTGCAGTGACAGTAAAGCATATCGGCAACATCGTGACAACCGACGGTAACGTATATGCTACAGCAGCCGATGCCATAGCCGCCTCAGAGACCCCCGCGGCCATGATAGCCTACGTGGGCAGCGACACTTACGACGCTACTTACAAAAACGGCCTGGCCATCGCATTGGCTGACGAGGCTCAATCGAACTGGTCAACGGCTGTGAGTACCTGCGAGGGTAAGACTGCCATCACGGGAGCCAAGTGGTGCCTGCCCAGTCAGGATCAGTGGAAGCAGATGTTCAAAGCCAATGGTGGTAACGATGCAAGTTACACTGGCTTGAATACAACTATCACCACCGCCGGAGGAACAACCTTGCAGGAGAACGCCTTCTACTGGTCGTCGTCGGAGTTCTTAGGCTCCGCCTACCACGTGTACCTCTCCAATGGCAAATGGTTCATGGACAATAAGGAGGACCTCGACAACCAAGTTCGTGCCTGCCTCGCTTTTTAACCTAACCTATTTATCGATTTACCAATTTATCTGTGATTAAGGGACTGATTCGTCAGAGAGGCCCGCGCACAGCGGATCCCAGCCCGCACAGCTCCCACGGAGAGGGCGGCCTCCCCGCACGAAAGAGCAACAGATTCAGAAAAAAAGACGACTCGGAAAACATGAACATATAAGAGTCGTCAGACAAAAGAAATAACAAACAATTAAAAAATTAAAGAATAATGAAACATCGATTTCTATACATCATGGCACTGCTGCTGACAGTGGCGACGGGCGCATGGGCACAAGACCCTGACCCCATCGACCTCACGCCCAGTGCCGACGGTACGGTGTGGACACTCAGCACGATGCCCGAATACGACGTCGAGCTGGAAGTGACATACTACACCGATGCCGAATTCGACCAGATGGCAGCCGATGAAGT
>DFJU01000119.1:269-19946 GCA_002373755.1 Bacteroidales bacterium UBA3663 | reverse complement strand
AGCATCTCCTGC
Organism: Bacteroidales bacterium UBA3663; assembly: GCA_002373755.1. Classification (GTDB taxonomy): domain Bacteria; phylum Bacteroidota; class Bacteroidia; order Bacteroidales; family UBA3663; genus Liminaster. The sequence goes on along the minus strand of DFJU01000119.1, from coordinate 19,934 downwards.
ATACCAGGACCGCCCTTTGGACCTTCGTGAGTGATGACCACGCAGTCGCCTTTCTTGACCTTGCCGCCGAGGATACCCTCGCAGGCATCTTCCTGACTGTCAAAGACGACGGCAGGACCCTCGAAGTGCCAGAGTTCTGGAGCAACGCCGGCTGTCTTGACCACGCAACCGTCCTGCGCAATGTTACCGAACAATACAGCCATACCGCCATCCTTGGTATAGGCGTGCTCGATGTCTCGGATACAGCCGTTCACGCGGTCAGTGTCGAGACTTGGCCACTGGGCATTCTGGCTACCCATCACGGTCGAGAACTTACCACCAGGAGCCGACGAATAGATTCGCTTGGCTTCGGGGTCGATAGTGGCACCCGTGATGCTGTATTTCTTGATATCTTCGCCAAGCGTAGCACCATTGACTCGCTTGCAACTGAGGTCGAGCAGATTACCCTTGGCTAACTCACCCAAGATACCGAGGATACCGCCAGCGCGGTTCTCTTCCTGAATGCTGTATTTCTGCCAGTTAGGAGCCAACTTACAGAGGAATGGCACCTTGCGGCTCAACTGATCGATGTCGGACATCTTGAAATCGACCTCGCCCTCCTGTGCAACAGCCAGCAAGTGGAGCACCGTATTGGTCGATGCACCCATGGCGATGTCGAGCGTCATAGCATTGAGGAATGCCTGACGGGTGGCGATGCTACGTGGCAAAACGCTGGTATCGCCCTCCTCATAATATTTAAATGCGTTTTTGACAATGAGTTTGGCTGCATCCTTGAAGAGCTGGATGCGGTTGGCGTGTGTAGCCAAAATTGAACCGTTGCCCGGCAACGAGAGGCCGATAGCCTCGGTCAGGGAGTTCATTGAATTGGCCGTAAACATACCGGAGCAAGCACCGCAACCAGGGCAAGCCGAATGTTCGACTACCTCCAACTCCTCGTCGCTGACAGTCGGGTCACCACCCTTGATCATAGCAGTAATGAGGTCGGCATTCTCGCCATTCACTTTGCCTGCCTCCATCGGGCCGCCGCTACAGAACACGGCAGGAATGTTGAGACGCATGGCGGCCATCAGCATACCCGGAGTGACCTTGTCGCAGTTCGAGATGCAGATCATGGCATCGGCCTTGTGCGCATTGACCATATATTCGACCGAGTCGGCAATCACATCGCGCGAAGGCAGGCTGTAGAGCATACCGTCGTGGCCCATGGCGATGCCATCGTCAACAGCAATAGTGTTGAACTCAGCCGCGTAGCAGCCGAGCTTTTCAATTTCAGCCTTGACAATTTGACCGATTTCATGCAGATGGGTATGTCCGGGGACAAACTGAGTAAACGAATTGACAATGGCAATAATTGGCTTGCCGAATTGTTCGCGCTTCATACCATTGGCCACCCACAAAGCGCGGGCGCCTGCCATACGACGACCTTCGGTGGTCTGTGCACTACGGAGTTGAATCTTCATTTTGTTTGTTTCTTTTTTCTTGAACGATACCCCCTTGAAATAGTCGATTTTATGCGTTAGAATGCGTCATTTAGGGATACAGCGCGCAAAGATAGCGAATATTTGATTAAAACGCACACAATTTTTGGAAAATTAACGGCATCGGCCGACATTTCGCGCTTTTTGTTTAGAGGGCTTTGAAGAAACGCGGAATGCCGTTAAAAGTGCATTTATAACTGCAAACTTTTAGTGATTTCGCCGGGCAATTCCTCAACGTAGTGAGTCACCATGATCAGGGTTTTGTCCGGCCGCTGGCAGAATGTCGCAATCACGTCGCGCACCAAATTGCGGCGATACGTATCAAGGCCGTGCAACGGTTCGTCGAGGATGAGCAAAGCGGGATCCTTGACGAAAGCACGGGCCAGAAGACACAGACGCTGCTCGCCGGCCGAAAGTGTCAGGAAAAGTCTGTCGGCCAACGATTCGATTCCAAACACCCGCATCCAGAAACGACAGATTTCGACCTGTTCGGGACGCGGTTTCTTGTATAGGCCGACCGAGTCATGCAAGCCAGAAGCCACGATGTCGATGGCCGGACGATTCTCCTTGTAGGCACGATGGAATTCCGGCGACACAAAACCGATGTATTTCTTTATTTCCCAAATACTTTCACCTGTTCCTCGACGACGTCCGAACAGACTGATGTCGCAAGCATAGGCAGCTGGATGATCGGCACAAATCAAGCTCAAAAGAGTCGATTTTCCAGCGCCATTTCTTCCTTGCAATGCCCATTTTTCGCCACGTCGCACAGTCCAGTTCAGACCTCCGTACAAAACGCGGTCGGTGTCGGGCAAAGGCAAGCTCAAATCGCGAATCGAAATGATTTCGTCCGTGACACTTCCATCGGCCGTCAGATTGGCGACCGGATTCACGGGGAGAGCAAGCATCTGGCGTTTCAAATCGTCCGACAGGCGCGACATCGGCGACCCACTGAAATCGGTCAAATCGGACAAATATTCAGTTCGCGTCTGCCGCTCATGCACACACATTCCGTCAACCTGAACTACGTGAGTTATATAGTTGGGCACAGTGTCGAGCATCGAAAGAACCATAATGATCTGTACCTCGCCACTATTGACAAGCTGTCGGAAGAAGCCGTCCAACTGCTCGCGCATCGGGGCATCAAGGCCGATGAATGGGTTATCGACGATGAGGACTTTCGGTCGTTTAATCAGATACTTAAATAACTGATAACGACGCATTTCTCCACTTGAAAGCAGCACCATGCGCTTTTGCAGGAGCGGCCGCATCATGAATGTGTCGAGCAAGGGATTGGCCAAGAACTCGGCATCATCCTCGGCACCGGCAGCACGCGCCTCATCTTCCGTCAGTCCATGACCCGCCGCGCGTGCTTCATCGGCCGAAAGTCCCGTTGCCGACACGTTGCCCGATGCCAACGCCCGTTTGAGCACGACCGACACCAAAGGCGACTCGTCGCGGTCCTGCGAATTGAAACGCTGCTGGAAATAATACGGCTTCTCGACCGAGCCGAGTGCATCCTCAAACGTGAGCTGCACAATGTTTCCATAAGCCGACGGAGCGACACCTTCGCCAAAATCATAGACCAAAGAACCCTGCATAAGCAGATTTTTGCCCGTGATGAGGTCGAGCAAACAGCTCTTTCCGCCGCCATTCGGTCCCATGACGGCAATATGTTCGCCATCATCAAGACGGAAATTGACAGGCGATGCCATCCGCGTCTGCGGCATTCGCCCCAAGGCATTTTCAAGTATAATTTTCGACATTTTTCAAAATATTTTTACCTATACGATGCCGCACGGACAATCATCCGGATAAAACGGCATCGGACAACGCAATAAAGAAAAATCTTCCCTTCCTGAACGACGCAGTGAAGGGAAGATATTAGATTCAGACATGATCGTCAATAGGTTGACGCAAATCGACTTCGTTATGGTCGGCGTCGAAGACCTTGTATTGCAGAAGTTCCATGCTTTGGTCGGTGACTAAATGCAGACCGCGACCGAAACGCATCTTCCACTTCCAGAGGCGGGAAAAAATCCATCCTCGCTTCAAATAGGCTGCCACGAACGGGTGTACGTGCAAATGGAATTTTTTCACTTTCAGTTCCTGCGTCAAGTATTCGAGCTTCGACTCGAGCATCTCCGGATAGAGAATCGACGGCTTGACCATATGCTTGCCGCCACACACCGGACACGCCTCGGCCGTCTGGACATCCATAACCGGACGAACGCGCTGTCGCGTAATCTGCATCAAACAGAACTTACTGAGCGGCAAGATGTTATGTTTCGCTCTGTCGCTCTGCATCAGTTCTTTCATGTGCTGATAGAGCTGATCGCGATGTTCAGCCGTGGCAAGATCGATGAAGTCGATTACCACAATTCCGCCCATGTCGCGCAAACGCATCTGGCGTGCAATTTCATCGGCCGCAGCCATATCGACAGCCAACGCGTTTTCCTCCTGATCGTCTGCCTGATGGCTGCGATGTCCGCTGTTGACGTCAATCACATGCAGCGCTTCAGTGTGTTCGATGATGATGTACGCACCAGCTTTGCACGAAACCGTCTTGCCAAGTGACGACTTGATTTGCCGCGTCACGTCGAACTTATCCAGAATCGGCAATTCACCGTCGTAGAGATGAACCACGTCTGCCTTTTCAGGGGCGATCAGATGGACATATTCCTTTATCTGAGCGAACGTGCCTGGATCATTAACCCAGATGTTCTCAAACGACGGATTGAAGATGTCGCGAAGTAATGCCACAGCACGGCTGGTCTCCTCGTAGATGAGCGACGGCAGCTGGCCTTTCATGAGTTTTTGCATCGCCTCTTCCCAGCGATGCGTGAGCGTGGTCATCTCCTGTGTCAAATCTTCGGCGGCGGCACCCTGCGCTGACGTGCGGATGATTACACCGAAATTCTTGGGACGGATACCATTGATGATCTGCTTGAGGCGGGTCTTCTCTTCGCTCGATTTGATTTTCGCGGACACCGAAACCTTATCCTGGAAAGGAATCAGCACCATGAAGCGGCCCGGAAGGCTGATTTCGCTCGTTAGGCGCGGACCCTTGGTCGAAATGGGTTCCTTGGCAATCTGAACCAGAATCTCCTGCCCTGCCTGCAAAACGTCGGAAACGGTGCTATCTTTCTCAAGGTCCGATTCGCGCTTCACTCGGTCGAGGGGAAGCAGATGCTTCCGGTCGGACAATTGCTGCTTGACGAATCTGGCCAACGTCTTGAATTGCGGGCCAAGATCCTGATAGTGAATGAATCCCTCTTTTTCGTACCCCACATCGACGAAAGCAGCGTTCAATCCTGGCATGAGCTTGCGCACCTTGGCCAGATAGATGTTGCCAACCGAAAATGAGGCATTCTGCGATTCCCGCTGATATTCAGCCAGACGCCCGTCCTCCAAGAGACCGATTGTAATCTCCTTCGGCTGCACATCGATGACTACTTCTCTTGTCATTTTTGTGTAGGTTAGGGAATTAAAGAAACAGGGGCACAAATATGCACCCCTGTTTTAGATTAATGCTTGTGGCGATTCTTACGAAGACGCTTTTTACGCTTGTGAACAGCCATCTTGTGACGCTTGTGCTTCTTACCGTTTGGCATAGCAATTTTTCTTTAAAGGGTTAAACTATATTACTTTTCTTTCTTTTTTAGAATTCAATCTTCGTCTTCAACAGCAAGTCCGCTCACTCTGCCGACAAAACTCTTTGCAGGCTTGAAGGCTGGAATGTTGTGCTCAGGGATGATGATTGAACGCTCTTCCTTAATATTGCGAGCAGTTTTTGTGGCACGCTTCTTAATGATGAAGCTACCAAAACCACGAAGGTAAACAGCCTCGCCTTCAACCAAAGATTCCTTCACGTTCAACATGAACTGCTCCACTACGGTCAAAACTGTTTCTTTATCAAGTCCAGTCTGCTTTGCAATCTGGGCTACGATTTCTGCTTTAGTCATAATTTCTTTTGATACATTATGTTGTTTTACACTATTTTTTCGGAATTCGGCTTGCAAAGATACTGCTATTTTTCGTATTAACAAGAAATGCATTGCTTTTTTTCAAAAAAATTCAACCTTAACTCCGCCGTCAAAGTTTTTTTGCCAACTGAAAATCAAAAATTTACGAAAACCAACCGCATTTTACCTCGTTTTTTGTCGACAATTTACCAATCAAAATGGACGGAACGGAAGCCATCGGACATCGAACGGCAGCGCGACTTTTGCACTACGCGAATTTGAACCCATCGGACATCGTCGCAAAAAGCCTCATTTCAATGCCGACGGACATTTTTTCACATTTTTTAAATAAAAAGGAAAAATAATTTGCAAACAGACAAAATTCCGTATATCTTTGCGACGTTTTGCTATTTGCATATAACACCGACCAAATTGAACTTTTTAACCAATACCATTCTTGTACTATGTCAGTAAACAAAGTCATTCTCTTAGGAAATGTGGGACGTGAACCTGAAATCCGACGCACTGAAGACGGCAACGTGTGCGCATCATTCCCATTGGCGACATCCGAACGAGCCTACCGCAAACGCTCCGGCGAAGAAGTGCCGGAAAAAACCGAGTGGCACAACATCGTGGCGTGGCAAGGCGTCGCTGAACGCGTAGAGCGTCAGCTGCACCGCGGCTCATTCGTCTATCTGGAAGGAAAACTCCGCTCACGCCAGTGGATCGACCAGAGCAACGTCCGCCACTACATCACCGAGATTTTCGTCGATCAGTTTGAACTGCTCAAGAATCCGTCCAACGCAAACAACAACGCAAATGAAAGCTCCTCTCCTGCTAACGATGCTGGCAATCCTGCCTGACATCATCCTTGCCGGAGTCAACTACAACGAACGCCATCTGCTGCTCGACCAGAATCTGAGCAATGCCGATGCAGAAGCGTCTCCCTACCTCTTTAATCAGGTACAGGAGGCGCTTGCTGCTATCAACCGTTTGCAGGCGACTCCTTCCGACACGATTACGCTCGACATCGCACCCGGTGTCTATTGGGTTGACGATCCCGACGAGCCGGCAATCCGCCGCGTCAGTTCCAACAGCGAAGGCACGCCCTACGGCTTCCGTTTGAAATGCCCCAACCTGCGCATTGTCGGCCAAAGCGACAATCCCGAAGATGTCGTTCTGGCCTGCAACCGAGGCCAGACACAAGGCGCAATCGGCAATTTTACGATGTTCTACATCGACGCGCACAACATCGAGGCCAGCAACGTCACATTCGGCAACTATTGCTCGGTCGATCTGGTCTATCCGCGCGACCCACGACTCAACCGACCACGCCGGGCCAACGCCATAGTGCAGGCCCAGCTCATACACACCAATGCCGATTTCGTCGAGGCGTCGAACTGTCGTTTCATCAGCCGACTGAACCTATGCCCATTCAGCGGAGTGCGTCGAGCGCTGTTTTCCGACTGCCATTTTGAATGTACCGACGATGCACTTGAAGGCGCCGCCATCTACCAGCGATGCCACTTCGAGTTCTTTTCGAGCAAGCCATTTTGGGGCACGCCCGACTTCGGTGCCGTCTTCATCGACTGTAAAATTGACACGCACGTGCGCGGGACGCAGTATTTCTGCAAGACGCGCGGCGGAATCAACCTCATCCGCACACAAATCAGACAGCTCGACGGCGAAGAAATCCGCGTAGTGCCCTGCTATGGCACGAACGATGCGCCATGCTACTACAGCGATGTGACACTCAACGGCCATCCGCTCAAAATAGAGGGCGCGACCGACATAACCGAACTACCTCTGCTTGAGGCATTTACCATCGATAATCTGCTACACGGACCTTTGCCGACCCATATGCGACTGAGTCCAGTCGGCCAACGCACATTGAACGAAGACGAAGATACGCGGCCGCTGCAAATCCAGTTTTTCTGCTGGAACGGACAACCCGCCAAACGCCGCATCGGCAGCGACGCCACGATTTCGGCCACAATGCCATCCGGTCTGACCGCCGCTACGCGACTTCATCTCACCCCGCAATTGGACGCAGCACCAGGTTTTGCGCGCAAGCCATCGCTCAAAATCGACCGGAAGAAAGGCATCGTACACCTTGATTACCAACTGAATGTCGATGGCAACGACATGAGCCACGTCACTTGGTACAGATTCTCGATGACCGACAAGAGCGACACCATCGCCGTGCGTCATGGATTGACGGCCGATGCATCGAACTACGCGATTTCGCCAGCCGATGCCGACTACCGGTTGATGGCTTGCGTGACGCCGAAATTGGACATAACACACCCCGGAATTCGCGTAGCAGCCGAAACCGAGGCTCCAATCGGCCGCAACATAGCCGCCGCGAAGGGCGAAGAGAGTTCGTTGACGACTGATTTTCACGATATTCCAGTGCAATTCCAGCCGAAATTGCAAGCCGGATGCTGGACGTTTGACGCATTCAAGCCGGCCGACACGCAGACCTACAATTGGCAGCCGCAACCGCACAATGCATGGTTCTATGGCCATGGAGTGGACGGCGCAGCAGGGAGCATCGGCCTTAATGAAGCAACAAAGGGCGCGCGTGCATTCTACACTCCGGCACGGAAATCATGCAAGGCGATGACCGCCAAGCTGTTGATTACGCCAGCAAAGACCGCCGGACAGGGTTTCGGCAGCGCAACGGGCCAATACCTCGACATCGGAGTCAAGTTCGATGCAAAGACATTGACCGGCTACGCTTTGCGCATACGTCGCACACCCGACTACGACCGCGCCGTCGTGATGCAGCTTGTTCACTACCAGGATGGCATCGTCACTCCAATCGGCGACGAAAAAGTCTATGCAAGCTATTTGACATCGTGCGAAATCACTGTCATGTCCGACGGGAAAGAACTATTGGCCACGGCATCGCACAACGGCGACACACTCACCCTCAGTGCGCCTATTCAACCATCTGCGGCCGACGATTCACTATGCACATTCTACTTACAGCACACCGGTTCGACCGGCGCAAGCGCGAGCCTGATTGAACGCGTCGAACTGGAGTGGAAATAAGGGCAATGATTGTCCTCCATTTTGTGTGGACAATGTCATTGGACAGCCATCCATTGCCCTTCTTCGCTGTCGTCAAGAAAAGAACGACACAAATCGAGGCGGAAACATCGGCCCAAAAGACCTTCGTTTCCGCCTTATTCTTTTTGCAATATCATCTATCACCTGTGGCCATTCAGCAGGGCTGTATAGTCGAACGACATGCCCTCGATAGCATGGACCTGAATGCGTGCAGCGTGGGTTGCCATCAGTGCATCCCAGCCTTTGGGCAGCTGGTAATACTGCGGGTCTTCTTCAACACGCCACGGACAATAGGAAACCATGATGAACTTGCCGTCTTTGTAGAAATAGGAGTAGCACATATCTTCCCAGTCCTGATTTGGCTGCTGACCTTCACTCTTGTCATAACAATCCACAGGATTGCCCAAAGCCTTGATAGCCTGATTCTTCAAGTCCTCGTAATCACTGTAGCCGAGCGACGTGTCATAGTACCACAACATGACGGCATTGCCCACGTACTGGCTCTTGTTTATCACACATACTCCATCGACCGTCTTTCCCAGCCACGGCATGAAACTCGGATAAGACGATTGCTTGCTTGACACATTAGTCGAGGTACTTGCATTGGCGGCCAAAGGCACAACGAACTCGACGCTGACTGTAGCATTGGCCACATTGCTGTTGCCCTGACCACCGCTGTTAGAATCGTAGGCATAGGCATCGCCCGTAATCACGAACTTGTACGACCCGTCGCTCAACTGCGTCACGACCAACTTGTTGCCATAACCTTCAGCACGCGTTTCGCTCACCACGCTCTGGAATGTCTGGCTACCGCCGCCGCTGCTTTGGCTGAAATAGAAATACACGTCACTGTACTCCGACTTATTGGCAGAATAGCCATCGACACTAAGGTTGCACGAACTATAGCTCCACGACCCGTCACTGCCTTCACCCGACTCATAGAGATTGACCGAAAGCTCATCGTTCACAATCGAGGCACCAGCCATGTTTTCTTCGCTGCACTGAGGCACTTGGAAATCAATCTTTTCGCCACTGGACAATGTAACGGCACCAGAACCGCCCGTCTTTTCATAGTTCACTTGGCTCATTTGTACTGATCCGCCATTGTTGTCGTCATCGTCGTCACTACATGAGGTCACTACCAATGTTCCACACACAAACATACTGCAAAGCAGCCAGAAATAAGTTTTTCTCATAACTTTTTAGGATTAAAATTAATAATATTGTGATAATAAGATGCAATTGCACATGCCATAATGCGCAACAAAGAAGACGAATTTTACAGCAACTTCAAAGAAAATTCCACGATTTAGATTATTTCGATAAAAAAGCCAATTGCCCCTCCCTGTTTTGCCATTTCGAGATTGCAAATACAAAATAAAAGCATGTCTAACCCGAAACAAATGCGAGAAATATTAGACTAAGTTTTTAAACCATTAGCAGGCAGATTTTGGTCTTGAAAGGCAGTGCTATGGCGTTGCCCCAAAAAAATCGAACCCGATGAATATAGCAAACCGGCACCGACCCTTTTCGGATCGATGCCGGTTTGTTATCGTAGACTGTAGAATGTCGATTTATTTGAACATCTCCTGGAACTTCTCCAGAGTAACCTCCTTCTTGGTGATCGAGACGGCCGACTTGATTTCAGCCATCACCTTGCGGGCAAGAGCACCGTCGCGGAGCTGACCGCGCTGCTTGTCGTCCTTCAACATGCTTTCGGCATAGCTGTTCATGTACTCTTCCGGCAGGTCACTCATGCCGTACTGCATCATCTGAGCCTTGAGCATCTCGCGGGCCTCGTTCTTCAAGTCGTCATCGTTCAGCTTGATTTCCTTTGCGCTGACGACCTTCTCTTCGATGAGCTGCCAGGTGAGGTCTTCCATCATGTGCGGGAAATCCTCGTCGAGCTTCTTCTCGTCACGCTTCTCATCCTTTGCGAGCAGCCACTTCTTGAGGGTCTCCTCCGGGAACTTCAACGTGCCAACCTGCTTCATCAGGGCATCCTTGGCATCGAGGTTGAACTTATATTCGCTGTTGGTTGCGAGCTGTGCTGCGATGGTGTCCGAAACCTTAGCCTTGAAAGCCTCCTCGGTTGTGCATTCCTCACCGTAGGCCGACTTGAAGAACTCTTCGTTCATCTCGGCCAACTGACGGCGTGAAATCTCGCTGATGGTGAAGCGGAAGTTGGCGGTAATGCCTGCGATTTCGGCCTGTGGCTTCTGCAAGAGGCTTGCGATTTCCGACTGGTTGTTGTTGTAGGCAGCAGCTGGGTTGAAGTCAACCGAAGTGAGTTTCTTTGCGCCGATGAACTTCTTCTTCTCGTCCTCGCTCTGCATGTAGCGTGGCAAGATTGTTGCGTTCGATGCTACGATGCCGCCCTCCTTGATGTTGCCATTCTCGTCAAGTTCGGCGATGTCGCCCTTCACTACGTCGTTTTCTTCAACGTCATCGACCTGGACAGTCGAACCATACTGGCGGCGCATGCCCTCAATCTGGTCGTTCATCATCTTGTCCTCTACCTTGATGGTGTAGTAAGGAACCTTGACGGTCTTGTCAAGCTTGAGTTCGAACTCAGGAGCTACGGCTACGTTGAACTTGAGTGTGAAGTTGTCGTCGTTCACGATGTCAACCTGCGAAGTCTCGTCGGCCATAGGCTCGCCCAAGACGTTCAGTTTGTTGTCGCGAATGTAGCTGAACAGTGAATCGCTGATTACCTTGTTCACCTCTTCAACCTTGACCGATGTGCCGTACTGCTTGCGCACCAGACCTTCTGGCACCATGCCGGGACGGAAACCTGGCATCTGAACGCGCTTGCGGATTTTCTTGAGTTCCTTCTCTACGGCCTCTACATAGTCGGCCTTTTCAATCTCCAGGCTGAGCACGATGTTCACATCGTCAACAACTTGCTTTGAAATGTTCATTTTTAGTCTTGTTATGTTGTTAAAAATTAAGAATTTGCGTCTTTTTGCACAAATGTGGGCGCAAAGATACAAAATGTCCGCAAAAACACAAAATTTTCGCGGACAAAAATGGTTTTCAGCAACCGCTACGCGACTTTTTTGAAAGGCGTGCGGCGCATTTTTAAGTCTCAAATCGCGTAGCGCGTTCCGTCAGGCTACATCTCAAGGCCAAGCAGTCGGCCAATCTTGCGGGCAATCTCGGCATTGTCGTTGTGGCCCATGAACTGCTCCTGGCCAACGCCGCAGACGATGCACGGAACCAGTCCGGCTGTGTGGCCGCCCGTGGTCCAGCCGATGCTTGCCTTGTCCTGCATGATGCGCAGCGCCTCGGCTACGAATGCCTTGTTGGAGGCATAGAGCGACTTTGTGTCGGCCACATCGCCCGAGACGGTCTTGTCGAACAGTTCGCGCAACCGCTTCTCCTCGTTCGGACGGATCTTGACGTGCTCCCAAAAGCCAAAGTCGGCTGCGAGCTGCGCCTTGGCATCCTCCCACGCGAGCTTGTCGAAACCGCCCTTCTGCGCGGCGAGTTCCTTCATGTGCTTGTTGGCCTCATAGACCGAACATTTTTGATATTTCAGCACGTCGGAGGTCAATTTGTAGCCGCCCGACTGTCGTCCCAGGGTCAAGCCGCCGGTCTCATGGTCGGACGTGAGGATGATGAGCGTCTCGTCGGGATGCTGCTGGTAGAACTCGAAGGCGATGCGCATACAGCTATCGACAGCCATCACCTCGTAGGCCGCAGCCGCAGCATCGTTCGAATGGCAGGCATGATCGACGATACCACCAATCTCGTTCATCAGGAAGAAGCCCTTGTAGCCCTTCTGCTGGCTCTTGCGGTAGAGGAAGTCAATCTCGGCGCGGAACTGGTCGACGATTGTCACCTGGCCGGGCTGACGGTCCATCCAGTAGGGCATGTCGTCGTTGTCGATGTCGGCGTCCTGGAACATCACGACCTTGTCGGCGTTGCGTCCATTGGCCTCAAAATCCTTCAGCCCCTTGGTGACGGTATAGCCAGCCTTGGCGCAGCCGTCTTCGAGCGCCTTGCGGTTTTCGGGCGTGTTCTTGGCCGATTCCAACTGGAAGCGCGAGCCGGCAAAGAATTCGAAGCCCGTGCCCGGCAGCTGCGAGCCGATGTCGTAATAGTTGTGACGCGAACGGTTGTGCGCATATTGGGCGGCCGGAGTGGCGTGGTTGACCGATGCCGTTGTGCCGACACCCACCGCGTAGCCCATTTCGTGAACTCGCGTAGCGATGCTGTAAATCGGTGTGACCGAGTCGGTTGCGACGCCGATGGCATTGCTGTAGGTTTTCGTACCCGAGGCCAATGCCGTTCCCGACGCAGCACTGTCGGTCACGTCACTCGACGTGCACCAAGTGGCACTCACACCATAGACGGGATAGTTCGCACACATGAAGAGCGGCACTCGGCCGATGATTCCCTGACATTGGCCACGATAATATTCGGCCAACTGCAAGGTGTTGACGCCCGTTCCATCGGTAATCAGATAGAACACATACTTGGGCTGTTTGGGTTCCGGTGTTTTCGTGGCCGATTTCTTAGCAAAGGCACACAGCGTGACTCCCACAAAGAGAGCCGCAAGAAGAAAAAGTCTCTTTTTCATAAAAAATATGGAGATTAGGCATTTGTACCGAAAAGGAGTAAAAGAGACGTTTGCTGTGTTTGACGGGAGTTTTTAGGAACCATTTGTATTGTCCCTTTTACTCCCCTTTTTACTCCCTTTTTGAGCCTTTCCCAACCCTCTTGATTACACAGGCATATTGCCGTGCTTCTTGGGCGGATTGCTCTGATTCTTGTTGCGGCAGCACTCAAGGGCCTTGATGATGGCCTTGCGGGTGTCGGACGGCGCGATGATGTCGTCGATGAAGCCCAATTCGGCCGCGCAATACGGATTGTTGAACTTGGCCTCGTACTCCTTGATGCGCTCGGCCTGCTGCTCTGGCGTCTCCTTGCGGTAGAGGATGGAGACTGCGCCCTTGGCTCCCATCACGGCGATTTCAGCCGATTCGTAGGCCAAGTTCACATCGGCGCCCAACTGCTTGCAGTTCATCACGATGTATGCGCCGCCGTATGCCTTGCGGGTGATGAGCGTGACCTTCGGAACGGTGGCCTCGGCATAGGCGTAGAGCAGTTTTGCACCGTGACGGATGATGCCGCCGTGCTCCTGATTCATGCCCGGCAGGAAGCCCGGCACGTCTTCGATGGTGACAATCGGGATGTTGAAGCAGTCGCAGAAGCGGACGAAACGTGCGCCCTTCTCGCTGGCGTCGATGTCCAATGATCCGGCCAGGACCTGAGGCTGATTGGCCACAAAACCGACCGTGCGACCTGCCATGCGGCCGAAACCGACCACGATGTTCTTGGCGAAATTCGGTGCGACCTCGAAGAAATACTGGTGGTCGCAGATCGGCTCGATGATGTCCTTGATGTTGTAGGGGACATTCGGATTGGCCGGGACGATGCCCTCCAACTCGTGCACCTCGCGGGTCACCTCGTCGGTGGCAGGATGGACGGGCGCGTCCTCCATATTGTTGCTCGGCAGGAAGCCGATGAGTTCGCGGATGGTCATCAGACACTCCTCGTCGCTGTCGCACGCAAACTGGCATACGCCCGACTTCGTGCTGTGGACTTCGGTGCCGCCCAACGACTCCTTGTCGCACTCCTCGTTGGTCACCTGCTTGACGACGTTCGGGCCGGTGATGAACATCTGCGACTCGCCACGCACCATCAGGATGAAGTCGGTCAATGCCGGGCTATAGCACGAGCCGCCTGCGCATGGGCCCATGATGGCCGATATCTGCGGGATGACGCCCGATGCCTGCACGTTGCGGTAGAAAATCTCGCCGAAGCCGGAGAGCGACTCGATGCCCTCCTGGATGCGTGCGCCGCCGCTGTCATTGAGGCCGATGATGGGTGCGCCGTTCTTCAATGCGGCATCCTGGACCTTGGCGATCTTTGCTGCATTGGCCGCAGAAAGAGAACCGCCGAGCACGTCGAAGTCAAAGCCATAGACGAAGACGATGCGGCCGTCAATCTTGCCATATCCGGCAACGACGCCGTCGCCCGCCACGCGCTTCTGCTCCATGCCGAAGTTGGTGCAATGATGTTTCACGAATCGGTCCACCTCGACAAAGGTGTCCTTGTCCAACAATATGTTGATGCGTTCACGAACGCTGAGTTTCTTTGCTTGTTCCATTTTTTACTGTAGTTTGAGGGTTACAAGAACTTGATCGGCCATAACGCTGTCGCCTTCGGCACACTTCACTTCGGCCACGGTGCAGGCTTCGGTCACCGAGATGTTCGACTGCATCTTCATCGCCTCGATGGTGAGCACGATGTCGCCCGCAGCGAGCTGCTGGCCCGGCGTGACGTAGGTCTTGACTATCTTGCACGGCATCGGGGCCTTGATCTTGTCGGCCTGCTTTTCGCTGTCGGCCTTACGTCGCATACGCATGTACTTGGCCTGCGAGTCGAGCATATCGACCTCGTAGTTGGAGTAGTTGAGCGCTACGCGATAGTGTTTCGGGTTGTCGCCCTTGATGAGCGTCGCATTATACGATATTCCGTTGTTGAGCACCGAAACCTGCCCATTGGCGAACATGCAGATGTCAACGTGATAGACCTTTCCGTCAATCTCTATCGACACCTGGTTGCCCTCCTTGCCGAGCAGGGTCACTTCGGCCAAACGGTTTCCAATTTGAATCTCCATAGTGAAATTTTTTGAAATTTTGAATTTTGCGGGGCCAACGGCAATGCCATAGTTCGACATTCCATTGCTACGCGAATTAAGACTCCTTTCTTGCCTCGGAATCACTGAAAAAATATGATTTAACGTACGAAATTTTTCCGACAGCTGAGGGTATCCTTCGCCCCCTCCCCATTACGGGGGAGGGCTGGGGAGAGGGTCTTTAAACTCGCAACACTCCCTTCTGCAATCCGAACGAACGCCAGCGGTTCAAGGCGGAGCTGTTGGCCGATGCATCATCCGGCTTGTTCTCCTCGTAGTTCATCAGATAGTCGATGTAGGCCGCGATGATGGCGATGTCCTCCGAATCGTTCTTGAAGCCCGGACGCGGACGCAGACGCTCCTGGTTGACCTCGATGAACGACGTGTCGTAGCAGCCCTCCTTAAACTGCGGCACGTCGATGATGCGGCGCAGATAGCGGATGTTGGTCACAAGGCCGGCCACCTTATATTCATAGAGCGCGCGGCGCATACGTTCGATGGCATATTCTCGCGTAGTGGCCCAGACGATGAGCTTGCCGATCATCGGGTCGTAGTACATCGGAATCTCGTAGCCCGGATAGACCGCGCTGTCGATGCGGATGCCCGGGCCGTGCGGTTCGACCAGAAGGCCAATGGTACCCGGCGCCGGACGGAAATTGTTGTCCGTATCCTCGGCACAGATGCGGCACTCGATGGCATGGCCGCGCTGCTTGATGTCCTCCTGCTTGAACGGCAGAGGCTGACCATCGGCCACCTGAATCTGCAGCTTGACAAGGTCGAGGCCGACGACCTCTTCGGTAATCGGGTGCTCCACCTGCAGACGCGTGTTCATCTCGAGGAAGTAGAAATGCTTGTACTTATCGACGAGGAACTCGATGGTTCCCGCGCCGACGTAGCCCACAGCCTTGGCCGCAGCAACGGCGGCTGCACCCATCTGCTGGCGCAGTTCCGGATCGACGAACGGCGACGGCGACTCCTCGACGACCTTCTGGTGACGGCGCTGCACCGAACACTCGCGGTCGCCCAAGTGGACGACGTTGCCGTACTTGTCGCCCATAATCTGAAACTCGATGTGGTGCGGACCCTCGACAAACTTCTCAATATACACAGTGTCGTCGCCGAAACCCGACAGGGCCTCGCTCTTGCAGGCATTGTATGCCTCGACGACATCCTCGGCGCGGTGCACGAGACGCATACCCTTGCCGCCGCCGCCCATCGACGCCTTGATCATGACGGGGAAGCCGATGGTCTTGCACACACCGATGGCCTCTTCGGGCGAATTGAGCTGATCCTGCGTACCGGGCACGACGGGCACTCCGGCGGCAATCATGTGACGGCGCGCCTGAATCTTGTCGCCCATGTCGATCATCGTCTGCGGATTTGGGCCGATGAAGATGATGCCTTCCTCCTCGCAGCGGCGTGCAAATTCGGCGTTCTCGCTCAAGAATCCGTAGCCCGGATGGATGGCATCGACCTTATGCTTCTTGGCTGCTTCGATAATCTTGTCGATACAAAGGTAACTCTCGCTGCTTGGTGCAGGGCCGATGCATTCCGCCTCGTTGGCATACAGCACATGGCGCGACGTACGGTCGGCCTCGCTATAGACCGCCACGCTGCGGATTCCCATTTCGTAGCAGGCGCGCATCACGCGGATGGCAATCTCGCCACGATTTGCAATTAAAATCTTTCTTATCATCTTTATTAATCTGTGTTATGTCCGATGTTTCTCTGTTTCGAACAATGATTTCCGAAAAAATATGCCTTTGACTGCGCTACGCGACTATTTTCCGATTGCCCGACGGCACTGCACCGACAGACTCGCCGCGGGCTGGGACATCGGCCATAATGCCACTGAAAAAGGGCAGTCGCAAGCGCGCAAATTTAGCCACTTTTCAACTCTGCCCAAAATAAATGCCATGCCGCCATCCGGTTTTAATCTTTTTTAACATTTTGAGAGATATTGTATTATTTACGATAAGTGCCGGCACCGGAACGAATCCCCTTTGCAACGCATAGAATTTCGATTGCACAACCAAAATAGCGCGTCAGACACGCCACACGGGTTATTGTACAAAATACGATAACTCGACCGGCGCGACACGTCGAAAACGGGGAAAAACGGCCGAAAATGATGCGGTTTTTATTTGGTCGGAACAACGAAATCGAATACCTTTGCCGCCGCTGAAACCGATGGAAAATGACGACGGATTTTCCGCAATCATTCTCCGGCAAAAGACGATAATCAACCAACCAAATCTCCATCATGCAGGCAGAAAACACAACACTCAACTCATTCGATCCGCACGTCTCGGTGGACTGTGTCATCCTCGGATATGACGGCGAATCGCTAAAGGTGCTCCTCTCCCGCCAAGGTGAAGAGGATCCGAACAGCCAATACAATTCGCTGAAGCTTCCAGGCCGACTGCTCTATGCCGACGAAGACCTCGACGATGCAGCCAACGACATCCTGAACCAGCTGACCGGCTCGCAGAACCACTACGTGCGCCAGTTCCGCGCTTTCGGTTCGCCGACGCGCACCAACAACCCGAAGGACGTGCTCTGGCTGGAAAACGCCATCAAGCAGAAGATCGGACGCATCGTGACAATCGCATACCTGTCGCTCGTGCGCATCAACAACCGCACCCACCGCACTTTCGCCGGCCACGACGCCGCATGGTACAAGGTGAGCGAGCTGCCCGAACTTGCTTTCGACCACAGCACCATAATCCGCGAGGTCCTGAAGGAGCTTGAAATGCTCTCCGTGCAGCAGCCCCACCTGATTTTCGAGATGCTGCCGCCAAAATTCACGGCCTTGCAGCTGCGTCGCGTGCACGAACAGATCTGCGGGCACGAACTCGACGTGCGCAACTTCTCGAAGTTCATCATGAACAAGCCATACATCGTGCCGCTCGACGAGTGGGAGCAGAACGTGAGCCATCGCGCCGCCCGCTTCTACAAGTTCCAGGTCGGCAAGGTGAAGCTGTGATTGCGTAAGGCATCGGCCATAAAAAAATCAACACTCAATTATAAAACATCAATCAAACAAATATGAATCTCTTATTAGGTTATGATATCGGCACCTCATCGGTGAAAGCGTCGTTGGTCGATGCCGAGACTGGCCGCACCGTGGCCAGCGCACAATATCCCGACGCCGAGGCTCCAATCATCGCAAAGAAGGCCGGTTGGGCCGAGCAGGAACCCGAAATGTGGTGGGACGAACTGAAGCAGGCCACAAGTCGCGTAGCGGCCAAGGCTGGCGGTTCGTTGGCCGACGTCAAGGCCATCGGCATCTCCTATCAGATGCACGGTCTGGTCTGCGTCGATAAGGATGGCAAGCCGCTCCGTCCATCCATCATCTGGTGCGACGGCCGCGCTGTCCCCTTCGGCAACAAGGCGTTCAAGGCCATCGGCCCTAAAAAGTGCCTCTCCCACTTGCTGAACAGCCCGGGCAACTTCACCGCAGCAAAACTGGCTTGGGTGAAGAAGAACGAGCCGAAAGTCTTCAAGCAGATTGACAAGATCATGCTGCCGGGCGACTACATCGCACTGCGTCTGTCGGGCGGCGACAAGAAGACGACCGTGAGCGGCCTGTCGGAGGGCATGTTCTGGGACTTCAAGAACAACTGCGTCAGCAAGGACGTGATGAAGCACTTCGGCTTCCCCGAGAGCATCATCGCCGACATCGTCCCTACCTTCTCTGTGCAGAGCTGTGTGTGCGAGGTTGTGGCCAATGAACTTGGCATCCCCGCCGGAACGCCCATCAGCTACCGAGGCGGCGACCAGCCGAACAATGCCCTGTCGCTCAACGTGATGAAGCCGGGCGAAATCGCTGCCACGGGCGGCACATCGGGCGTCGTCTATGGCGTGTTGGGCGATGTGAACTACGACAAGCTCAGCCGCGTCAACACCTTCGCCCACGTCAACCACGGCGAGAACGGACAGACCCGCCTCGGCGTCCTGCTCTGCATCAACGGCACAGGCATCCTCAACGCATGGATGAAGCGCACCGTCGCACCGGAAGGCATCGGCTACGCGGAAATGAACGACTTGGCCGAGAGCGTCCCCGTCGGAGCTGAAGGCTTGAGCGTCATCCCATTCGGCAACGGTGCAGAGCGTGTGCTCCAGAACGAGAATCCGGGTGCCAGCGTACACGGCATCAACTTCAACATCCACAAGAAGGCCCACATGCTGCGCGCCGCCCAGGAGGGCATCGCATTCAGCTTCGCCTACGGCATCGAAATCATGCAGAAGATGGGCATGGAAATCAAGACCATCAAGGCCGGACACGCCAACCTCTTCCTCTCGCCGCTCTTCCGCCGCACATTGGCCGCAGTCACCGGCGCAACCATCGAACTGTATGAGACCGACGGATCGGTCGGTGCAGCCTACGGCGCAGGCATCGGTGCAGGCATATACAAGGACAGCGACGACGCCTTCA
>DFJU01000119.1:0-209 GCA_002373755.1 Bacteroidales bacterium UBA3663 | reverse complement strand
AGGACAGCGACGACGCCTTCAAGACGCTCAAACTCATCGCTACCGAGGCTCCTGTGGCCGATGTGAAGGAGTACAAGGCCGCCTACAAGCTGTGGAAGAAGAGACTGGAGACCCAGATCCCTTCCTAACCTCCCCGGGGGGAGGAATTCGGAAAATCAGCGACATCGGCCAAAAACATCGAAATAATGGCATTGGCCAATGAAACAATT
>DFJU01000153.1 GCA_002373755.1 Bacteroidales bacterium UBA3663 | reverse complement strand
AAGCGGTCGATACGGTTGCGGAGCACGTTGAACGAGTTGGCCAGAGCCGAGTTCATTTCGTGCTTGATGATTGCGAGCACCTCAGAGTCGGGAGTGTCCTTCTTGATCTTGTCCTTCAGCTGCAATGTGCTGAATACCTTCGACAGACGTGCGTTCGGGTTGACCTTGTGGAAGTTCTCGGCGAATGTATTGAGAAATTCGTCGCCACTGACGGCTTCGCCCGACTGGGTCATCTGGATAGCCTCAACGAAAGTGGGGTCATCGGCATTTTCGGCAGCGAGTGCCTTCAATACGTCAGAAACTGAAATTTCGAGAATAACGTTCATTCCGCCCTTCAAGTCCAGACCGAGACCAATCTGTTTTTCCTGGGCCTGCTTGTAAGTATCACCCATCCAAGTCCAGTTCTCGGCAAGTGAATCAAGGTAATACTTTTCCAAGGTCTCGTCGCCAGCAGCTGCGGCCAGTTCCTTAGCCTCATTCTCGACACTGCGCACTGCGACAGTGAATGAGATCTGATAGCAGCAAACCAGCGCAAGCAACACTGCGAATACGGATACAAATCCTTTGTTTTGCATTGTTTTTTTGTGTTTGTTGTTTATAGTTAAATAATTATTTTTTGCGTATTCGAGCGGCAAAGGTAGTTAAAAAAAGAATAATTCCTATAAAAAAGAAAGGAAAAAGTAAAATCTGGTAGCAAATTTTATGATGTTCACTGAAATATGTGTATCTTCGCGTCATGTTTAGGTCAAAGTCAGGGCGTTTAATGCCATTTTCGCGCGGTCTAATCGCCGTTTTTGGAGCCATTTTGGCGGGATGCGCCAGCGTGGGTTCGCCGGGTGGCGGCCTGTATGACGAGACCCCTCCCGTCTTGAAGAATTCCGACCCTGCCAATGGCGCGACCAACGTCCGCCGGCAGCGCATCACAATGCGTTTTGACGAGAACATAAAGTTGGACAATGCCAACGACAAACTGACCGTTTCGCCACCACAGGAAAAGTCGCCTGTCATCATGAGCAACGCAAAGACGCTGACTATCGAGCTGGGCGACACGCTGAAACCGAACACGACCTACAGCTTAGATTTGGGAAATGCCGTGCAGGACAACAACGAGGGCAATCCGATGGAGCATCTCTCGCTGCTTTTTTCGACGGGCGACCACATCGATTCGCTCCAGATCTGCGGCTATCTGCTCAATGCTGCCAACCTCGAACCCGTCACCGGCGCGTATGTCGGAATTTATCGCGTAGCGGAGGGCGACACATCTGCATTGTCGGCCAACGACAGCATCTTCATGACCCGACCTTTCGAACGAGCCGGAAAAACTGACGAATTCGGCAAATTCACGATACTTGGTTGTGCGCCGGGCCGCTATCGGATGTATGCGCTGAACGACGGCAACACGAACTACCGCTACGACCTCGCTTCCGAAGATATTGGTTTCGTTGACACGCTTGTCGTGCCGTCGATGGACACTGCGCGCGTTGTCCTGTTCTCGTTCAACGAGGGCAAGCTGACCCGCTATCTCGACGACTGCCGACGCTCCGACTCCATCCACATCAACGTGCGGTTTGCCACGCGGATGGATTCCCTCCCGAAGCTTTCATTCATGCTGCCCGACAGCTCGCTTGTGCCGTGCGACAGCCTGCTGGTGCCCGAAGTGAACCAGACATTCGACACTTTGACATATTGGATTAAAGACAGCGCCTGCTATGCGGCCGACACGCTCAATCTGGTGCTCACCTATCTCCATACCGACACCTTGGGCATTGATGTGCCTCGCACCGACACCATCCAGCTGTTGAAGCCGGTGCAGAGGGCGGCTCAGGCATCGGACAAGAAACAGAACGACGGCAAGAAACCGAAAGACAGGAAGCGCCGCAGCAGGAAGGAAGACGAGAAGCCCGATTCGTTGCCGAAAATCAACTTCATGACCCTGCGCCAGATTTCGGGCACGACGCTCGACATCGGCGACAAACCTCGTTTTGAAACGTCGGCCCCAATCGATTCGCTCCATCAGGAAATGTTGCACTTGATGTTCCAGCGCGATTCTGTCTGGGAAGAGATGGCCTTCCGTCTGGAGCTGGATTCGCTCAACCCGCGCCGTTTCACGCTAATTGCACACCCGCACTATACGCCCGAATTCAGCTATCAGTTTGTGGCCGATTCGGCTGCGATGTGCGACATTTACGGCAATCCGCTCAACCGCACGCAGCTGTCGTTCAAGGAGAAATCGACCGAAGACTATGCCCACCTCCTGTTCAACATCGAGGGCATTTCCGGGCCTGCATTCGTGCAACTGCTCGACGGTCGCGATGCCGTGAAGCAGACCTCGCCCGTTGTGGGCAATCAGGCGAAATTCGTGCATGTGCCGGCCGGAACCTACTACGCGAGAATCGTGCTCGACGCGAACGGAAACGGCCTCTTCGACACGGGCAATCTGGCTGGGCGCCGTCATCCCGAGACGGTCTATTATCTGAATGCCGAATTGCAGCTGCGGGCCAACTGGACCGTGCAGCAGACGTGGAATCCGACCGAGGTCCCCGTCGTGAAACAGAAGCCCGATGCGGTGAAAATCAACAAGCCGAAGGAGCAGAAGGAAAAGAAGAGCAAGAACGAGGAATACCTGCGGAAGTTGGGTAAGCTCTAAACCTTCATGCGGCGGGCTGGTCTAAACGAAGATTGGAATATAAAACTCACAGCATTAACGACAAGAAAAGACGAGAATGAAAAAGATCATCTGTTTGGCATTGGGCGCATGGCTCCTGTGTGGGAGCGCGCAAACGGCATTGGCCATAGAAAAAGCCAAAACGTCCAGACAAACCGAATCGCTGAAATATAACGCCTATTGGCACTGGGGCTTCATCTGGAAGCTGGCTGGCAGCGGCGTGCTGAACTTGTGGGAAGAGACGTTGGCCGATGGTTCCCAACGCTGGCATGGGCAGCTCTGCGGACGTTCGCTCAGCATCGTCGAGACCATTATGAAGGTGCGCGACACGCTCGATTGCTACTACACGCCGCAGCTTGTGCCGCTGGAGTATTGCAAGAAGACGAACGAGGGCAGCTACCGCGCCATCGAACGCAACTACTACCACAGCTACGTGGATGGTAGAATCTGCAAATCCGTGTCGGAGGCCGACAGGACAGACATAGACAGCACCGTGGTCGATGTGTACCGCTGGCGCAGCAAGAAGGGCAACGACCGCCGCCGGTTGAGCAACGAGGGTGTCGGCTTCGACATGCTTTCCATCTTCTACGAGTTGCGCAACATCAATTTCGACTCGATGAAGAAGGGTGAACGGCTCGACTACTACATCACGGCAGGCGTGCGCAACCAATGTATGCACATCACCTACAAGGGCCGGCAGACGTGCACCATGAAGTCGGGCAAGAAATATCCGTCATATGCCGTCGAGCTGACATTTGCCAGCAAGGACAGCGACAGCACGCCCGTTCAGGCCTGGCTCTCGACCGACCCCGATCATCGTCCGCTCAGTGTCGTCATCAATTTGAAGCGAATCGGTGCCGTGCAGGGCGAGCTGGTGGAATGAATGGAGGTAAGAATCAAGAAATAAGAATTAAGAGTTAAGAGTTCGAGTCTGTGCAAGATACCTATCTGACCATAGCAGCGCCGTCGCAGGGGCTTTACAAAGAGAAGATGAGCAAGTTTTTGGCCTTTGCCGAGCCTTGCCGCACTCTTGACGAAGCCAAGGCGATTGTGACGCGCTACAGAAAGGAGTATTTCGATGCACGCCACGTCTGCTGGGCCTATATGCTGGGCGCCGATAGGACGAACTTCCGCAGCAACGACGACGGCGAACCGTCTGGCACAGCCGGAAAGCCCATCTTGGGGCAGCTCAACAGTTTCAATCTGACCGATGTCTGCGTCGTGGTTGTCCGATATTTCGGCGGAATCAAGCTGGGCACGAGCGGACTGATTGAGGCCTACAGGATTGCTGCACAAGAGGCATTGGCCGCAGCCCAGATCGAGGAGCGCATCATCGAGGAGCAGCTCACCGTCCACTTCGAATATCCCATGATGGGCGAGGCAATGCGCATCGTGAAAGAGGAGGGAGCCACCGTCCTGGCACAGGATTTTCAGGTCGATTGCCGGCTCACGCTCAGCCTGCGCAAGGCCGCGATGGAAAAAATGAAATCCCGATTCGAAAATACATTCGGAATCGAGATTGTAAACGAGGAAGTTTGATATTTCTCGCGGAGTGTAAATGAGTGAAATTGAGTTTGGTAACTACACTACTCTTTACCCTTTACTCTCTACTCTCTCACATCGGCACCCCACATCAGTTTCTGGCGGAGCGTGTCGAAGAAAGTATGGTCTGGCCGACGCACTACGCCGATGTTATGGTTCGCGCGTGTGATTTGCAGCCGATATTCGGTGGTGAGGTGAACGGGCAGGCCGTCGATGGCGACGAGAAACAGGTTGTTGCGGCTCTTGACCGTCACGTCGATCACACCGCCGTCGCGTATGACCAAAGGTCGCGTAGTGAGCGAATGGGGCGCAATCGGGACGATGGCAAAGCAGTTCGACCGAGGTTCCAGAATCGGGCCGCCCGCGCTCATGGCATAGGCCGTCGAACCAGTTGGTGTGGCAATGGCGAGACCATCGGCATCGTAGGTGTTAAGCAATGCGCCGTCGATGAAGACCGAGACGGAGACCATCGACGAGACATCGCGCTTCAGGATGGCCACTTCGTTGAGCGCAAATGGCTGGTAAGGTTGGCTGCACCCGGGGATTGAAAGCTGCAACACAGCGCGGTATTCCACATTGTAGCGGCCTTCGGTCAACATGGCGGGAAGCAGGTTGGCGGCCTCGTGCAACGCAACGTCGGCCAAGAAACCAAGGCGGCCGGCATTGATGCCAAGAATCGGCACTCCGGACTCGCCCACTTGAGCGGCAGTGCGCAGAAATGTGCCGTCGCCACCAATGCTGAGGGCCATGTCGGCACCCGCAAACGAACTTTCACCATCCATGACGACGGTGTCGGGCAATGAACTTAGGATTTCCCTGATCTGCTGGCGGGCTTCCGGCTTGGACGAGCCAAACAAGGCTATTTTCATGTTTTTTGTGAGGATGTTTTGTTTTGGCAAAGATGTAGGATTTTGGCGAAACAAGCAAATTTAAACTTAAAAAACATATAAATCATGACATTCACCTTTTTAGATCTGATGATGCCCGGAGCTGCCGACAGCGTAGCCCAGAGCGAAACCATGCCGGCCGATGCTGTGGCCGACGGCGGCTTGAACTTCCTTGACATGGCCATGAACGGCGGCTGGCTGATGATTCCGTTGCTGCTGCTTTCGCTCGTGGCTGTCTATATCTTCGTCGAACGCTATGTGGTCATCCACCGTGCGCGCAAGGACGCCCCGTATTTCATGGACCGCATCCGTGAGTATCTGGCCGATGGAAAGACCGAGGCC
This sequence comes from Bacteroidales bacterium UBA3663, assembly GCA_002373755.1. Taxonomy (GTDB): domain Bacteria; phylum Bacteroidota; class Bacteroidia; order Bacteroidales; family UBA3663; genus Liminaster. The sequence continues at coordinate 15,469 of DFJU01000153.1, read as the reverse complement.
GCCGTCCGTGTGTGCCAGCAGACCAAGGCTCCATACGCCGCAATGATCGAGAAGGGCATCAGTCGTCTGGACAAGCCGGCATCGGACATCCAGGCCGCCATCGAGAACGTGGGCAACCTGCAGGTGGCCAATATGGAGAAGGGCTTCACGATGCTGGCAACCATTTCGTCTGGTGCGCCGATGATTGGTTTCCTCGGCACGGTGACGGGTATGATCCGCGCCTTCTACGACATGGCGCAGGCTGGCTCATCGGCCGACATCACGCTGCTCTCGGCTGGCATCTATCAGGCATTGACCACGACAGTGGCCGGTCTGATTGTGGGCATCATCGCCATGTTCGCCTACAACTATCTGGTGAGCGAACTCGACAAGGTGGTCAACGAGATGGAGGCCAAGACGATGGAATTCATGGATTTGGTTCAGAAATAAGGGGACTCTCCCCAGCCCTCCCTTATAGGGAGGGAGGCAATATTTGTGTTCATTATTTACTATTGTAGTTATTTAAAACTAATTGATACTATGAGAATTATAAGGGTTTTCATATTCGTATTGATTTTGGCTTTAACTCCGCTAACAGGTGTCAACGCTCAACTAAAAAAGACAGCAAACATACAATTAGTAAAAACATTCACAAATGGTTCTGTATCCTTAAATAAAACTGCAATCTCGACTGTAGATTCTGTATCTATATACTCTTTAATATTGCGCAATAATTCTAAACTTTTTGAAAGTATAGTTTTTTATCTTGGCGACAGAGAGGAAATGATAAAGAATCTAAATGATTTATCAGCTGCGTTGCAAGAAGGAAAGAAAGGTGATGTTTTTGACTTTAAGGCTGGTGGCGTTAACTATACTTTATCTTATGATAAAGTGTTGGGACAAGTTTGCTTTAGAGTTAGCAAACCACATTTTACTTCTAATGATTTTGGAAGATTATATAAAGCAACTATAGATGATATACTTGTATTTCTAAAAAAAGAAAATAACAATTAATATCTCACAAAAAATGGCACTTAAACGAAGAAACAAGATACAGGCCACGTTCAGCATGTCGTCGATGACCGATGTCATCTTTCTGCTGCTGATCTTCTTTATGGTGACATCGACCATCGTCTTCCCGAACGCCATCAAGGTGCTCCTGCCGCAGAGCAAGCAGCAGACATCGGCCGCACCACAAGCGCGCGTCACCATCGACCAGCAGTTGAACTACTACGTGGCTTTCGGCAACGAGAAGCCGAGTCCGGTGGCCATCGAGCAGATCACGCCGTGGCTCCAGTCGGTCAAGGCCGAGCATGAGGACATGTACGTCACGCTGTTTGCCGATGAGACAATCCCCTACAGCAAGGTGGTCGAGATTCTGAACATCGGCGTGGAGAACGACTTCAAGATGGTGCTCGCCACGAGGCCGGTGAAATAGTGACCCCCTCCCGCCCTCCCCGAGGGGAGGAGATGGAAGTTCCAAAATGGAAATCGTCCATTGTCAATTATCAATTGTATAGGGAATCAAATTCTTGATTTTTAGATATTCTCTAAAATGGAACAAGATAACAAACAAAGCAAGACGCTGGGCATTGTCTTTACCCTGCTGTTCCACGGCCTTATTGTCGTGCTGCTGTGGTTGGCTCACTTTTCGGCGGTCGCACAAGAGGACGAGAGCGGCATCCTGGTCATGGTCGGCGTCGATGCAGAGGGTGGCGGGAACGAGCTCCAGTCGAGCGACGTGACCGACCTCCAGCCCGAACCGCAGCCGGAGGATGTTCCGCCAATGCCGCAGCCGGCACAACCGACACCGCAACCGGCACCATCGGCCGCAGAACCCGTCCTTGCGCAGGATGACGCCGAGGCTCCCTACGTTGCCGAACAGCGCGAGAAGGAGCTGAAGGAGCGTCAGGCCGAGGAGGCGCGCCAGTTGGCATTGGCCGAAGCCCAACGTCAGGAGGAACTGCGCAAGCAGCAGGAGGAAGAGGCTCGCCGCCGCGCCGAAGAGGAGGCCGCCCGCAAGAAGGCTGCCGAAGAGGCCGCCAAGCGTCAGGCCATCAACAACCAGATGGCCGGTCTGTTCAACAACAACGGCACGGGCAACAATGCCGGCGTGCAAGGCGATGTGAACGGCAACAGCCAGACGGGAGCTGCCACGGGCAGTGCTGGCTATGGCGACTACGACCTGGGCGGACGCGGTCTGTTGGGCAGTCTGCCGCGACCCAGCTTCAATACGAATACGAGCGGCAAGGTGGTGGTCTTCATCACGGTCGATGCCGCCGGCACGGTCAAGTCGGCCTCCATCGGCCAAGGCACCACAATCTCGAATCAGACGCTGCGCAATGCGGCCAAGGAGGCTGCCATGAAGGCACGTTTCAAGGCCGTGAGCGGCAACAGCCTGACGCCGGGCAAGATTACCTACTATTTCGACAGCAATAACTGATTGCTACTGCCGAATCAACCGATTCATCGAAACCACTATTTACTTTTTTTATTGTTATTGCAGAAAGAATGGAAGATCTGTTGACTTTTTTTTGTTATCTGCCGTCTGTCACATGCCTGATAGGCCTGTGTGTCGTGCTTTTCTTTCTTGAAAAGAGCCCGGCCGTGTGGATGGTGGTCAATGTGGCAGTTTTTGCCATGGTTTTTTATTTCTTCAATGCGCAAGTGCTGAACATCACGGCAAGTCCGTCAATTCGATTCTTGTCGTTCTCCTGCATTTCATTCCTTTCGCCCTTCCTGCTCTCGTTCCTGATATGTCTGCTCTGGAAGGTGTTCAACGAGCGGTTGTTGCCGTGGTACTACTACCTGTGGTTTGTGCCGCCTATTTCGATGGCATCCATCTGCCTGATGCTCTATTTCATAGTCGATAATGGCGAAGCCGCATTCTTTCAGGAGCTTTACGACCGTTTCCGACATTTCCCCGAGCAGTTCGTTGACCGCGAGATTTTCCGCATCTTCAACGTGTTGCACAACTATTGTTTCCGCGTCATCTTCTACATCTATGCGTTGTGGATAATCTTCTTCTCGCTGACTTCGATGCGCAATTCGGGCTTCACGTGGAAGTCGTTCACCGGATTCCTGTTCAAGCGGTCGAGTCTGCCGCCAGTGCACATCCTCATGCTCCTGCTTTGCCTGATCATCGTGCTCGAAATCATGCGTTTTACGACGGGCTACAACTTCCTGCTCGACAATCCGTCGGCCAACATCGTTTTTTCAGTGCTCACCACGATTTGCCTGGTTCTCGTCACGTTCGCGACGTTCGGCATCGGCTACGAGGAGTGTACCCTGCGCCAGATGCTTCTCATCGACCCGAAGGAGAACTTCAAGCCAGACGACGATGGCGATGACGACGTTACCGCGCTGCTTTCGCCCGACGACAATGCCGCCTTCCGTCAAGTCCAGGCACGTCTGGATGAGGGACTACGCGATTTGATGAACGAGAAGCACGCCTTCCTCGACAGCGAGCTGCGTCTGGTCGATGTAGCACGCACGCTATGCACCAACCGCAACTATCTGTCGCGCCACATCAACGAGCGCTACGGCATCAACTTCAACGAATACCTGAACCGGATGCGTATCCGCTATTCCAAGCAGTACATGATCGACAATCCGAACCAGCTGCTCGACCAGATTGCCATCGAATGTGGTTTCGGCACAGCGCAGTCGTTCGGACGCAAGTTCAAGGCCATCGAGGGTGTCACGCCCCGCACCTGGATGGTGAATAACCGCAAGAAGTGATCCAGCCGGCATCGGCCAGATACAATACAATCTCCCCGCTACGTTGATTTTTCGCGTAGCGGGGAGATTTGGTATTGAAGGTTAGGCCATTCAAATCCTATCTAGCACCTTCTGCACCAGTTCGCGCATGGCATCCTTGTAGTTCGGGCTGCTGTTGAGCGCGACGCGGTTGGCCACGACGCTGCACACCGTGACTGCCTTGTGACCCATCAGACGTGAGAAACCGGCCAGCGGCGCCGATTCCATCTCGTAGTTCGTAATCTTGTGTCCGTCGTATTCGAACGACTCGATGCGCTGGTTGATGAGTGGCGATGCTATCGGCAGACGCAGCACGCGACCCTGTGGACCGTAGAATCCGACGGCCGAGATGGTGACGCCCATCACACAGTCGTCGCCGCAGATGCGCTTGGCCAGCTCCTCGTCGGCACGCACCACATACGGGTCGGCAGCCTTGCGCGGATAGCCGATGTAGGCCGTCAGCGCGCGTTCGAAGTCGAGGTCGGACACCTTGTCGCGGTCGCGGTACCAGTCGAGCACGCCGTCGAAGCCGATGCTGATGCCCGAGACGATGCTTGTGCCGCACGGTACGTTGGGTTGCAGACCTCCGCAGGTGCCGATGCGCACCATTTCGAGCGTGTGGTGTTCGGGCAGAATCTCGCGCGTGCGGAAATCGACGTTCTTCAGCGCGTCAAGTTCGTTCACGACGATGTCGATGTTGTCGGGGCCGATGCCGTGGCTGAGGGCCGAGATGCGTTTGCCCTTGTAGGTGCCGGTGACGGTGTGGAACTCGCGGCTCGACACCTCACACTCCTTGCTGTCGAAAAACGATGCAATCATATCTACTCGGCCCGGGTCGCCGCACATGACGACCTTGTCGGCCAATTGTTCCGGACGCAGATGCAGGTGGAAGCAGCTGCCGTCGCTGTTGATGACAAATTCAGATTCTGGTATCATGGCAATTGAAAATTATCTCCCTTATAGGGAGATGGATTGAGAAATTATTTGATTATTTGTATTGCTCGCAGAGTGTAAATGAGTGGAATGGAGCTTCGCCGACATTTTTGACGATGAGCGGGATTTCCTCCCTCCCTCGGGAGGGCTGGGGAGGGGTCGTTATTTTCCGATTTCAAGATTTCGGTATTTCTTCTGTGTTTCGCGTAGTTGGCCGATGAGTTCCTCCTCGCGCTTTTCGGCTTTTAGGATGCTTTGGCGCAGGGCTTCGCGATGCTTGCTGTTGGCCGAATGGTAGTCCTGCCGCATCGAGTCGAGGTCGCCCTGCACGGCCAGCAGGTCGGCTTCGATGTTGAGCGACTGTTCGTATGCCTCGCGTGCCTTTGGCGAGCGGAACTGGTCGGCCGACGTATAGACCCTGGTGTCGCTGATCGGAATGCGGATTTCCTCTTTTTCGACGACGAACTGCGGCGCGCTGAAAATCTCTTCCACCAATGCTTCATAGCCTTTCGGGCGACGCCATGTGTCGGCAATGCTTGCCACGCGGGCGCGTTCGGACTGTCGGCCATCCAGATAGGCCGGAGTTTCATCGGCCATGAAAAGGTAGATGCAGACCTTGTCGGCCGGCGTGTTGCGGTTCGTCGCCCACCAGCCCACCTGATGCGTCTCGTCGATGGCCATCATGTAGTCGTCGAAGGGCGAGTTGAACGGCATTCCGAGCCGTTCGGGCGCGTAGTAGCTCTCGCTGTCGGTGCTGTAGTGCGTCTTGTAGATGTCCAGTCCGCCGAAGCCCGGAGTGCTGTCGCACGCAAAGAAGAGCGTCTCGCTGTCGCTGCGCAAGAACGGGAAGCAGAGGCATCGGCCACCGACATCGATCGAGGCAATGCGCTGGGGTTCGCTCCACACGCCGTTGAACAGGTGGAATTCGTAGAGGCTGCAGCGGCCGTCGTTGGCCACCGACATCAGTCGGTAGTCGGCTGCCTGATTCTCGAAAATTGCGGTTTCGGTGCTGTCGGCCAACGTCGCAAACGGTTCACCGCACTTGCGCGCATCGAGCATACGGCCCGACTCGGCTCCAAGCATGTAGTGCGAGAAGAAGAGGTCGCGCGCCACGATGATGCTGTCGATGATGACGACGTTCTGCACATGGCCGATGCCTTTCAGCCCGATCTGACATTCGCTCATCACGCTGTCGATGCGTGCCTGCCATTCGGCATCCTTCTTGACCGTCGGGCGGTATTTTTCCAGTGCGGCGATGGCACCCTCGAAGTCGTACAGATGCTGCCGGCTGAGGGCCAGATACCACCACGCCGCGCTACGCGACTTTCCGGCCGCAAATTCCAGATAGGGGACGGCCTCCTCGTAGGCTCCGGTCATGCAGAGGGCCTGTCCGAACAGTTTGTTGCAGTCGGCGTTCTTGGCCAATGTCGGCTGCTGCATCAGCGTGCGGTAGGCAGTGACGGCCTGTGCGTATTGCCCGTTGGCGACGTAGGCGCGCGCCTCCTGTTGGGTGACGGCACCGGCGGCTGTGACGAGGCAAAGGCTGCAAAGTATTGTCAAGATGTATTTCATCGGCTGAAAAATGGTTTTTATGCGTTTCAAGCCACTCCAGAGGGGGTGAACGACTACAAAAGTACGCATAATTCCCGTAAAAAATCCAATTCGTCTGTCGTTTTTTTAAAAAAGCCTAAAAAAAGGATAGCCCATGCTCCAATCCCACATTTATTTAGTATCTTTGCGCCTTGAAAATGCACATTTTAGCTTCATAGAAAACAGATTATGAGCAACAATATACCTGCCCAATCCGACCGTTGCCTAGTCATCATCCCCACCTACAACGAAAAGGAAAACATCGAGAATATCGTGCGCTACGTCTTCGGATTGAGCCACCCGTTCGACATACTCGTCATCGACGACGGTTCGCCCGACGGCACCGCCGCCATCGTCAAGCGGCTCCAGGGCGAGTTCCCGCAGCTGCACATCATCGAACGCAGCGGCAAGCTGGGCTTGGGCACGGCCTACATCACTGGCTTCAAGTGGTCGCTCGAACAGGGCTACGACTACACGTTCGAGATGGATGCCGACTTCAGCCACAATCCCGACGACCTGCTGCGTCTGCACAAGGCCTGCCACGAGGATGGTGCCGACCTCGCCATCGGTTCGCGCTACGTGACCGGCGTCAATGTGGTCAATTGGCCGATGGGACGCGTCCTGATGTCCTACTATGCCTCGATGTACGTCCGCATGGTGACGGGTATGACGGTGCGCGACTCGACAGCCGGATTCGTGTGCTACAGCCGCCGCCTGCTCTCGAAGATGGAACTCGACAAGGTGCGTTTCAAGGGCTATGCCTTCCAGATTGAAATGAAGTTCACCGCCGTCAAGATGGGTGCCAAGGTGACAGAGGTGCCGATTATTTTCACCAACCGCGTGCTCGGCACGTCGAAGATGTCGGGAGGCATCTTCAGCGAGGCCGTCTTTGGTGTCATCCGATTGAAATTAAGTTCGTGGACTCGCAAGTATCCTCAGTTATAAAGAACGTCCGCATCGTGACCGATGGACGCATCGTCGATGGCTCGCTTGTCATCGACGGTGACCGCATTGCCGCCATCCTTCCGGCCGACGGGCCATGCACGCGCATCCTGATGCCGGGTTGCGTCGATGCCCATGTGCATTTCCGCGAACCGGGTCTGACGCAGAAGGCCGACATTGCCAGCGAAAGCCGTGCCGCCGCTGCCGGAGGTGTCACCACCGTGCTCGACATGCCCAACGTCAAGCCCACGACCACCTCGCCCGAGGCATTGGCCGAAAAACACCGCCTTTTCCAGCAGAAGAGCATGGTCAATTATGGTCTATGGTACGGCATCACGGCCGATAACATCGACGAGGCCATCCGCCTGTATGGGCGCGACGACTCGCCGCTACGCGACCAGATCTGCGGCTTCAAGGTCTTTCTGGGCAGTTCGACCGGCGGAATGTTGATGAACGACCAGGCGAAGTTGCGCCACCTTTTCAGCAGCACACAGCGCGTCATCGGCATCCATTCGGAGAGCGAAGACATCATCGCCCGCAACCGCGAGAAATACCTCGCGCTCTATGGCCACGACGGCGACCTGCCGCTGGAATTTCACCCGAAAATACGCGATGTGGAGGCCTGTATGGCCACTACGCGGATGGCGGTCGAACTGGCTGTCGAGACCGGCGCACGTCTGCACGTCTGCCACCTCACCACGCAGGAGGAGCTGGAATACATCGCCCGTGTGAAGGCGCAGCATCCATCGGCCGACATCACGACCGAAGTCACGCCGGCGCACCTCACCTTCTCGCAGGAGGACTACCGCCGCCTTGGCACGCGCATCAAGTGCAACCCGGCCGTCAAGCGTGTGCAGGACCGTGACGCGCTGCGTGCGGCATTGGCCAATGACTCAATCTTCAGCATCGGCACCGACCATGCGCCACACCTCCTGAGCGACAAGCAGGGCGGTGCGCTGCGTGCGGCTTCGGGTATGCCGAGCATCCAGTTCAGCCTGCTCAGCGTGCTTGCGTTGGCCGATGCCGGTTATCTCACCCCGCCCCGCGTGGCCGAGCTGATGGCGACCCATCCGGCGCAGCGTTTCGGACTCACCGACAGGGGCGAAATCGCCATTGGCAAAAAAGCCGACCTTGTGCTCATCGACCCCAACGGAAAGACCACGGTCACCCGCGACAGCATCGTCAGCAAGTGCGGTTGGAGTCCGTTTGAGGGCATGACGTTCGAAAATCGCGTAGTGGGAACGTGGGTCAATGGAAGACTATCGTTTTCAAGTGAAGAGTTAAAAATTAAGAATTAAGAGTTGCCGACGTAGGCATATCTTAATTCGTCATTGATGGCAGTAACTTTTCACTCTTATTTCTTAATTCATATTTCTTAACTCATTTGCATGTCGTACGACGCAAAACTCATCGATCTCGAAGCGGTTGTCCGCAACAAGCTGCCGAAGCACTATGCAAAAGTGCCGAAGTGGCTGTTCCGCTTTGCCGAGTGGCTCATCTGCCAGAAGGAGATGAACCAGACCATCACGGCATTGCGCGACTGCGAGGGGCCGGATTTTGCCGATGGCATGTGCCGCCGCCTGAACGTGCGCTACAACGTGCAGGGCATGGAGAATATCCCCGAGGTGGGTCGTTTCATCTTCGTGTCCAACCATCCGCTGGGAGCCTTCGACGGCATATCGTACATCAACATTCTGGGACACCGCTACCCACAGTTCAAGGTCATCGTTAACGACATGCTGATGTATATCGTCGCCCTTCAGCCCAACTTCCTGCCCGTCAACACGCTTGGCCGACAGAAACGCGAAGACATGGAGGCGGTCGATGCTGCCTACAACGACGAGAACACGCAGCTGCTCACCTTCCCGGCCGGATTCTGCAGCCGTTTCATTGGCGGCAAGATTCAGGACATCGAGTGGAAGAAGTCGGTCATCACACAGGCCATCGAGAGCCGGCGCGACGTGATTCCGATGTACTTCGACGGACGCAATTCGCTCATATTCTACGGCTTGGAGTGGTTCCGCCGCGTGTTGGGCATGAAGTTCAACATCGGCCTCATCCTGCTGCCGCGTCAGATGATGAAGACGGCGCGCAACAAGACGTTCGGCATCCGCATCGGCCATCCAATCCCGTGGCAGACCTTCACCGACAAGTCGCGGACGCCGCACGAGTGGGCGCAATGGCTGCGGGAAGAATGCTATAGACTGGGGACCACCTCCCAACCTCCTCGAGGGGAGGAGTAGGAAAATCCGCGTAGTTGTGTTTATGGCCGATGCAGCATTCGTCCCTTTTTTCTTTCACTTCCAAGACGTGGCACGCCGCGTCTCTACAAATTGCCCTTAAAATCAAATTATGGAACAGATTATCGCACCTATCGACAAGAATATCCTTGCAGAAGAACTCAACAGCAAGGCCAAGTTGCTGCGCCATGCACGTAAGGGCGGCACCGACATCTATGTCTTCACTGCGGCCGATTGCCCGAACCTGATGCAGGAGGTCGGCCGTCTGCGCGAAATGACTTTCCGCGAGGCTGGCGGCGGCACCGGTCTGTCGGTCGATATTGATGCGTACGACACGATGGAGAAGCCCTACTGGCAGCTCATCGTGTGGGATCCTGCCGAGCAGAGCATCCTGGGCGGCTACCGCTACATCTTCGGCCCCGACATCCGCATGGACGAGAAGGGACAGCCCATTCTGGCCACGTCGCACATGTTCCATTTTTCCGAGAAGTTCATCGGCGAATACCTGCCTTACATGCTCGAATTGGGCCGTTCGTTCGTTACGGTCGATTACCAGTCGTCGCGTTCGGGTGCCAAGAGCCTGTTCACGCTCGACAACCTGTGGGACGGACTTGGAGCATTGGCCGTCGTGCTGCCCAACTGCCGCTACTATTACGGCAAGTTCACGATGTATCCGAGTTATCCGACCGAGGGCCGCAACATGATTCTCTATTTCCTGAAGAAATATTTTCCCGACACCGACCATCTGGTCTGGCCCTACAGCCCGTTGCAGACCGACATCGACGAGGCGGCAATGGAACGTCTCTTCTCGGCCAATGACTTCAAGACGGACTACCGCACGTTGAGCAGCGAGTGCCGCAAGTTGGGTCACAGCATCCCGCCGTTGGTCAATGCCTATATGTGTCTGAGCCCCAGCATGAAGACATTCGGCACGGCCATCAACGACGAGTTCGGCGACGTCGAGGAGTCGGGCATCCTGATCACCATCGACGACATCTGGGCCGAGAAGCACAGACGGTATATCGAGAGCTATCAGGAGTGAAGGAGAGTTATGAAATAAAAAATAAGAAATAAGAGTTGCCATGCGGACATAACTCTTATTTCTTAATTCTTCACTTTTAACTTGATTTAGCCGGCTAAATCATTCCCTGCTCGACCTGTAGGCAGATGTCTTCCAGCTGTTTGTCCTTGCCGTCGGGCTCCCATTCACTCTTCAGGCTCACGCCGAAGACTTTGCCGAAACCTTGCCAGAAGGCGGCGCGCGTGCGACCCAGGAATTCGCGTATAATCTGGTACGACTGCTTGTTACATTCGCGGTCGATGAGGCGCACCAGCAGCTTGCCCTGACGGTAGTTCAGCTTCTTCAACTGAGGCTTGTATTTCACCCAAAGGTCTTTCTCCAGCTGCTTGAAATATTTCGACTGCTGCCGTTCCGTCATCACTTGGCAAGTGTCGTAGGCCGCCATGAGCAGACGGCGCGCGTCCTTTGCGATTGGCAGCGTTTTCTTCACGTCATTGACCATTCGCCAATATTCTCTCTCGTATTTTGCACCCTTGAATCGTTTCCTGTTGAAGCAGTACAGATTTTTCAGCACGATGTAAGGAATCGTGTCGCCCGAAGTCGGGTCAATGTGTGCCGGAAGCACCTCGATTCCGTCGTCGTTCACGTAGTGGATGCGCTGCGCCATCAGCGCAGGAGCCGCTACAACAAGCAAAACCATGAAAATCAGGATGCGTTTCATGGCGCAAAGATACGCAAATTACCTCAAACTGATGCGCACAGCCTTTTCACTTTTCCTTTTTCTCGGGCTTCTGTCGTGTCCGATGCCGTTGCAGTCGCAAACCGTTCTGCCGGAGTCTGATGCGGCCGATTCCACCATCGAACGCACCGACTGGCAGCAGCAGATGCTTGAGTCGCTCGACCCCGACGAACTGAGCGAAGAGGGCTACGCGCGTCTGCTCGAAATGCTCGACGACCTCGATCTCGAACGTCAATGGCTGCGCACCGATTCCATGTCCGATGGCGGCCGACGTCGCAACAGGCCACGTCAGACGTTTTCGGTCGGCCTTGACCGATGCCTGAACCTGCGCGACGGCTACCGCGACGCCACCACCGAACGGCGCGATGCCGGCAAGGCATATTTGGGCGATGCCACACACACGACGTTGCGCTACAACCTTGCGTTGGCCGACAGCCATTCAGCCACGTGGCGCGCCGGACTTGTGCTCGATAAGGATGCGGGCGAGGCGTGGCACACACGTCTGCCATTGGCCGACAGTTACAGCCTCTACGCGGCGCTGACACGTCGGCGGGGCATTGTGCGGCAGGTCTGCATCGGCCATTACCGCCTCACGTTGGGCACGGGTCTGCTGTGCGACCAGAGTTTCGCGTTGGGCAAGAACCTGCAAGGCGCGTCGCTGATGTCGGTCAAGCCTGTGCTGGCCGTCCATTCAAGTGCGAGTGAAACCGATTTCATGCAGGGAGCGGCGGTGCGTCTGCGGTTTGGCGAACGCTGGGAACTTGTGCCGTTCGTTTCGGCGCGTCAGATTGACGGCACGTTGAAGTCGGACAACCTGACGGCCTGGAAGAGCGACGGCTACCATCGGACACGGACCGAGGATTCGAAGCGCGGCGCGGCATGGCTCTACAACGGCGGAGCCCGTCTGCGTTGCTCGGGCGAGTGGTTTGCAGTGTCGGCCAATGTGCTCTACACGCAGTTCAGCCGCGTTTTCAGTCGGCCGATGTTGGCCTACAACCGCCATTATTTCCGTGGCCGACGGCTCGTGCAAGGTTCGCTCGACTACGAAGTTTATTGGCTTGGGCTGCACATGAAGGGCGAATTTGCGGCCGATGACGCCGGCGGTTGGGCCACGTTGCATGGTGTGAGCCGCCCTTTGTGCGACGGCTGGAGCGCGACAGCCATTTTCCGCCGCTACAGCGACCACTACGCGAGTTTGTTGGGCAACTCTTTGAGCGAGAGCAGCGCGATGCAGGGCGAACGCGGCGGGATGCTGCTCATCGACGGCGAAATCACGTCGCACTGGAGCGTGCAGGCTGCGGCCGACTGGTTCCGCTTCACTCAGGCGCAATATGGCATCTACAGGCCGTCGTCGGGCTATGAACTGTCGGCCAAAACCATGTTCAAGACTTCGCTGCACGGCCAGAAATGGCGTGCGTCGCTGCGCTACCGGTTGAAGCAGAAGTCGCGTAACAACTCGCTCACGGCCGATGCCACAGATGTCACGCCATTTTTCCGTCATTCGGTTGATTTCCAGTCCGATTGGAGCCATCGCGTCGGCTTGCAGCTGCGGTCGCAGGTTCATGCCAGGTTATTCTCGATCCAGAATGTCGGCGGTGTGCAGAATGGTCTTTCGATGAGCCAATCTGTAGGCTGGAAACGCGAATCGTGTCCGCTGCGTGGCGAGGTGCAGGCCTCGTGGTTCCGCGCCGACGACTACGACTGCCGCCTCTACATCGCCGAGCCCAACGTGCGCTACGGTTTCGGCATCCCGACGCTCTACGGCGAGGGTGTGCGTGCCTCGGCGCTGCTCGTGTGGCGCATCGGCCGTAACCTTTCACTTGAGGCGAAATATGCCCGCGTGCAGTATCGCAATGCTACGTCGATAAGTTCCGGCCTGCAGCGCATCGGCGGCAACCATCAGGACAATGTGTGGGTGCAGTGCGGCTGGAGGTTCTGAATCCGTGTCGATTCGATTGGGTAAAACAGACGCCACTCGGGGCAAATGAGCCCCGAGTGGCGTTGGTTTGTTGCTGTGCTGTGCTTTATCAGCCTAAAGTTTCTTTTTCGTCAATCAATTGCTGGATGATGGGTTTCAATGCCGGAATATCGACAGCAATTGTTTCCCATAGCTGTATCGGTCTGATTTTGTAGTAGCCATGTACCAATACGTGGCGCATTCGTTCGATGTCTGCCCAATTTATCTCATTATGGCTTGCACGGAATTCCGCTGTAAGCTTGTAAACGGCTTCACCGATTATTTCAACGTGCTTCACTAAACCGAAGTACACGATTGGGTCAGATTGAGCTTCTTCAAACGAGTGCTGATTCTTGTAGTCAATAAGCACGTTGGTGGCATCAAGGATGTGCCTCAGACGTTCGATGTCTCTAACTTCTTCTCTCATAAATCAGACGTTTGTCACGGTTGGCACTTTCTGCGGCAAACGGCAGCAGACATCCATTTTCAATCAAGTCAACACGCCGTCCTGTGCTTTTTTCCAATTCTCCCATCATGTGCGAGATTGTCAGCAGCGAGATACGTGCATTCTCGTCATACTCAACAAGTATGTCGATGTCGCTTTCCGGCGTTTCTTCACCTCTTGCGAACGAGCCGAACAGCCATGCCCGATTGACGGGTTGTGTCTTGAAGTATTCGGCTATCTTTTGAGTCAATGCCTTCGTAATCATTATCCTGCTTTTTTTTGATGATGTCGCAAATATATGGCCTTTCTCGTTTTTAACCAAATGTTTACCACATCTTTTTGGTGAAAGCTAGATCTGTTGCTGTGCCGTGCTTTGCGCTACGCGAGTTTCATGCCGTTGAGCAGAGCCTTGACGTCCATGCGTTTCTTGCCGGGCAGTTGCAGTTCGAGCAGCGAGATGATGCCGTCGGCGCATCCGATTTCGATATACGAACGGCCGTCGGTTGCCATCTGGCCGATGGGAAGCGTGCCGCCGCCGCGTTTCTCCACCTTGTAGATTTTCACTGGTGTGAGCACTTCGCCCGATGGCAGCGTGAGCGTCGTCCATGCGGCAGGGTAGGGTGAGAGGCCGCGCACCTGGTTGTAGATTTTCGTGGCCGATGCGGTCCAGTCAATCTGGCACGTCTCCTTGAAGATTTTCGGCGCAGGACGCAGTTCGGCAATGCCTGTGGCCTTGACGAGGTCGGACATCAGCGTCTGCTGGTCGATGGTCGGGATGCGCGAGATGTCGCCATCGGCCGCAATCACCAGATCGACCGTGCGGCACACGAGGCCCTTGCCGAGTTCCATCAGGCGGTCGTGGACGGAGCCGACGTTTTCATCGGCCGCAATGTCAATCTCCTCCTTCAGGATGATGCGTCCGGTATCGATGTCGTGGTCGAGGAAGAAGGTCGTCGCGCCAGTCTTCGTGTCGCCGTTCATCACGGCCCAGTTGATTGGGGCCGCGCCACGATATTGTGGCAGGAGGGCGGCGTGAAGGTTGAAGGTGCCGCATCGGGGCATATTCCAGACCACCTCGGGCAACATGCGGAAGGCGACGACGATCTGCAGGTCGGCACGCCACTCGCGTAGTGCGGCGAGGAATGCCTCATCCTTCAGTTTTTCGGGCTGGAGCAGCGGCAGGTTATGGCCGATGGCGTACTCCTTGACGGGGCTGAACTTCACCTTGTGGCCGCGTCCGGCCGGTTTGTCGGGCATTGTGATGACACCCACCACGTTGTAGCCGCGCTGCACCAGGGCATCGAGCGTTGGCACGGCGAAGTCGGGCGTGCCCATATAGACGATACGTAAATCTTGCTTGTTCATAATGAATAAAAATTGACCCCCTCCCATCCTCCCCGAGGGGAGGTGATTGCCCATGCGGACAGGACAAGGGGATGTGTTATAAATCCGTCAAAATTGTACCTCACTCAAATTTCACCTTCAGGTACTTCGCTGTGTAGCTTTCGGCGCAGTTGCACAGGTCGCGCGGAGTGCCCTGGAAGACGAGGTTGCCGCCGGCATCGCCACCTTCCGGACCGAGGTCGATGACGTGGTCGGCGCACTTGATGACGTCGAGGTTATGTTCGATGATGACCAACGTGTGTCCGTGGGCCAACAGTTCGTCGAAGGCCTTGAGCAGGACGCGCACGTCGTGCAGGTGCAGGCCGGTGGTCGGCTCGTCAAAGATGAAGAGCGTGTGGTCGTCCTGCGAGCCGTAGTCCTTGCGCGACGTCTCGATGAGGTAGTAGGCGAGCTTGACGCGCTGGTTTTCGCCGCCCGACAGCGTGCTGGAGCTTTGTCCGAGCTTGATGTAGCCCAGTCC
>DFJU01000099.1 GCA_002373755.1 Bacteroidales bacterium UBA3663 | reverse complement strand
CCGACACCATGGGCCGTATGCACTCATCTGCTCAGTTCGCTGGTTCATCTTCAGTTCCTGCTCACGTAGAGATGATGGGCTTCATGGGTATGGGCAACAACCCAATGGTAGGTTGCACTGTAGCCGTAGCCGTTGCTGTCGCTCAGGCACTTGCAAAGTGAATGAGCAACTGATTGCAACAGGGCACCGTAGCCGTTGCCGTTGCTGTCGCTCAGGCACTTGCAAAGTAAGTTGATCTTACGATATAAAAAATTGGTCTGAAATTGGATTCTCCAGTTTCAGACCTTTTCTTTTTTTGTGTGGTTATGTCCGATGGGCTAATGCCGCCCTTTTTTCACAATCCGAACGTCATCGAAGTGACGCTGAATGCCGTGCGACGGTTAATCTGGTCGGCCACGGCGCGCTGCTCTTCCGTCAGGGTTCCGACAAAATCCTCGTCAAGCGATTGGCCGACGGGCAGGAACGGATATTTTGCGTTCAATGTCTCATCGACTATGACGGGTTCGGACTTGCCATAGCCGACGGGTTCGAGGCGGTCGGGGTCGATGCCATGTTCAACCAGATAGTCGCACACCGACTGCGCACGCCGTTGCGAGAGGTCGAGGTTGTACTCCTGCGAGCCGATGCGGTCGGTGTGGGCCGACAGCTCGATGGCGCAATATGGGTTGTCGTTCAGGAGGGCAACGAGGTCGTCGAGCGCGGGGAACGATTCTTCGCGTAGCGTCGCCTTGTTGTAATCGTAGAAGATGTTGTCGATGAGCACCGGCTCGGAAATCGACGGCAGATAGAAATCGACCACATAGTCGGCATCCTCCTCTTCGGGGTCGGACGTGAATTGCGACTTGCGGTTCAGATAGCCCTGTTTGCCCGACATCATGACATATTCGGTCGAGCGGTCAATCTTCACTTCGTAGGTGCCGTCGGGCTTCGTGACCGACTTGAAGTTCATGCCGTTGCGGCCGACGATGCGCACTATGGCCTCGGCAATCGGCTCCTCGTCGGTGTCATAGACCGTGCCCGAGATGCGCACCGTGATGCTGGGCAGCAGGAACGAATAGATGTTGTCGTAGCCCTTGCCCTGATTGCGGTTGGAGCTGAACCAGCCCTCCTGTTTGGCCTCGGTGTGGTGCATGAAGGTCATGCCGAAGTCGTCGCCGGCGGAGTTCATCGGCGCGCCGAGGTGTTCGACATGCCACGTGCCCCAATCGTCCAGACGCGCGCTGTAGAGGTCGAGGCCGCCCATGCCTTCGCGGCCGTTGCTGGAGAAGTAGAGCAGTCCGTCGGGCGAGAATGTGGGGAACATCTCGTCGCCGGCGGTGTTGATTTCGGGACCGAGATTTTCGGCAAAGCCCGGTTCGCCGTTCTCCATCGGACAACGCCAGATGTCAAGACCGCCTTGGCCGCCCTGCTGGTCGCTCACGAAGTAGAGGTAGGAGCCGTCGGGCGTGATGGCCGGATGGGCGAATGTCGAGAGCGTGTCGCCCAGCATGTTGACCAATGTGCCTTTCGACCATGAGGCGTCGCTGCGGCGCGACACGAAGATCTGCGGTGCTGCCGGAAGTCCGTCGCCACCGCCTGCGCAGGTGTAGTACATCGTCTGACCATCGGCCGAAAAACAGGGCGTTCCCTCGTCGTATTTCGTGTTCAGGTCGCCGATGGATTCCGGCTTGCCCCACTTGCCGTTGTCGTCCTTGCGCACCACCCAGATGTCGCTGTATTTTGTGCCGGTGATGTCGCTCGTCTCGTCGCCCGTCACCTTGTCGTTCGATGTGGTGTAGTAGAGCTCCTCGTCGTTTTCGCCCCAGATGGCGGGGCAGTATTCGGCGCGTCGGCTGTTGACCAATGGGAACCGTTTCACTTCGTAGCGGCTGCCGTCGAGCTTCCATTGTGCGGCTTGCATCGCCCCTTCAAGCCCCGACTTTGCCTCATCGTCGTCGGGGAAATATTGCAGTTGGAGCTGATAGTATTTGATTGCCTCGTTGTAGCGGCCGGCATGGTGCAGGGCGCGGGCGATGCGCAGTTGCAGCGTCGGGTCGTCCCAGCCGAAGCGCTCGGCGTTCATGTAGCCCGAGGCGGCCTGTTGCGGCATCATCAGCTTGTCATAGACGTAGCCCATGTACCAAGCCACCTCACCGCGCTTCTCGCGGTCTTCCTTCGGGTTGGTCTTGCGATAGACCTGTTTCAGCGTCTGCGATGCCTTGTAGTATTCGCCGCGCTCGATTTCCTGAAGGGCCGTGGCCAGTTTGGCCGACTTGCAGCCGGAGAGCATAAGTAGGGCGATGCCTGTGCAGATGATTTTTGTCTTGTTGGTCATTGAAGCAATAACGCAGGTGAGGGGTGAAAATTGCATCGGACATAAAAAAAGTGCTGCGCATCCATGAAAAGTCGCGTAGCACATTGTTTGTCGGGCCGGATTTTACCTTCCTCCAGGTCGGCTGTTGTTGCCTCCGCCGCCAGTGTTGCTGCTGGTGTATTGCGACAGGGTGACGCTGCTGCCGCCCGTCACCGAGGCATCCACGTAGGCCATGCCGTCGAACACCGCAGTGCCGTCGGCCACCGTCACGCCGCTTTTCAGTGTTGGGGTCGATGCGGCCGATACGACCAATGTTGTGCCGCCGCTGGCTGGAGTCTTGAATGCGACTGTGCTGCTGCCGAACGTCATGGCGTACCATGTGCTCTTGCTCCACGACGACGACGAATAGCATGTCTGGCTGAGGCTTGCGCCCGATTCCAGACCACCGATGGCAATCAGTGTGCCGCCCGTCAGGTAGAGTTTTTTCTGCTCTTCGCTGTTGGCATCGATGGCAACTTCGGGCGACGATGCTCCGATGGCATAGACCAGTCCGCCCTTCACATAGAGGTTGCCGTTGGAGTCGAGTCCGTCGTTGTTGTTGGCGCGGGCATAGACGCGTCCGTCGCTCACGGTGATGTCCTGTGCGGCGTTGATTGCGTCGTCGTAGGCCGTAACTGCGATTTCGCCGCCCGTCACGTTGAGGTAGCTCTTGCTCTCCAGACCTTCGCCATTGCGTCCGGCCGTGGTTATGACGATTGTGCCGCCTGCGATGTCGATGCCGCCCGCATAGGTCGTGGTGTTGCCCGATGTGGTCTTCAATCCGGCCTTGATGCCCTTGGGCGACGAATAGTAGTTGCTGCTCACGTTGTCGGTGTTGCCCGTGTAGTTGGTGTTTTCAGTCGAGCCGTTGTTGTAGTACAATCCGCCCGATGTCGCTACGCGGATTTCGCCGCCCGTCACCGTGAGCACGCTGTCGCACTTCAGACCCTTGCCGCCCGAACCAGTGCTGCTGGCCGTGATGCTGCCTCCGCTGATTGTCAGGTTGGCGTCGCTGCTGATGGCTGCCGCAGCCTTCGTTTCGAGGTCGTCGGTGTCCCACATTCCGCTGCCCGAGGTGTTGAGCGTCAATGTGCCGTTTGTCACGATGACGCTGCCGTTGGCCTTGATGCATTTTGCTGCATTGGCCGTCACGCTGATGCCCATTGTTCCGCCTGCGATGTAGATGTTGCCGCTGTCTTCATCTTCATGGTCGATGGTTTCGCCGGTTGTGGCGTCGCCGTCGATGTCGCATTGCAGGCCGTCGTCGCCCGTGCCCGAAATGTTGAGCGTGCCGCTCTCCATGATGAAGTATTCGGCGCAGTTCAAGCCGTCGCCCACGGCCGAGAGCACATTGATGGTGCAGTTCTTCATCGTGGTGTATTCGCCGCTCTTGATGCCATGCTTATAGTTGCCGTAGATGTTGAGCGAACCCTGTCCTTTCAGTTCAAGATGCCCCTTCGCATAGATGCAGCCCTTCTGTTCGCCGCCGCTGAAGTCGCGTAGCGTGTTTTCCGTGTCGCGTTTCACGCTGATTGCCGCCCGCTTGCCGTTCTGGATGTGGATTGCCGCGCCGCTGTAGGTCGTCGAGGCGTTGGTCAGCGACAGTCCGCAGAGCTCCACGGTGGCCTTGTAGTTGCCGAACAGGAAGAAGTTGCCGTCGGTCGATGAACCGCTCAACGAGTATGTGATTTCGTCGCCGTCCACATCGTCCGTATTGGTCTGCTTGACATAGACGTGTGCGCCGGTCGTTTCGGGTTCGACGTATTGCGCCACGTTGCCTGCTACGCGGATTTTGGCCGATGTGCCGTCGTAGGTCACGCTCACGGTGTTGTCGGCAACCTCATCGGCCGTGACGGTCATTGCTGTGACGTCGGCCAACGTGAATGACTTGCCCATGATGGTGAGCGTCGTGCCGTCGGAGAAGGTCATTTCGCCGGCTTGTGCTGCTGGAAACAGGTATGTGACATCGCCCACGCTTACGTTCAACGTCTGTGCCCATGCTGCAACATTGGCAGCAATCAGGGCTGCAAGGAAAGTGGTTCGTTTCATTTCACTGCGATTTTGAGTTTGACGTTCTTGCTTTTCATCACGTAGAGGCCGGGTTTGAGGCTCGCCTGGGCTTTTTCGATGCTCGCGTAGCGGCCGACGGGAAGTCCGGCAACGGTCGTGACTTCAACCTCGTCGTCGGTTGCGGCTTCGGTCAGGCTTATGGCCGATGTGCCGTCGGTCGAGAAGAACATCTTGTTCAGGTCCGACAGTGTGAATGATTTCGTGCCGTCGTTGTTGCTGATTTTCAGTGTGCCGTCCGCCACGCTGATGCTGAGTGATTCTACAGAAAGCACCGTCTTGCTTTCGTCGTTTCCCACCAAAACCAGATAGGGAAAATCTTGGGCTTGTGCCGTGGCCGACATTGTTGCGGCCAACAGTGGCAACAATAGTTTCTTTTTCATTGGTAATTGTTCGTTTTTTTAGATTGTATTCGTATTCATTAGATTGTATTCGTATTCATATAAATGAGATTTTACAAAAATTCGTGCAAATGTATGAAAATGTTTGATTGCGAAAACTTTAATTTGCTGAATTTTTTCCTAAATTTTTTTATTTTTTTTCTGCATAATTTTTTCGACGATAATTTTCCAATGAGGTTTAAATTACAATAAGTTTTTTGTCGCAGATGCAGCAAATTCTTGTGCGACGCATTGCCGGACGTATAAAAAAACAATTCCCATCGGCCATAAAACCGGTGGGAATCAATTCGTTTTTGCGCTATTTGCGTCAGCTCTTGCTGATTTCCAGACCCTTCTGCGACAGTGTCATATCGACGAAGCGCGCCTTGTCGTTCAGCGGATTGGCGTTGAGCGTCTTCTTGATGCGGGCGGCCGCCTCTTCGTCCTTGGCCACCATGTAGAGGTAGCCGCCACCGCCTGCACCGGGCAGTTTGTAGCCGAGGCAGAGGTCGTCGATCTGGCGGGTGATGGCCTGCACGCCGGCCGGATTCGTACCGCTGTCGAGCGCCTGGTTCTGCTGCCAAGTCTTGCCGATGAGTGCGCCCATCTGCTCGAAGTCGGTGCGCTGGATGGCATCGTAGAGGTCGAGCGCGTGCTGCTTCATCTGAGCGAGCAGTTCGAGGTGCTTGGTCGAGTTGAGGAACATTCCGCGCACGATTTCGGCCAATATGCCTTTCGCCGTCCGCGTGATGCCGGTGTAGTAGAGCAGGTGCAGCTTCTGGTATTCCGGCGCGGTGAAGAGCGTGTCGGGCAACCATCGCACAAGTGGCTGCTGATGCCATCCGGCCTGCGTCTGGAGCAGTTTTACGCCCTGCATCACGCCGCCGTACTGGTCCTGCCAGCCGCCGCCCGTGGTAAGCAGCTGTTCGAGCACGAGGGTGCGGTTGGAAATCTCGTAACGGTCCCAGCCGAGGCCGCAGAACTCGTTGACCGCGCCCAAGACGGTGCTGGCCAGTATGCTCGACGTGCCCAGGCCCGAGCCGGCTGGAATGGCCGACAGCATGGTCATCTCGATGCCCGACCCGAAGTCGCGTAGCTGCTCATCAAGGGTCGCGTAGCGTTGTTGGCTGAAGCGGTGGCTGAATCCGGCCAGCACGAGTGCGGCCTTCGGAATCGAGAACGGCGAACCGACGTGGTTGACATCGGCCAGCTCCTCGAACGTGCGGACGACTTCCGATGCGCCGAGGTCGATGCTGCGCAGGGTGATGGTGTAGTCTTTCGACGGCTTGACATAGACCTGCAGCGGCGGTTGGCCGTTCAGTTCGATGGCGATGTTGACCACGTTGCCGCCCTCCATCAGGCTGTACGGTGGTGTGTCGGTCCAGCCGCCTGCGAGGTCGATACGTACCGGGCTGCGGCTCCACACAATCTGGTCGGCATAGACGTTGAGGTGCGGCTGCTGGGCCTGTCGTGCGGTGGCGGTCAGTCCCTCGCGCATCATGGCGAAGGCGTGGGCTTCGTTTTCGGCCGATGCCTTCTGGTCGCCGCGCAGGGCAGCCAACCGCGCACGGAACATTGCATCGCTGATTTTCGTCAGTGCCGTGGCCGAGTCGGGCAGGGGCGCAGGCGTCGGAATCGCGTAGCGCGCAAACTGCTGTGCCGCATCGTCCAGATTCACCTGATAGAACACGCTGCGTTCGTAGTTCTTGGCCAATGTCTCCCAGTTGCGGTTGCGGAACGACGTCCGCTGTTCGGTGAGCCGGCGCAGGTTGGCGTATGCGGAAATCTCGTCGGCCGCCATCTTTTTTGCCTCGCGCCAGATGCGTTCGCCGTCGGCATTGTCGTCGCCGATCATCCACGCGAGCACCTTGCCCATGTCGTCCAGATTGTTCACGATGGGGTAGATGCGGGCCTCGGTCTGCGGATTCTTGCAGTCGGCGCATCCGCAGCGGGAGAGCAGTTCCGGCGTGTGCGGTTCGCGGAATCCGTAGGGTCGTACAGCCCATTCATCGGCCGCAATCGGCACAATATCAACGCATTGGCCCTGCTTCAGGTTGATTGTCCAGTCGTTTTCGGGCACGCCGGTCACGATGTTGTCGCTGTCCAATGTCCATCGGCCGCCAATGCAGCTGTTTTCAATCCAGAGATTGGTGTTCTGCGACGTGAGACGGATGCGGATGTCGGCGTTCTGCACGAACATCGAAGGATGCGGCTTCACGTCGTGGTGCATGATTTCGCGCTGGTCGATGACGGCGTTCTGTATGGCCAATGTCGATGAAATCATTTCGGGCGATGTGCCGAAGTGGTGGAACTCGCCGCCCGGCAACGGCAGTATGGCGACCGTGAGCCGGTTCAGTTCCTCATCGGCAATCACTGGGTTGGCTCCGAGGGTCAGTCCGAACTCGCTGTAGAGGTCGTAGGTCGATGGGAATCCGTTGCTTGTGGCCGATGGTGCACTGCGTTTCATCAGCAGGTCGAGGGCGCGGTCGGACAGCAGCCAGATGCCGATGTCCATCAGGAAAAGGTAGTCCTTCATCAGTCCGCCAAGCGTTTCGACCGACGGCTTCTGCAACATGTGGTCGAGCACGTCGGGCGATTTGCGCGACGAGATGAACACGCCGTGATTCTTGGCCAGCGACGGGTCAACCCACAGTCCGTAGCACACCACATCGGCCTCGGGAATGTCCTGCAACGGCTCTTTGGCGCGAATCAGCACGTCGCCGCTCACGATCATCGTGCGCAGGCTTTCGGGCGCGCGCTGCATGATCTGCTCGTAGAGCGGAATCTGGAGGTCGATGAGGTTCTGGCCGAGACGTTGGCCGCGCATCCAGCGGAATACGGGCACCGGCGTCAGTATCTTGCCCGATGGCGCATAGGCCGGCAACCGACGGCTTTGACCGCCTGCGTGGACGATGATGCAGCGTTCGCCCGGAGCGATGAAGCCCGTACGACGCGCCTCCTGCACCGTCCACGTCGTGCCGCCGCCCGAACCGAGCTTCTGGCCGATAGGGTCGTTCGTGCAGAACCACTCGTCGCGGCTGCTGTTGGTCACATCATGAAAGCACTCCACAAGATTTGGCGGTAGTGATAGCAGTTTTTTCATCTGAACAAATTTAAAGGGAATCGTTAAATTCCCTGTTTATTCTTTATTGTAAGATGTTATAAATGTTGTCTTTTCGGAATTTTTAGGTGGATTTCGGCCGATGGGGATTAGGTATCGTCCCTTTCACTCCATTTTCGCTTTCCTTTCACTTCCTTTAAGAACCTTTTAAAAAAGAAAAAGGAGAGCGGATTTAGGACG
Organism: Bacteroidales bacterium UBA3663; assembly: GCA_002373755.1. Taxonomy (GTDB): domain Bacteria; phylum Bacteroidota; class Bacteroidia; order Bacteroidales; family UBA3663; genus Liminaster. Next base: position 3,940 of record DFJU01000099.1, on the reverse strand, counting down.
TGATGAAACTCCTATAATGTACGATTTGAGGTCCGTTTTGCCTCCGTAATCTTCCTCTCGACGTGTTGTCTGTCCGCCTACGGTGGTATCCATGCAGATGCGTTTTCGATGACTCGCGCCATTGAGCGTGATCCTTTCCGATGTCGTAGGGGCTGAAAGCCCGCCATCGGCTAACGGTGTTCCTCGGTTCTGTTTTTAATGCTGAGTTTCCCTATCTACATTACCGACTCTCCTTGATTACGATTTCTCGTTCTCATGGGCAAAGATAAGGCAAAAAAAACAGTATCTCCAAACAAAAGTATGAAAAAGTGGTCAGTTTTCACAAAATGGTCGTTTTAGACGGTTGTGAATACGATTTCATAGTTTGATTTTGTTGCGGCCGATGCCATTCGGGTTCTGTTTTGTGGCCGTGTCCGATGTCCCTGTATGCCATTATTTGCTATCTTTGCGGCGTTTTCGGCCGATGAAAATCGCGTAGTGCGCGTCGGCCGCAACGAAAAGGCAATTTGCAAATGAAGAATAATGTCATCGGACGGTTCGCGCCGTCGCCATCTGGCCGGATGCATTTGGGCAACGTCTATAGTGCGCTGCTCTCGTGGCTGTCGGCCAAAAGTCAGGGCGGCCAATGGATTCTGCGCATCGAAGACCTCGACCCGCAGCGCTGCAAGCGTGAATATGCCGTCCAGCTGGAGGACGATCTGCGTTGGCTCGGCTTGGACTGGGACGCAGGCGGCATCGACCATCCGGACTATGTGCAGAGCCAGCGCGGCGACGTCTATTGCGAGTGTCTGGCGCGGCTCACGTCGGCCGGCTATACCTATCCGTGCTATTGCAGCCGTGCCGACATCTTGGCAACGCAGGCTCCGCACGAGAGCGACGGCCGTGTGGCCTATCGTGGCACTTGTCGGCCCGACGGCACTCCGGAAAAGGAGGCTTGGCTCTTGCATCGGGCAGCATTGTGCCCCCATCCGCCTGCTACGCGACTTCGTGTGCCCGACCGCGAGATTTCGTTCACCGATGGACACTATGGCGCACAGAGCGTCAACCTTGCACAGTCGTGCGGCGACTTCATCCTGCGGCGAGCTGACGGTGCCTGGGCCTATCAGCTGGCCGTTGTGGTCGATGATGCCATGATGGGCGTGACCGAGGTCGTGCGCGGACGTGACCTGCTGCTTTCCGTGCCGCAACAGCTTTATCTGTATGAACTTTTGGGGTTCCGGCCTCCGAAATTCGCCCATTTGCCGCTGCTTTGCAATGCCGAAGGCCAACGTCTGTGCAAGCGCGACAAATCTCTGCATCTGGGCATCTTGCGCCAGCAGTATTCACCGCAGGAAATCATCGGGCGGCTCGCTTTTTGGGCACACCTCATCGACCGTCCCGAACCTGTTTCTGCGCAGGATCTCCTGCCGCACTTCCGCTGGGATGCAATTCCGTTGGACGACATCGTGCTCGATGCAGCACTTTGATGCCCAATCCATTCCCAGATTTTTTTCGATTTTGAACTGATTTTGGCGGGAATGAGGGCGAAAATTGCTTTTTTGCCGTATATTTGCCGCTGTTTTAGTGCCACGATGGTGGAGGAACACTAATACTTTATTAAAAAGGCGCTACAAACGTCGTTATCATCTTATCTCTGAAATCTTCGCAACATTTCGCTAAAAGTGATAATGCAACGGATGGAGTGCCATGCAGTGGATTGTTGTCCACTTGCCCATGTCCGTGTTGCGGGGTGGGAAGGTGGCATATACATACTCCACGGGCGTGGGCTTTCGTTGTTGCTTATTCTTTAGCAAGGCAATGCGAAGGCCTCAGAGATGGGTAAGCAACTAAGTAGGGAGCTCCCGTCTTTTTTATGTCTAATACTTTCGACCTTGATGGGTGGAAATAAAGCCGAATTTGGAGCGAGGAGGCAAAAATTCATTTTTTACTATGCTAAAATTTGCACACTCTTTCTGTCTCACGGCATTATTGATGCTGTTTTGCCAGCCCGCGCTTTGGGCGTATGATGCCTACATTAATGGTATCTATTACAATTTTTCGGGTACGGAAGCTGTCGTGACGTATGAAAGCACGTCATACAATTCTTATAGTGGCAACGTGACAATTCCAAGCTCAGTAGAGTATAACGGCACGACCTATAGCGTGACAAGCATCGACAGCAGTGCGTTTTATGGCTGCACTGGGCAGACAGACATCTCTATTTCGAACTGTGTGACCAGCATTGACTATCTGACGTTCGGGAACTGCACGGGGCTGACGTGTGTTGAGATTCCTAAAAGTTTGAAGATTATTGGCAGTAGAGGTTTCGATGGCTGCACGAAATTGACAAGCATTGAGATTCCGAGTGGTGTGGAACGTATAGATATGTGGGCGTTCCAAAACTGCACAAGTTTGACGAATATCGCAATCCCAAGTAGCGTAACTAGCATCGGCGACAGTGCTTTTTATAATACCGCATGGTTCAATAATCAACCCGACGGTTTAGTTTATATAGGAAAATTCGCATACTGCTACAAGGGTTTAATGCCTGAAAATACCAATATTAAAATAATTGAAGGTACGATCGGTATTGCTGATGCCGTATTTGAATCCTATACAGAATTGACAAGCATCTCGATTCCGAGCAGTGTGACAAGTATCGGCAATGATGCATTTTATGGATGCCGGGGATTAACGAGCATAGAGATTCCAAACAGTGTGACCAGCGTTGGCGAATATGCATTCTATGGCTGTATTTAGAGTCCTCTAAACAACCACAAATAATGAAAAACACATAGAGATAAGCAATTGTATATCAACTGCTTTTAGATTTTAACACTTCAGAAACTGTTTTTGGTTGCTTCGGAAATTCCCGTTAAATTTGCAACGTATTTCTACCGCAGGGAATTTGCGAGGCTATTTTTTTGCCATATCGTGGACAGAGTTGACAAGAGTTGACGACAGGTTACAAGAGTTGACTTTTTTTGACCCACTTTTGAGAAAAGCAATATTGTGGAAAAGGTTGACAAAGGGTGTCGATAGTTTACTTGTGATTACTTGCGGAGAGGTACAACAAAAGGAATGTTGAACCCATAAATATCGCAAGTATGCCAAAGACCAGAAAATGCGCTTATTGTGGCAAGGTTTTCACCACAAGCAGCGGAATGCAAAAGTACTGTTCGGAGGAATGTGCCGAGCAAGCAAAGGAGAGCAAGAGAAAGAGACAAAAGGATTTCCTTCGAGCTATTGAACCTGCGATAGGACTCCAACAGCAGGAGTACCTGACCTTTTCAAAAGCAGCCATTCTTCTTGGTTGTACCCGTCAGTATGTCTATAAACTTGTTGAACAAGGGAAGTTGCCAGCTTCACGGCTGAGCAGCCGGATGGCTCTTGTCCGCAAGAGTGACATCGAGAAGATGTTTGCAGTAAATCCCTATCATAGAGTAATGCCTGGTGCTTCATCAAAGAAAGCAAGCAAGAAACCGTCCCATTTGTCATCTTCCTCTTCATCAAAGAAAGACAAGAACCAGATTGGCGAATCACCAATGAGGTACTCCGAAACACTTGACTATATCTCTGGCGAGGCTGTCATGGATATCTACAAGGTAAAGAAGTCATGGCTCTATGCTTCTGCCAAGAGAAACAACATCCCCATGTGTAAGATTGCTGGCAAGAACTATTATAGCCGAAAACACATGGATGAACTATTTGGCGTTTCTGCCGAGATAGAATCTCTGACTGAGTGGCTCACCACAGAGGAGGCAGAAACATTATATTCCACTACTAGGGAGTCCCTGCGCTCCCAAGTATACCGTCGCCATATTCCCACCAAGCGAGAATATGGCAAAACTTACTATTCAAAGACACATCTTGACGAGATATATCATCCAGATCTGAAGGAGAGTGATACCTACTACACAACGGCCGAAGCTGCCAAGAAGTACGGCATGACCAAGAGCAA
>DFJU01000066.1 GCA_002373755.1 Bacteroidales bacterium UBA3663 | reverse complement strand
AACGCCGCTGCAATGGCTGAGTACTTGAAAAAGTAACTCGAAAGTGCACTCCGCACACGTCATTATGAGTCGGTCGGCAATTCTAAAGCTCGGATTGTACGGCCACTCACAATGACATTTTTTTTATAAAATCCATACAGAAAACTACATAACATCAATAAAAACAATTACGTACCATGGATATCAATGACGTACGCTCGCGCTTTGCGAAGCATTTCAATGGCAGCAAGGGACAGGTCTATGCCAGCCCTGGCCGCATCAACCTCATCGGAGAACACACAGACTACAACGGAGGCTTCGTCTTCCCAGGTGCAGTTGAACAAGGCATGGTTGCCGAGGTGAAACCAAACGGCACACGCATCATCCGCGCCTACAGCATCGACCTGAAGGACTACGACGAGTTCAATCTGGACGACGAGAAGGGCCCGAAGGCAAGCCACTTCCGCTACATCTTCGGCGTGGCACGCGAAATGATGAAATTGGGCGTTGAAGTAGGCGGTTTCGACACTGCATTTGCGGGCGATGTGCCTCTCGGAGCAGGCATGTCGAGCAGCGCAGCCCTGGAAAGCTGTTTTGCATTTGCCATCAACGACCTCTTCGGCCACAACAAAGTAAGCAAGATGGATATGGCCAAAGTCGGCCAAGCCACCGAACATATCTACCTCGGCCTCAATTGCGGCATCATGGACCAGTTCGCCAGCGTGCATGGCAAGGCCGGACAGCTGATGCGTCTGGACTGCCGCAGCGGTGAGTTTGAATACTTCCCATGGGCACCGAAAGGTTATCGTCTGGTGCTCGTCAACAGCTGCGTGAAGCACGAATTGGCCGGTTCGCCGTACAACGACCGCCGCAAGAGCTGCGAGAACGTCGTGGCCGCAATCAACAAGAAGTACGGCACGAAGGCTGAGACCCTGCGCGACTGCACTTGGGAGCAGATTGAAGGCGTCAAGGCCGAATGCAGCGAAGTCGATATCCGACGCGCCAACTTCGTGATGGGCGAAAAGGACCGCGTGCTGGCCGTGTGCGAAGCTCTGGAAAAAGGCGACTACGAAACCGTCGGCCAAAAGATGTACGAGACGCACAACGGACTGAGCAAGGACTACGAGGTCAGCTGCGAAGAACTTGACTTTCTGAACGATGTGGCCAAGGAATGCGGCGTGACAGGTTCGCGCATCATGGGCGGCGGCTTCGGCGGATGCACCATCAACCTTGTGAAGGACAAACTCTACGACAAGTTCACGCAGACGGCAGTCGAGCGCTTCGAAAAGAAGTACGGCAAGAAGCCGGTCATCATTCCTGTGGTGATTGGCGACGGCGCAAGAAGGCTCGTATAAATTCGAGCCTTCTTGAAATATTAAATAATAAATATTAAATATCAAGTTCCTTGCTATCAAATATTTACCATTTATCAGATTGCAAGTTTTCTTGTTTTTAAGGGAAAAATATTTATTATTTAATATTTACTATTTTGATTAATCATGAAGTATTTCATCTATCTGCAATACGACGGAACGGACTATCACGGCTGGCAAACCCAACCCAACTGCGTGACGGTGCAGGAAACCATCGAACAGAAATTGTCGATGCTCCTGCGCCGCCCGACTGGCATTGTTGGCGCCGGACGGACCGACACGGGAGTTCACGCCAGCCAGATGGTCGCACACTTCACGCTGACCAACCGCACATCGACCGACGAAAACAACGTAGCACAAGGCGAGGATGAGACATCGGACAACGAAAATCGCGTAGCTGACACCGGCATCGCACTGGAGGACCTCGGCACCGACTGCAAGACGTTGGCCTTCAAGCTGAACCAAGTGCTTCCGCCCGACATCACCGTGCAGCGCATCGTGGCCGTCAAACCCGAAGCGCACGCACGTTTTTCGGCACTTTCGCGCACGTACCGATATTACATCACGACACAGAAGCCGCTCTACAAGCGCAACTACGTGATGCGGATGTTCGAGACGTTGGACGTGGAAATGATGAACCACGCCTGCGCAAAGCTCTTCTGCTACGAGGACTTCACGTCGTTCAGCAAGCTGCACACCGACACGAAGACGAACAACTGCAAGATCATGGATGCCTACTGGCAGACAGTCGGCAAAGATGAAGTGTCGTACGTCTTCACCATACGGGCCGACCGCTTTTTGCGCAACATGGTCCGCGCCATCGTGGGAACGCTGATTCAGGTCGGCCGTCACAAGATGACGATTCAGGAGTTCGCCCATGTCATCGAACGCAAAGACCGATGCACTGCGGGCGACTCGGTGGCAGCGTGTGGCCTCTTCCTCGAGGAAATCGAATATCCGGAAAGCATCTTCTTCGACGAGGCCGACGACTGAGGCATCGACCGTAAAACCGGTTCAAATCCGAAAATCATAGACCAAGACAATTAACCATACACAACACAAATCGTACTGTATGAAAACATTTCTTACCTTAGGTTTGGCTACCATGCTGGCAGCAACGGCATCGGCCGCCGACCACAGTTTTGACATCAACGTGAGCAAGAAAGGTGCACCGATTCAGAGCACCATGTACGGAATCTTCTTTGAAGACATCAACTACGCGGCCGACGGCGGTCTCTACGCCGAAATGGTCAAGAACCGTTCGTTTGAATTTCCTCAGAACATGATGGGCTGGCGCACTTTCGGCAACGTCAAGGTTATGGACGACGGCCCATTCGACAAGAACCCGCACTATGTGCGTCTGTCGTATGCCGGCCATCCGCACAAGCACACCGGCATCGAAAACGAGGGCTTCTTCGGCATCGCAGTCAAGGAGGGCGCAACCTACCGCTTCTCAGTATGGGCACGCTGTCCAGAGGGCGGCACATCGGTGCTCAACGTGCAGTTGGTTGACAACGACAGCATGGGCGAATCGCAGGAGATGGCCGGCTGCAATGTGACCATCGAAGGCAAAGAGTGGAAAAAATACACGGGCGAAATCAAGGCCAAGCGTACACAGCAGGACTTGTCGCTTCGCATCTTCCTGCGCAACGTGCGCGGCCAGCGTCTGGCTGTGACCGACGTTGAGCACGTCAGCCTCTTCCCCACCGACACCTGGAAAGGCCGCGAGAATGGCATGCGCAAGGATTTGGCACAGGCATTGGCCGACCTGAAGCCGGGCGTTTTCCGTTTCCCTGGCGGCTGCATCGTCGAGGGCACTGACCTTCAGACTCGCTATCAGTGGAAGAACTCCGTTGGCCCGGTCGAGAACCGTCCGTTGAACGAGAACCGTTGGCACTACACCTTCGCACACCGTTTCTATCCCGACTACTACCAGAGCTACGGCTTGGGCTTCTTCGAGTATTTCCAGCTGTGCGAGGACTTCGGCTGTGAGGCATTGCCCGTAATCAGCTGCGGATTGGCCTGCCAGTATCAGAACAACATCAAGGATGAGAAAAAAGTCCACGTAGCACTTGAAGACCTCGATCCATACATTCAGGATGCGCTCGACCTGATCGAATTTGCCAACGGCGACGTCACGACCACTTGGGGCAAACTGCGCGCCGACATGGGACATCCAGAGCCATTCAACCTGCACTACCTTGGCGTTGGCAACGAACAATGGGACGAGAAGGACAATCCGGCCTTCACAAGCCGACTGAAGAAGTTCATGGACGTGCTGTCGAAGGCACATCCGGAAATCAAGTACATCGGCACGACTGGTCCAGATTCAGAGGGCTGGAAGTTCGACATTCTTCAGCCAAAGATGAAGGAATTGGGCGTTGACCTCTACGACGAGCACTTCTACCGCAATGAAGAGTGGTTCCTCGGCAAGGCAAAAGACCGCGACGGCAACCCGCTGAACTGCGGTGCAATGCGCTACGACAGCTACGACCGCAAGGGTCCGAAAGTATTTGCCGGCGAATATGCCTGCCACGGCAAGGGCAAGAAGTGGAACCACTTCGAGACATCGCTCTACGAGGCCGCATTCATGACCGGATTTGAGCGCAACGCCGACATCGTCCACATGTGTACATACGCACCACTTTTCGCCCACGTGAAGGGCTGGCAGTGGCGTCCCGACATGATCTGGTACGACAACGCATCGATGTTCAAGACCTGCAGCTACTATGTGCAGCAGCTCTACGGCCAATACAAGGGTACAAACGTGCTTTCTTGCTCGATGGCACAGAAGCCGATTGCCGGACAGGACGATCAGGACGGACTTTTCGCAACGGCCTGCTTCGACAGCGAGATGAACGCCGTCATCGTCAAGGTGGCCAATGTGAGCGACGACGACCAGCCTGTCAAACTGAACTGGACCGGCAAGTCGAAGGACCTCAAGGCAGGATTCAAGTCGGCCGAGCAAATCACATTGAGCGCAACCGGAATGAACGACGAGAACTCGTTGGACGATCCGCTCAAGATCACTCCAAAGACCGAAATCATTGCAGCTGACGCTACAGAGTTCAAGATTCCGGCCAAGTCGTTCCAAGTCTATATCTTCAAGAAATAAACTACGCGAAGTTCCCCTGCAAAGGGGGCTTCAAATTGCCGCAAACCACGCGAAAAAATCTGCCGAAACGGACAAAAATCCGCGTAGCAAACGGCATCGAACATAAAAAAAAAGCACATGAAAATCAAAGCAATATTCTCAACGATACTTCCAATGGCTCTGGCCTGCGGAACAGCCGTCGCTCAAGACGTCCAGCTCAAACTGCATCCGGCACAGGCCGAAACCGTCATCCCGAAGGAAATCTACGGCCAATTTGCCGAGCACCTCGGACGTTGCATCTACGGCGGCATCTGGGTCGGCAAAGACTCAAAAATCGAAAACATCGAGGGCTACCGCAAAGACGTCTTCGAGGCATTGAAAGAACTTGAAGTGCCAGTAATGCGCTGGCCGGGCGGCTGTTTCGCCGACGAATATCACTGGATGGACGGCATCGGCCCACAGGAAAACCGTCCGCGCATGGTCAACACCAACTGGGGCGGCACCGTCGAAGACAACTCATTCGGCACACACGAGTTCCTGAACCTCTGCGAAATGCTCGGCTGCGAACCCTACATCTCGGGCAATGTCGGTTCGGGCACCGTCGAGGAGATGGCCAAGTGGGTCGAATATATGAACAGCGACACGAACAGCACGATGGCAGAACTGCGCCGCAAGAACGGTCGCGAAAAGCCTTGGAATGTCAAGTATTTTGGCGTGGGCAACGAGTCGTGGGGCTGCGGCGGCAACATGAAAATTGAATACTACGTGGATTTGTACAAGCGCTACAACACCTACGCCCGCAACTACGGCCAGAACCGTCTGTTCCGCATCGCATCGGGTGCAAACGCCGGCGACACCCACTGGATGGACGTCGCAATGCGCGAATGCCGTCACAACATGGACGGCATCTCGGTTCACTTTTATGCCGTGCGCGATTGGGGCACTGAGGACGACCCTGTTACCGGCATCCCGATGGGCAAGAAGGGTTCGGCCCTAAACTACAACGACCAGCAGTACTACGAAATCGTGTCGAAGTCGCTCGAGATTGAGGACATCATCCGCAAGCACTGCGCCGTGATGGACAAATACGACCCAAGCAAGCGCGTAGCAATCATGTTCGACGAGTGGGGCACATGGTACAACGTCGAGCCTAGCACCAATCCGGGCTGGCTCTATCAGCAGAACACCATGCGCGATGCCGTCATCGCAGCTTCGTCGCTCGACATCTTCCACAAGTACACCGACCGCGTCAAGATGGCCAACATCGCACAGGTGGTCAACGTGCTTCAGTCAATGATCCTGACCAACGAGAAGAATCCGTCGGACAAGTGTGTGCTCACCCCGACCTACTACGTCTTCAAGATGTACAAGGCGCACAAGGAGGGCAAGTTCGTGCCGGGCGAGCTGACATGCGAAAAAATCCGCGTGAACGACCGCGAAGAGGTGCCTGTCGTTTCGCAGTCGGCATCGGTCAAGGACGGAGTGCTCACCATCAGCCTGAGCAACCTCGACGTGGCCAAGGCACACACCGTGGCAGTCAGCATCGACGGCAACGGCAAGCCGAACGTCCAGTCGGGCGAAATACTCACCTCGAAGGACGTGCATGCCTACAACGACTTCGGCCATGCCAACGACGTGCAGACACAAGCCTTCAAGGACTACAAGGTGAAGAAGGACGGCGCACTCGTCGTCACCATCCCAGCCCATTCGGTTGTGACATTGCAAGTTAAGTAAACAAGAATAACAACTGCCCCTCTCCCATCCTTTTTACTCCAGAAGGTCGGGAGAGGGCAAATTCTAAAACGATGAAGAAAGTATTGACCGTCGGCGTTTACGACCTGCTCCACATCGGACACGTCGAACTTTTCAAGAAGGCCCGGCAGCTGGGTGACCACCTGATTGTAGCCGTGCAAGACAGTGACGTAATCTTGAAATACAAGCCGGAAGCCAAAATGCTCTACTCGACCGAAGAGCGCTGCTATATGGTCAAGGCCATCCGCTACGTGGACGAAGTGATCGTCTATCGCGGCGTGGACGACATCGTCAAGGAGGTCGATTTCGACGTATTCGCCAAGGGTCCAGACCAGAACCACGCCGGATTCCAGGCCGCCGTCGAATGGTGCAGACAGCACGGCAAAGAGGTCGTAGTCCTGCCACGCACCGAAGGCATTTCAAGCAGCTGGCTCAAAGAGGAAATCAAGAGAATGTGACAAACAAGTCACATTTTTCGTATATAAGTTTCAGCAACCGCGCATAAAGACGGTTGACATCCGTGAAGTACCAACCCCATCTATCCGCAGAAAAAGTGAAAGCCCCAGAACCTCTCGTCAGCGTCATCATCCCGAACTACAACCATGCGCCATACCTGCCGCAACGCATCGAAAGCGTAGTGAAGCAGAGCTACGCGAATTTTGAGGTCATCATCCTCGACGACAAATCGACAGACGACAGCGTTGACGTCATCAACAGATATGCGGACAATGCCCATATCAGCCATATCGTCGTCAACGAAAAGAACAGCGGCAGCCCATTCGTGCAATGGGAAAAAGGCATCGCCTTGGCCAATGGCAAATACGTATGGATTGCCGAGAGCGACGACGTCGCCGACGAACTGTTCCTCGAACGCACCGTGGCCGAGACCGAGAAGAACGAGAACGTGGTAATCTGCCAAACCGGTTCGCACCAGATAACACAGGACGGCAAACCCTACGGCGACAAGGATTGGGACCATTGGCGCAGCGATGCGATAGGGAAAACCACAGTGTATAACGGCGAGGAATTCTGCAAGAAATATCTTCGTTTCACCAACGTGCTCTACAATGCCTCCGGCATACTGTTCCGCCGCGATGCAGCACTTCCATTTCCGGAGCACATCAAGCAATTCAGGGCTTGTGGCGACTGGCTGTTCTGGTTCTATGTGGCATCGAAGGGAAATGTTGCCATCTTGCACGAGAAGCACAACTACTTCCGCCGCCACAAGAGCAGCACATCGTTGAAGACTCCCATCGAAGAGAATCTGAGAGTGCTCCAATACTTCACAGAAAACGGTGCAATACATAAACCCGGCATGGTCCACTGCATCTGGTGCGGAATACAGCAAAGGCACATCAAGCACCTGAAGAAATCGGATCCGGAGCGATACGAAGCACTTATGCAGAAATTCTATGACGCAAGCGGCTATCACAGCATGTTCCCCTACCATTTTAGCCAGATGGCGAAATTGCTGAGCAATATAGTTCCCGTAGGTTTCACATTTCCATCGAATCACAAGCTGTAAACAAATATGCGTATCACATTCCTGCTAAGCCGATTTCTGAACGGAGGCATCGACACTGTACTTGTACGTTATTTGCAAGGGATAGACTGCGTGAATAACGATGTGACCTTTGTGATCGGCTCTGAATACAAAGGTATGCAGCCATTCGAGCCGTTCATTCCACAAAATGTAAAGGTGAAATACCTGCTGCGGGAGGGCATGCAGACAAGGCTTCCCAAGCGCAAGCTAAGCAAGAGCCTCAACACACGGCAGAAAGTATTGGATGCAGTCCTGTTCGCCCCCGTCCGAGGCTTCATACAAAAAATCCGGTTGAAAAGACTGCTGAAGGACGAAGATGTTGTCGTCGATTTCGACACCACGTTCTACTCGCGGCTGAAAGGAATCAAGGCCCGCAAAATTGCATTTTTCCACTTCAGCATCAATCATTATCACAGAGGCAACGAGCGAAAAATCAAACGGCTTTGCCGCAAGATGATGACATACGACGACATCGTGCTCATCAGCAAGCAAATGGCCGATGAATTTGCCGCAAGAGTGCCTCGGATGTGCAACAAGATCAGCGTCATCTACAATCCGGTGTCGGAGGAGAATCTGTTGGCCAAAGCCGCCGAATATGCCGTACCGACCGAGGATTACATTCTGTCCGTCGCTCGGCTGGAAGAGCGTCAGAAGGACTTCACTACGCTGATAAAAGCCTACGCGATTGCCAACGGGCAGACCCCATTGCCCAAGCTCTACATAATCGGCGAAGGGCGCGATAAAGACCGACTGAAGGCATTGGCACAGAAATGCGGAGTGGAAAACAAGATCGTTTTCAAAGGCTTCTTGCCCAACCCGATGCCATGGATTGCCAATTCGAAGCTGTTTGTGCTCAGCAGCAAGTTCGAAGGATTGCCGACGGTCCTGATTGAAGCACTGACATTGCGCAAAATCATCGTTTCGTCCGACTGTCCAACTGGCCCGGCTGAAATATTGGACAACGGGAATTGCGGCGTGTTAACCCCTGTGGGCGATGCCGAAGCAATGGCTAAAGCACTCATACGCGCACTCAACGACGATGAACTGCGTAGCAACATAGCGAGCAACATCGAAGGACACAAGAAAATCTTTTCCGCGCAATATTGCATAGGCCAATTCATGCGGCTTTGCAACGGCGGGAAGTCTTGAGGGAATACAGATACGATACGGGAGCGACATCCTTTGCGAATGTCGCTCCCGCAGTTCGTTTAAATGCCGTTTAAAGAGCCTTCAAAGCAGCTTCAACAGCCCGACGGAAATGGTAACCGTCGTTCAACTTGTCTTTCATCGACATGGCGTTTTTCTTCAATGCGGCATACTCATCGTCAGTAATTGCCCTCAGCCGTGCCGGCAATTCAGAGAGCGAACCGACGGCAATGCCGAGTCCGTTGTCGCACACGAATGGAGCCATGGCCGACTCACGCCAGACGATGACCGGCAACCCGGCACGCAAGTAGAACGATGCCTTGTGCGGATTGTTCAGCCGCAGATAATCGCCCCAAACGCCGGTGCAGCCATCAACCGTGTCGCCATCCCAGACCAGACCCCAATCGGCCTTGGTGGCGGCGCTGCGGATAAAATCGTCGGACCCGATGTGGCCACAATAGGTCGAATTCTTCCACGATGCATCGGAGCCCTGCTCCAAACCTGAACCGTAGAGCACGAAACGACATCCGCCGATGACACTGTCAATCTGATAGATGAAGGCCGATTTCCGCCTGCTGATGCCACCCGCAAAGACAAAAACCGGTTCGCTGCCACGACGATGCACATCGGCCGACGGCTCAGCCTCCGACAGGTAGTCGAAAATGTCCAGACTGACCAACAGCACCTTGCAGCCATGCTCAACAAGCCAGGCATTCATTGTCGGGTTATGTCCGATGATTACGTCGGTGTGCGACAGACGGCGGATTTCCTGCTCGGCCGTCAGTTTGCGGCGGCGGAATGTGCCGAGGTCGTGAATCAACGTGATTGTCTTCGCACCCTTCATCCGCGCGATGCGGCATTGCGTGACGTAGAATTTCTTGAACGGATATTGTATGACCAGCACATCGCCGGCCTTCAATTTCAGCATCAGGTTGAACATGCTGAACAGCTTGCAGAAGAACCTTGCAACCGCGCCTTTGCCCGTCTGCACCGACAAATCCGCGTAGCCCATACACGCCATCAGCTGATCGACATGACGCTTGGCCGTGTTTGGCGACTCAACGCCCAAATAGCAATACATATCTTTTTTATTTTCAGTTTTTTACGATGATTATTTCTTTCCGACAAGGCGCTTGAAGAAACGCGAAATTCTCTTCCGACGCTGCCAAGAACTGTCGTGCTGTGCCTTCATCCGCGTAATTATCGCCATAAAGTCATCGACCTCAAAGCCTCGCGCCAAGGCATATTCGCGCATCACGAACGGATAGACACTGTCGTCCGAGCTGCCCCATCGCACCAAATCGTCCTTGCAATCGGCCAACGTGAGCTTTTGCGGCGGCTTCGATGTCATACGGTTGATGTCGATGACCGAAATCACGTCGCTGGAATCTGTCCGATCGACAAGCACATTCGAACCGTTGAGGTCGTGATGAACGATGCCGCCCTCGTGCAGTTTGGCCATGAACTGCGCGAACTTCCGCGCCAACGGACGGTCGAAATCGCCCACAAAAAATTGGCCGATGGAGATTGCGCTGGTGTAGGAAGTCACGTAGTAGCAGCTGTCGAGCAGATGGCAGTTGCGACGTTCGACGAAAGCTATCGGGCAAGGCGTCTCGCAGCCTACCGACATGAGTTTCAAGCCGTTGAAGAAAGCTCGCTCGGCTTTCGACTTGCGGAAAAAGCTATAGACGAACTGGTGGAAGACGTCTTTTTTTCCGAATTTCTTCACCACGACGTCCTGGCACGAAGGCTCGGAGCAAGGCAGGCGGAACCGCTTGATGACGTTGCGGCTTCCGTTGAAAATGGTCTCGCCATCGGCCTCGAACACTTCGTCCAACCGCGTGATGAAATCGGTCAACGTCTTGTCGGCCAAGAAATTATCGGCAATCTTGTATCGAATGTTTTTCATATCTTTTCTTTCGGGATTTTTTGCACGATGCGAACGCTCTCAATCCGTGTAAAGCTCCTTCACACGCTTGTCAATCAGTTCCGGATGCTTTTTCAGTTCGGGCAAAAGCTCCGTGTAGGGACGTTCGACGTCGAAATATTTCCGTCCGTGCGCGGTCGGTTCGTGGCGCGGCGTCATGTAGTCTTCGCCGAAATAGCAGACCAAGGCATCGTGCACATCGTTGGGCGCAGGGAACATCTTGTCTTCAAACGGAATCCAGACCTGACTTTCGTATGAACTGCGGTTGCGTATGCGCCGATGGTTGCTGTAGCGGTATGAAATGACCGACACGCGGCGGCACTTGTCGGCATCGACGCGGCGGAAGAGGTTCTCGAAGGCGCGGAAAGCCTTGCGGCATGGCACGACGGCATAGAGCAGTTTCGAGAAGTTGGTCAGGAAACCGTCGCCCAGACGGAACGGCTCGTCGTGATGGTTGACGTATTTTACCATCGTCTTGCGCAACACCATCGTCGATGTGCGGTGCAGGAAGCGCAAAACCGGATTTTCGATGAAGCCGTCGAGCACAAAAATGTCGATGAAGATGCCCAGACAATACTTTTTCTCGAATTCCGAGCCGTCGATGCAGGTCGTTCCGGCATTACGCAGCTGAGCCTGACCGCTGAAATAGTCATTCTCGGTGTGGAACGACTGGAAGACGTAGGGATGCTGGAATTCATCGCGCGCAATGCTCACAAGCTTGTCATAGTCCTTGCGCAACATGACAAAATCGATGTCGTCGTCCCACGGGATGAAGCCCTTGTGGCGCACGGCTCCCAAAAGGGTTCCGCTGTCCATCCAGCACTTCAGGCCATGACGGCGACAAACGTCGAGCAACTTTTCCGACAAATCAATCTGCACTTGCCACACTTTTTTCATCTCCGACGGAATTGTGTAGCCCAACCGCTCTTCTGTTTCAAGATTCATATCTCTGTATGTAGTGTCATCCGGTGTCTGGTGACGCGCTGGCCGACCATTTCACCGCAAGCGAAAAATTTCAGTTGGCAAATGTACGTTTTTTTTTCTGATTCCACCCCGTTCTTGTGTTTTTTTTCCTACATTCGCACAACGAAAAAACAACTCCGACAATATGGCACGCAAGCACTCCACACCCATTTCCATCGTAATCAACACCTACAATGCCGCGAAACTGCTGTCGCGCACGCTCGACTCGGTGGCAGACTTCGACGAGGTTGTCGTGTGCGACATGGAAAGCACCGACAACACCACAGAAATCGCCCAAGCCTACGGCTGCCGGATTGTCACCTTCGCCAAAAGGAACTACAACATCTGCGAACCGGCGCGCGACTTCGCAATTCACTCCGCATCGAGCGACTGGGTGCTTGTGGTCGATGCCGACGAGGTTGTCACGCCCGAACTACGCGAATTTTTGTACGACTACGTTGAGCATCCGACCTACGATGCGCTCTACGTCCATCGCAAAAACATGTTCCTGGGCGAATGGATAAAGTCGTCGTACCCCGACTCGCAGCTCCGCTTCCTCAGGCAGAGCAAAGCTACCTGGCCACCAACAATCCACTCCGTCCCGACCATCGACGGCACAGTCGGACAGATGCCGAAAGATGTGAAATTTGCCCTCGTCCATGCCGGCGTCAGCGTCGGCGGACAAATCCGCAAAATGGATGTCTATACAGAGAACGACCTGATCAAGAAGAGCAAGAAAAAGGTCAGTCTGCCGGAGCTGATCCTGTTGCCGGCATTCCGCTTTTTCCGCTACTACATCCTGAAGGGCGCAATCCTGCAAGGGCGGCGCGGCTACATCAAGGCGTGCTTCTCGGCGCACATGAAATTCTACTATCTCGCAAAGGTTTACGAGCGACAGCAGCAGCAAAATGGCTGACTCTGTCGTGACCGACAGCACATCGCGCCGACTGAAAACTATCCGACAAAAAAAGACCTCAAATTGCATGGCTTCAAGCAGTTTGAGGTCTTTTTCGTGATCATTTCTTCACCGTGCTTTCGTCAAATTCGCGATACGGCTTTTCCAAGTCCATCAGATAGAAATTGTGCTGATGAATCTTGTCGGCCGGCGGCGGTGTCATGTAGTCGCCGAAGAGCTGCGTCAGATAGGCATCGTTGTCGCGCATTCCCCACACCATCTGCCCTTCGAACTCAACCGGAGTCGGATCGCCCAACACGGTTTCCTTATCGACCATGCTGCCCAGACCGTCGTTGTGGTTCACGGCTGCAAGGCGGCTCGTCTCAAGCGGATATTTCATCATGTGCCGCTTGATTTTGGCCTGCAATCCGGGCAAGGTGTACATTCGGCGCATCAGCAGCGGCAACCAGCACGAGGGGCCGTGGCCGTGGCGATACGGATCGCGGAAAAGGAAGTACAGAGCCTTGCGCAAATAGTTGTATTTCAACTGATAGAGTCGCTGCACAAGACGATTCTCTGGCGCACCGTCGATGGGAAAGACATCGACATAGACACCGCCCAGATAGTAGAGGTGCGGACGTTCGATGAGCGTCGTGCCGGCATCCTGCACCTTGCCGAAGTGAAGCGGATATTTCGGGTCGTTTTCGGCGCAGACGAACTCATACGGCTCGGGCAACCACTCGCGGCTGTGGGCGATGAGGGCCTCGTAGTCGGCACGCGGCATGGCGATGTCCATGTCGTCGTCCCACGGGATGAAACCCTTATGGCGCACGGCCCCGATGAGCGAGCCGTCCACCAGATAATATTTCAGTCCATGATCGACACACATACGGTGAATAACCATCAGAATGTCAAGCAGACGCAGCTGCAGCGGTCTAATGTCGTAGTTTGCCATTGGCTATCGAATTGTTTTCAAATAAACTTCCATCAATTGTGCGGCCAGGCGATGCGGGTCGAACGTCTCGGCGGCATATTTTCGGCCTTCTACGATGGTCTTCTGCCGCAACTCGGTGTCGGTGAGCAGCAACTGCATCTTGTCGCGGATGTCTTCGATGCTCGACGGGTCGGCCTGTTGCGCCCACGGTCCGCCGGCCTCGGGCAAGCTGCTCACGTTGCTCGTCACAACCGGGCATCCGCACAACTGAGCCTCGACGACGGGCAGGCCGAAGCCTTCGTAGAACGACGGATAGACGAACAACGTGGCATTGGCATAGAGCCTTTTCAGTGTGTTGCTGTCGATGGCCGTCTCCCATCGGAAATAACGCTCCAGATGCCGCGTAGCGATGTATCGGAGCACCTCCTGCTTGTAGGCTCCGCCACCGCCCACGATGACGAGCGGCAGACGGAGGTCGTCGGGCAACAGTTCCATCGCCTGCACGATGCCCAACAGGTTCTTGCGCGAATTGACCGAGCCGACATACAGCATATACGGCTCTGCGGACCCGCTACGCGATTTTTCGTCCAATGGCTCATAATAGACGCGGTTGACGGGCTGATAAACGACGTCGATCCTATCGGCATCGACACCGTAGAAACGCATCACGTCGCGCTTCGTACATTCGCTGATTGCGATGATGCGGTCGGCACGTCGGCAGGCATAGCGCCACTTCCAGTCGTAGATGACGCGGTCGTGCCAATGGTACATGTCGGTGAACGTCTTGAACGCCACGTCGTGGATGGTGACGACCGACGGCACCTTCAGGCCAACAGGCAACTCGTTGCTCAGTCCGTGGAAGAGTTCGATGCCATCGGCCGCAACTGCCCCGGCCAGCCCGAACGTGCGCCATGCGCCGCCCTTGAGCCACCCTTGCGGACGGACGACGGTACACCCCCGTCGGCTCAGGTAGGGCCGCGTCACGTCATTCTCGCGCACCGACGGAGTGTAGAGGCAGTAGGTGTGCTGCGGGAAGTCGGCCGTGAGCAGGTCGATTGTCGTGCGGCTGTGGTTGCCCAGCCCAGTGAAGTTGTTGAACAGGCGTTTGGCGTCGAAACCTATCTTCATTTGTCGTTTCCTTTTACGATTGCTGCGGCCGATGATTTCCCCCTTTCAAGCCGTGGAAAGCGGGTTTTTCAGCCAAAAATCGGGCGCAAAGTTAGACAAAAAAAGAGGGTTTTGCAAATGTGCTCTGCTAATTCTTCCGTTTTGTCGGACACGCCATTTGATTTCCCCGCAATTGTTTGGCATTTTAGCCCGATTATGCTATATTTGCGCCCGATTATGCGATTAGTACACACCCTCCTATATCACCTTCTGTTCGCCCTGTGGTGGCTTTTTTCGGCTCTTCCATTAGCACTTCACTATTTGGGAGCCGATATTCTGTATTTCATCGTGCGCTACGTGGTCCGCTACCGCCGCGATGTGGTGCGCAGGAACTTGCAGGAGTGCTTTCCGGAGCTGAGCCGACACAAGCGCAACATGATCGAGCGGCGCTTCTACCTCTTCTTCTGCGACTACATCGTCGAATCGATCAAATTCTTCAGCATCAGCAAGCGCGAACTGCGCTACCGCATGGAGTTCAGAGGTCTGGAGCGGATAAATGAGTCGCTGGCCAACGGCCGTTCGTGCGCCGTCTTTCTGGGGCACTACGGCAACTGGGAATGGATTTCGTCGCTCCCGCTGTGGGTCGATCCGAATGTCGGCCGATGCCTGCAGCTGTATCATCCGCTGTCGAACAAGGCGATTGACCGACTGATGGGCTACGTGCGCGAGAGGATGGGCTCGACCAACATCAAGATGAAGGAGTCGATACGCCACATCGCCCGCTACAAGAAGGAAGGCGTACCCGTCCTGGTGGGTTTCATCGCCGACCAGGCCCCGAAGTGGGACAACATCAACTACTGGATTCCCTTCTTCAACCACGACGCGCCCGTGCTGACCGGAGCCGAACGCATTGCCCGCAAAATGGACATGGACTGCTACTTCCTGCACGTACAGCGCAGACGGCGCGGCCGCTACGTGGCCGAATTCCAGCTGATGACCGACACACCGCAGCAAAAGCCGGAAAACTGGGTCACGGAAGAATACACCCGACGCATGGAGGCCAACATCCGCGAACAGCCGAGCTACTGGCTGTGGACGCACGAACGCTTCAAGCGCACACGTCAGGGCTACATCGACAGGCTACGAAAATTGGGTCGTTCAGACTCGTTCGACACCGAGAAGTTCTTCGACCACGAACATCCGCAAGGCATCTCTATCGCCGACTGGATCAAGGAAAACGCAGCTGCGGCATCGGCCGAAAACAGACAGTGAAACGGCAGCATCGGCATCGGACATAACCGTAACGAACTACGCGAATTTCAACACATCTCTACGCGAAAATAATCATCACATTCAATGAAAAATATCCGCAACTTCTGCATCATCGCCCACATCGACCACGGCAAATCGACCTTGGCCGACCGACTTCTGGAATACACGAAAACAGTGGCCGAGCGCGACATGCAGGCTCAGATACTTGACAACATGGATCTGGAACGCGAGCGCGGCATCACCATCAAGAGCCACGCCATCCAGATGGACTACAACTACACGGGACACCACGGCGAGGTGCCGCAACTGGGCGAGGCCGAACCGGGCAAGTACACGCTCAACCTCATCGACACTCCAGGCCACGTCGATTTCAGCTACGAGGTGAGCCGTTCGATTGCTGCCTGCGAGGGCGCGCTGCTCATCGTCGATGGAACGCAAGGCATTCAGGCTCAGACGATTTCCAACCTCTACATGGCCATCGACCACAATCTGGAAATCATCCCGATCATCAACAAGTGCGACCTCGACAGCGCCATGCCGGAGCTGGTTGAGGACGAAATCATCGACCTGCTCGGCTGCAAGCGCGAGGAAATCCTGCGTGCATCGGGCAAGACGGGACTGGGCGTGCCGGACATTCTGGAGGCCATCGTCGAACGTGTGCCGGCGCCGAAGGGTGATCCATCGGCCCCACTCCAAGCCCTGATCTTCGACTCGGTGTTCAACTCGTACAAGGGTGTCATCGGCTATTTCAAGATTGTGAACGGTACGCTCAAGAAGGGCGACAAGGTGAAGTTCGTCAACACGGGCAGTGAATACGATGCCGACGAGGTGGGTATCCTGCGCATGGACATGGAGCCGCGTAGTGAAGTGGCGTGCGGCGACGTGGGTTACATCTGCTCGGGCATCAAGACTTCGACCGAGGTGAAGGTGGGCGACACCATCACACACCAGGACCGCCCCTGCGAGAAGGCCATCGCCGGCTTTGAGGAGGTCAAGCCGATGGTCTTCGCCGGCGTCTATCCCATCGACCCCGAGGACTACGAAGACCTTCGTGCATCGTTGGAGAAACTGCAGCTCAACGACGCGTCGCTCTCGTTCATGCCGGAATCGTCATTGGCCCTGGGCTTCGGCTTCCGATGCGGCTTTCTGGGTCTGCTCCACATGGAAATCATACAGGAACGTCTGGGCCGCGAGTTCAATATGGACGTCATCACGACGGTGCCCAATGTATCGTACAAGATTTTCGACAAGCACGGCAAGGAGACAGAAATCCACAACCCGTCGGGTATGCCGGACATCATGACCATCGAACATATCGAGGAGCCGTTCATCCGCGCTACCATCATCACGCAGACCGACTACATCGGCGGCATCATGAAGCTCTGTCTGGACAAGCGCGGCGTGCTCGTCGAACAGAAATACATCTCCGGAAACCGCGTAGAAATCTATTTTGACCTGCCATTGGGCGAAATCGTCATCGACTTCTACGACAAGCTGAAGAGCATCTC
>DFJU01000047.1:8676-49377 GCA_002373755.1 Bacteroidales bacterium UBA3663 | reverse complement strand
CGCCTGCGAGATGGAGTGCCCGAAGTCGGTCAAGATTTCCAACATCGCTCGCCTCAACCGCGAGTTCATCAAGGCTAAGTTGGCTGACTAATTGGTAATGATTCAATTACACTATAACGAGGGGGAGCAACAGGAGTTGTTCCCCCTTATTGATGAAGAAGGTCGCGTAGTCGGTCGCGCTACGCGGAAATATTGCCATGGCGGCTCGATGGCGTTGCATCCCGTGGTGCATCTGCACGTGCTCGATGCCGATGGCCGATTGTACCTGCAGAAACGTTCGATGAAGAAGGATATCGCTCCCGGCAAGTGGGATACCTCGGTGGGCGGTCACGTCGATTATGGCGAGTCGTTGGCCGATGCCGTGGTGCGCGAGGCACGCGAGGAGTTGGGTCTGCACATTGACATTGGCCAATGCCGTTTCCTCTTCCAGTACGTCTGGCAGTCGAGCCGTGAACGCGAACTTGTCACCGCCTTCTGCATTGTGGCCAGTGCCGACGTCGTCCCCCAGCCCGACCATGACGAGGTGGACGAAGGCCGATATTTCACGCTCGATGAGCTGCGGAGTCACATCGGCCAAGAATATTTCACACAGCAGTTTGAAAACGAGGAACTTGCGCACCTGCTTCAGGCATTAGAGAAATAGAATAACTCGCTTTTCGCAAGTGGTTGTGCTTGCGAAAAGCGAGTTAGTTTATGAAGTTAACAGGAGTTATCGTTTCGCATGAGGAGTTGACGGACGTTACAACGGAGGGTCAATAGTCCGTCTTATTTCCGCAGTAATTCTCGCGGTTGATGTCAATGGCGTAGTCCATATCTGGACCAAAGAGGCCAAGAAGTTCTCGATAGGAGCGTTCCATGGTGTAGTTCAGTTCCTCGGGATACAAGGGGAAAATCTGGTAAAAGGCGACGGCTTTGTCTGAGTTGTCCAATTGGACGGGTTCTACGATTTGGCCATCTTTCCCTTTGGATTCCAGCAAGATATAAGAGTTGAATTTGATGGTGTCGGAGACCGGACTCCAGTCTTCGTTATAGAGCATGGTATGACCAACTCCAATCCAATCATTTGTAAAAGGCGAGTATAGGGCAGTCAATTCCAGAGTTTCAAATGCCCATGAGTCCAAGTCTACTTTTGAATTCAAGTTATAACCAAGTGGCAAGCATAAGGCATATTCAGCTCTGTCGGTTATGGAAACATAGCAGTCATAGTGAAAAATCTCGGTCACGACTTCTACACCCAGTAGTTTGAGGAACAGGAGTTGCATCAACTCCTTGACCTATTCAACTATGAATTAACGGCAAGCAAGAAGTCTTGAGACAAGCAGAAATCTATCGTAATATATCTTTAAGCCACAGATGAAGGACTATCCACAATTGCCCGAGAATAAAGACTTGACCATGCTGCCGAAACGATGGGCATTGAAAAGAATGTCGTCCTGAATCTTGTCGATAATATGTTCAAGACCCTTCCTAAGTGGAAGATACTCATTCAAGATTCTTTCCTCAACAACGACTTGAAAGAGAAATACGAGCAACTTGTCATGTCCCGATTGGAACGGCTGCAGGGATAACCATGTTACTTTAGAACCGCAATGTAAAAATTCTGGAGGGAGCATCACTGCCTCCTCCAGAACAATCAACAATTAATCTAATTTAAGTTTGCCTTCCAAATATTCTTTCCGAATCGTTTTATATTTGTTTTTATCTGTCAGCTTGTATATTTTGACACCATTTTTTGCCCAACGGTCGTAATAACTGCCGACTCGGAGATAGGGGTTTTGTGGATCATCTCCGCTGTATTCTTTTTCCAATACGTATGCGCCACGTTTTATACATTCATCATAAAAACCATTTAAATCATAAATCATTGTTTCAGAATGAGGCTCATCTGGGTCTCTGAAGACCCAAAGAGGGTTCTTTGCTATGGTCAACCTTCTCTCTTTGCTTGCTGCTCGTATTGGAGCTTCTGCTGCCCATTTTCGACCGAACTGAGTCTGTTTGATGGCAGCTGGCAGGTCTTCCACATCCTCAAAACACGAACTGTAATGTCTGTCATAGTAATATAGGCATCCCAGTTGGCTAATGTGCTGCTTTAGGTAGTCCAATTTCAAAGAATCTTTTTTTTCGTATGGCAGATTAGTTCTTCTCAGTATATTCTCGCAAGCATCTTTGGCATTAGACCAATCCTTGTAGAAACTGCTTTTTCCTCCGATGACTTGCCAATAGGCATGATATACGTCGAGTTCGACTTTCTCGCCAGGCACCAGCGGTAACACGTCGTCCGATATGCAGATCGTACCGTCGGGGAATATTGCAGTCACTTCGGCCATGACGATGCTGTCCAAGTGGGCAGTAAATGTGCAGCGGCGGTTCTGGTCTATAGGAAGTTCTGCCACCAGTTCATTGCCTCCTAAGATGTTGTCGTTTACGTATTCGATGATATATGCGCAATCAGGTATGCCAGGCGTGGCTTTGATGGCGAGTTCAAAGTTGGGCCTGACTTTTTTCTTGTCATAGGTCTTTATTTCGCGCACATCATTGTTTATATAGTAGTAGTCACTGTCGTTCCGTCCTTTTGCAGCGATTTTGAAATATTCGACATCATTGGGCATCGGCTCATAGAATTCGTAGTACCCATATATTTTCGCCAAAAAGAAAAGTACACCCTGTCAAAAAGAAAAGTGCATGAAAAAAACGACCGAAGCGAAGTGAAAAAGGCCGTTCGAGCGAAAGTTCGGACGGCCTTTTTCGTTGCGGTCAGAGTGCTCAGGCGATGAAGTCTTGACTGACGATGCCGTCGTAGCCGGTGGCTGTGACGGCGCGCATGATGCGCCGCTGCTCCCATTGCCATGCGACAGGCGGCATGAGGAAATGCCAGCGGTGGTCGTACTGCTTGCAGGTCTCGACTACGCGGCCGATGAGGTCGGGATAGATGTCGGCATCGGTGTGCTTGTGGCCGATGCGGTAGGCTATGCCCAGGGCGTTGAGCCGGGCCACGATGTTGTTGTCGGCGAGCCATGCGGAGAATTGGGCACGGCGCGTGGCCGTCGGACGCTGTTCGAGCCAGATGCGCATGGTGACGGCCTGCCTTGTGGTGCGGGCGATGTCGGCGATTGCGAAGATGACATCGGCTGGCGTGGCGGAGCAGCGGTAGGTCAGAAGGCCGTGGCCGAAGCGGGCCGTGCCGTCGTCGTCGAACTTGATGCGCAGGTCGAAGTGGCGCACTCCGGCCTTCCATTGGTCGCGCAGGTTGAGCCGTTGGCAGCGTCCCCACGCGCGGAACGGGCGCAGCCACCATTGCCGGACGGGCAGGTAGCTCATTGTGTTGTGGCTTCCCTTGATCATGATGCAGGTGGTGTTGTTTGGTGGTTACTAATCGGCGTTGAAAGAGGTGTCGGCCACGGTGACGATGGGGACAGGGAATGTCGGCGGCGGGACGATGCGGATGCCGATGGTGTCGGGCAATGCCGCAGGGTCTGAAGCCGATGCCGTGTCGGGCGACGGCTCTGTACCGTCGATGATGGGGTCGTGGCCGCACGATGCGATGATGGCGGCGGCTGCGATGGTGAGGAGTGGAAGGAGGTGTTTCATATCGTTCAAGATGTTGTTAAATGGTGTTTAATCGGCATCGAATGAGCCGTAGAACAATTCATCGGCGGCATCGATGAGGTTGGCGACGGCCATTGAGCCCCAGCCCGTCGGGATGTGCGACGCGTCGTTGACCACGGGCAGTGCCGAAGGTGCGCGGAATGAGCCCTTGGCCGCAACGCCGTCCATCCAGTCGGCGGTAGCGAGGTCGGCATCGTTCCATGCGCTGAAGTGGACGAAGACGGCCTTGAGCGACGTGCAGCCCTGGAACATGCAGGCGCACTCGGAGGCGGCGGAAAGCGAGGTGAGGCCGATGTCGGCGCGGGTCAGTCCGGTGCAGCCCTTGAACATCGCGTAGTAGCAGCGCGCCTCGCCCGTCAGGGCAGGCAGTTCGGGAGCCGGGCCGATGAGCGACGTGCAGTCCTCGAACAGGCCGTGCAGCGCGTCGTTGTAGTCGATGGAGGGTGCGCCGTCATGATACCACGTCGGGTCGAGCAGCGACATGACGCTGCCCTTGGCCTTGAGCGTGCCGGTCATGGTGAAGCGGATGCGGTCGGATGCGCCGGAGTAGAAGTCCCAGTTCTGCTGCGATGCGCGGATGTAGAGCCGCTGGCCTGCGGCGAGGCTGATGGCGGTGTTGACGGCCAATGTCGCCCACGTAGTGCCGCCGACGGAGTATTCGAGGTCGGGACAGAGATCGGTGATATAGCCGCCGGTGGCTGTCAGTTCGACGGTCGATGCCGTCTGTGCCTCGAAGGCAAGGGCGTGGCGCACCTCGACGGTCTGGGTCAGGATGTCCGACGGGCCGTACTGGTCGATGGCGACGGCGCGTATGGTCGTGGTTGCCGTGATGTAGAGCGGCGACGTGTAGCGCGTGCCGTTGGTGTCCGACGGTTCAGTGCCGTCGGTGGTGAAGTAGATGTCGGCATCGGGCAGCTGGGTCGTGAGGGTGACGCTGCGCGCCGAGTCGTAGTCGTTGCCCGTGGCGGTGAGCTGTGGCGTATCGACGAGCACCGTCCAGCCTGTCGGGATGCGGTCGGGACCGAATTCGAGGGGCAATGCGGCATGTTTGATGAATGTGCCGTTGGCCGCAACTCCGTCCACCCAGCCGTTGCCGCTGCGTCGGCCCCATGAGGTGATGCCGACGCGGATGTAGGCGAGCGACGAGCAGTTCCAGAACGCATCGCCGCGCAGCTCGGTGAGCCGTGGCAGGATGACGCGCTGGAGCACGGGATTGAAGGCATTGGGCGAGTCGTAGAGGGCCGACGGGAACCACGCCTCGGTGACGGCCGTGCCTGCCAGCCTCGGCATGTAGGTGACATGCGGGGCGGAGATTTCGGCGAGCGACGAGCAGCCCTCGAAGTTCCACTCGTCGTCCACGTCGTCGGCAATGGTGACCGAGGTAATGCCGGTGCAGCCCTCGAAGACGTCGTCGAACTGGCTCAGGCCGAAGTTCCAGGCCGACATGTTGCCGTCAATCTGGAGGTGGCCGCACAGTGCGTCGCAGAAGCCGAAGAGGTTCATGCCCTGAATGCTGCTGGTGGTGTCGAGCGTGGCGAAGGCGTAGCCGTCGGGGTTGAACAGGTGGCGCAGGTTGCCGTCGAGCTGCCAACGGCCAGTGCCGCCTATGCGTTCGTTGCCTGTCGAATAGAAGAACTTGCCCTTCGGACGGAGCCAGACGCAGTCGCCCGCTGTGGGCAGCCGCAGCACCGTCCTGTTCCACTCGATGTCGTGCCAGCCCCAGCCGCGCGAGTATTGCAGCGGCCAGCTGGCGTCGGTTGGATTGCCGTCGGAGGTCGTGAAGGTGATGGTCGAATTGTCGGCCAATGCCGTCACCTTCAGTCCCCTCATCGATGTGGCGCGGCGCGGCTGCGGGTCGTTGTGGTACGACTGGCGGCCGTGTTCGATGATGCTGACTATGGTGCGGTCGCGCAGCAGGTAGCGTGCGACCTGTTTTCCGTCGATGTAGAGCATGGCAGTGTTCGGTTTTGGGGTTATGCTTCGGATGAGGCGTCGGACAGCTGTAAGGTGATGAGTTCGCCGTCGAGCTGGTCGGCGGCATCGGTGTCGGCCGATGCGGCTGTCAGGGTGACGGGCGGTGTGTAGCGCACATAGACGCGCTGGCCGTCGCGCTCCTCGAAGCCGCTGGTGCCAGTGGACGGGTCATCGACCACGGGGACGTAGCCGTCGTGGAGCAGCAGGTGTGCGGTGGCCACTATGGGATAGAGACGGGCGGTGCCGGGCATGGTGTCGCCCTCGTCGATGAACTTGTAGCCGTAGCGTGTATAGGTTGCCATTGTTTAAGAGGTATTTAAGGGGAGTTAAAGGCCGATGCGGTGGGCGGCGTGGACTACAGCGTGCTCTGTGTCGTCCAGCCGACGGGGATGGTGTCGTCGCCACGGACGGGGAATGACGCCATCGGCGCGCGGAATGTGCCTGTGCCGGACACGTTGGCCAGCCAGCCGAGGGTCGGCAGGGTGTCGGCATTGTTCGACGTAGGCCAGTAGGTGAGGCCGACGGTGAGGTCGGCGAACGTCAGGCAGCCATCGAACATCGACGCGAGGGCTTCGGGCGCATTGGCCATGGTCAGGTAGGGCATGGCGCAGTCGGTGAGAACCACGTTGCCCGCGAACATCGAAGCCATTGCCTGCTCGCCCGTGGCGCGCACCACATAGAGGCACTCGACGGATGCAAGCCCCGTGCAGCCCTCGAACATCGACTCCATGCAGCCCGCGCCGCTGGCTTCGACGGCCGCTATGGTGAGCGGCGGGATGAGCTCGAGCGCTGTGCAGCCACGGAACATCGCGCTGTAGGCATGGGCAGGCACCGACAGTGCCGGCAGCACCGGGATGGAGTCTATGCCTGTGCAGCCCTCGAACATCGAGCAGTAGCAGCCCGCGCTCAGCACGGTGGCTGGCAGGGCGAGGCCGGAGATGTCGGAGAGGGCGGTCTGCTGGTAGAAGAGGAAGGCCAGTGCATACGGCTCTTCGATGGTGAAGCGGTCGTGGTAGTCGTGGTATAGCAGCGACATCACGTTGCCCGATGCCGACCACGACGTGCCGTAGAGCAGCAGCTGGTAGCGGTCGGTCGAACCCACGTAGATGGTCGGGACGTAATCGACGGCGCGGATCTGTACCGATGCTCCGGCGGCCACGGTGACTCCGTTCTCACTGCCCGTGGTGGAAACGGTGGCGAGTGCCTGCCATGTCGTGCCTCCGTCGAGCGAATATTGCCACATGCCGATGGTGTCGCCCGTGCCGGCCGTCTTGACCATCTGGAAGGCCGCGGCCTGTGCGCCCGTGTTGGTGAGCGTGAAGGGCGTGACTGGGCTGTTGCGCACGATGTAGATGCGGCGCGTGTTCTGCATGATCTGCTGGCGCAGGCCGGGGTCAGTCAGTTCCATCAGGTTCCACTCATGTTCGAGGTAGGTCGCGGCTCCGTCGGTGTCGCGCCACTTGCCCGTGGTCGGGTCGGTCGTGCGGCTGGCCTTGTAGTCGTAGTGCAGGCCAGTGGCGGTGCAGAAGGCCACGTAGCCGTCGGGCACGTTGATTGCGGCCACCATCGCGGCCACGGTCGGATAGACACGGCCGTAGCGGTAGTGGTCGAGCTGCCCCGCGTGGAAAGCCATGCGCTCGTTGACGGCCGACTGGTCGAACTGGCCTTCGGCACCCATGGCATCGGCCAGCGCGGAGTCTTCGTCGGCCACGTCCCACACTTCGTCACTGTAGGCAATGGGGAACGCGTCGGGGTTGGCCGACTTGAACGACAGGCCCATGCCTGTCTGCTCGACCTTCGTCGTTGTCTCTTTTTTCGGTGTTGCCATATTTGATTACGAATTACGGTTTACAAATCACTCCCTCGCTCAGATGCTTATCGAGAGAGCCACGTTGTCGAACTTGCCGCCTGCGGCCGCGCTGTTGGTCGTGATGAAGACCTTGTAGCCCGACAGCGTGATGCCGGAGTTTTGGGTCGAGGTGAACGACACGCCCGTCACCGCTGCGCGCAGGATGCTGCTGCCAAGCTGTGTGGCCGTCGCGCTGCCTCGCGTCACAATCCAGAAGTAGCCGGCCGTGGCGAGCTGGTTGTTCAGCGCGGCCGTCTGCGTCAGTGCGCTGGTGCGGCGTGTGAGCGTCGGGATGACGGTGTCGATGTCGGCGGCATTGGCCGATGCCGCAAAGCCGTAGAAGCACGGGAAGGTCACGGTGATGCTCTTGGCCGACGACGACTTGGTGACGGTCAGGCCGTCGTAGGTGCCGCCGCTGATGGTGTAGGTGAACGACGCTGAGGCGACCGTGCCGCCTGCAGCCGTCGTAAGGCTGCGCTGGTAAGTGCCGGTGGCGGTGCGTGTCCAGCCCGACGGGGTGCTGTCGCAGTCGGTGAGCGTGCCGTTGAACCTGGTCGTCACGGTGACGGTCATGGCGGTCAATGCGACCTCGTCGGCAATGTAGTTCTGACCCGATGTCGTGGTCGCGACCGCCCACAGGCTGTTGGCCTGCTCCTGAAGCTCGTCGGCGCGCTTCTGCACAGCCCAGTCGATGGCGGCCGTCTGTGCCGGTGTGTGGCTCGCAGTCCACGTGTAGGTGTAGGGGTCGGCGACCTCATCCCATGTGCGGCCGACGACGAGCTCGTAGCACTTGCCGTCGCGCGTCCAGACGTAGTCGCCCACGGCCAGCTCTTCGCTCACCGTCCATTGCGGTACGCCGTTCTCGATGGCGGTGCACCGCATCACGCAGCCCGGATAGAGGTCGTCGTCCAGATAGCATTGGCCGACCTCGACCTCGCTCTCCGTGAAGTCGTCCCACGTGCCGAGGATGTCGCTCTCGTCGTCGCCCGCCGCGTGGGGCAGCTTGGTCTTGCCGGTCACATTGGCCGTAAAGCCGTTGGCCGTGGGCACGATGTAGAGGCGGTTCATGGTGGCGGCCGATGCGGTGGGCAGCTGCTCGACGAAGGCCACGGGCGAGTTTGTCTGTTGCAGCAGTGCCAGCACCTGTGCGCGGGTCACGTAGTTGGCGGTCAGGGTGGCGCGGATGGTGGCGTCGGCGTTGCGCAGGGTGGCAAGCTGTGAGGCAAGTCCCTCCACGCGGGCGAGCGGCAGGGTGTCGTCCGTCTTGTGGAACAGGCTGTCGATCAGTGCGGCGAACTGCGCCTCGGTCGGGTAGTCGCCCGTCTCGAAATAGGTCTTCAGGACCTCTCTTGTCTGGATGCTCATAGTTTCACTAATTACAAATTACGAATTACAAATTACGGCGACCCTTGCCTTAGATGATCTTCATGATATAGGCCAATGCGAAGTATGGCGGGCGGTTCTCGTGCGGCTGGCTGCCGCCTGTTGGCGTGGTGTTGAACTTGTCCACCCAATAAGAGGTGTGCGGCAGCGAGGCAATCGATGCTACGTTGATTTCGCCGACTTCTGCCTCGGCGATTTCGGCCTCGGCCACGCGTGTAAGTTCGTCGTCACCGGCATATATGTGTGTGTGCTCCGGTATCTGTGACACTTTGAGCGTGACGCTGGGTTCGCCGCCCGTCGCGCCCACGGCATAGCCGCTGCCACCGTCGCCGTCATCATGGGCTGCTCCGACGATGAAGCGGCCGCGCAGGTCGGGAGTGCCGCCCGTGCCGTCGCACAGTGCCCAGCCTTCGGGGATGTCGGCCACAGCTCCGCTCCACATCACGATGGTGCCGGTGGGCACGATGTGGCGGCGTGCCTCGGTGAGTGCGGCCGACAGTGCGGCGTTGCTCATCACGAGGGTGTCGTCGGCCGATGCGAGCGTCTGGAAGTCGGCCGCGATGTAGCCGCCCGTGGCCATCGTGTCGGAATAGACGGCCGTGCGTCGGGTACGCACCGTGCCGCTGAACTGGTCGGCGATGGCGAGGGTCTCATCGGCCACAACGATGTTGATGAAGTCGGCGGGCGCGCCCTGAAGGGTCAGGATTTCGCCGTCGATGAAGATGCAGCCGTCGGTCGTGGCTGTCGATTGGCGCACGATGTAGCGCGAGCCTGCGATGTAGCCGAATGCCTGGAGCAGCATGATCTGCTGCTGGAGTGTGGCCAATGTCTCGGTCGTGAGCGGGAAACGCTGGTTCCCGTTGCCTGTGAAGTGCTGGATGTCCATGATTTAAAGGGTGATTAAAGGGCTATTAAAGGGGAGTAAAAGGGGAGTGAAAGGGACGTTTGCTCCGGCTCGCGACTCCCAACTCTTATTTCTTAATTCTTATTTCTTCACTCGGCCGCTATTGCGGTCTTCACCTCCACCGTTCGGCTCGCCAGCCGGTAGGTATTGGCCACGGCGCGGATGAGTGTCACGTTGGCGTCGGTGAAGGGGACGGAGGGCGGGACGATGATGTAGAACGACACCGTGTCGGCCGTGATTTCGGAATTGTCCCACAGCATGGGGGCGTCGGCTGCCGTGTCGGGGATGAAGAGGTGGCGGTCCTGCCATCGCTCGACGCCCTCGTCGTATGCCCAGAGGTAAGAGCCGGACGCGTCGATGTCGGCAATCTGGAAGCCGGTCGCGTAGTCGGTGAGGCCGAAGGTCTCGTTGAGCGCGGTCTTCAGTCGGCACACCTGCCCGTTGAGCGACAGGCGGTGCAGACGGTCGGCCTCGGCCTTGCGGTGCTTTCCCTGCAAGGTGTGCAGCGGTGCGACGAGCACGCGCACGAGGGCGACAAGCGAGGGTTGCCGCAGGACGATGGGCAGCGTCATGACTGCCAGGCGGCGAAAGTCGATTTTCATATTTTGAAGGGTTATTAAAGGGGAGTTAAAAGGGAGTTAAAGGGGAGTAAAAGGGACGATACATCCGGCGGTCTGGCCTGTAGAGACGTGACATTGTCGCGTCTTGGAGTGAAGAGTTGTTGACCGATGCAGCAAACGTCCCTTTCACTCCCCTTTTACTCCCCTTTCACTTCCTTTTCTCTCCCCTTTAGTTGGGAGAATACGAGATCTCGATGTCGGCCAATGAGAAGTCGAAGTAACCGCTCGCCGGTGTGCAGCGGTTGCCGACCGACTGCCATGTCGAGCCTGTCTCGCTGTACTGCGCCGAAACGGGGTGTACCATGACCACGCCCGACACGGCCTGAATGGCATCGACCATCGCGTTGATGCGCAGCTCGCCGTTGTAGGGCAGCCCCTCGATGTATGCCTTGATGGCATTGCGCACCACAGCCGCGCCGTTGGCCGTCGAGAGTCCGTCGGCCGAGAGCAGCATCGGGTCGTAGATGATTTCGAGCCGCAGCTTCAGGTAGTCGCCCGCCTGCGAGACGATGTTGAGGCGCACGCCCGCGTCCTTCACTTCGGCCATGTAGGCGGTGAAGGCGGCCAGCTCGTCGTCGGTGAGCGGTGCGGGTCCGGACTTGGCCACCTTGAGGTGCAGCGTCGCGCTGTCTTCGGTCACGGCGGCGAAGGTCACAATTTGGGCGGAGGCAATCTTCTTGCGCTCGGCATCGTCGGTCGTGAGCGACGAGGTGTCGTATCCGTCCGTGCCATCGACGAGCGGTTGGCCGTAGAGGAACGCCTTGGCCTTGTTGACGTACCAGCGCGCGGTGTGTGCCTTCTGTTCGGCTACGATGGCCTCGACCTCGGCGGTGTGCTGGTCGAATACGACCTCGAGTGTGTAGATGGCCGATGCCACGATGTAGAGCAGCAGCGACTCGATGCTGACGGCGTTGAACTTGGCGGTGAACGAGTCATCGGCCGTGAAGCCGTAGAGCCGCTGCAACGTGGCGTTGTGCATGAACTCGTTCTGGAGTTCAGTCTGGATGTCGGAAATGGTGCGTGACATATTCAATTACGAATTACGAATTACAAATTACCTCCGCTCCGCCGGACTAACTCACCCGGAAGTCTTCGCCGACGATGAGGTAGCCCAGACCTCCGGGCAGGTCGCCGTCATTCAGGGCGGTGGCGGGCGAGATGCCGAGAGCCTTGAAGTTGGCCACTACGCGGGCATTGGCCACGTCGGGCAGTTGGAGTTCTGTGCCGGGCGTCGGGTCGTCGCTCAGGGCGATGCCGTTCAACTGGGCAATCTCGATGGCCGATGCCGCATCGCCGCAATGTTCCATCGCGATGTCGAGCAGGGTCTGGCGGTCTTGGACAATGGCTGTCATTTGAAGGGGAGTTAAAGGGTTATTAAAAGGGAGTAAAAGGGGAGTGAAAGGGACGTTTGCTCAGGCTCGCAACTCTTAATTCTTATTTCCTAATTGCTCGTCTTCACCTCCACCACTCCGTCGGCTGCCATCGTGACGCTCTTCACGTCGAGGCCGATGGCGCGCAGCATCTTCTTGGTGGCCGATGTCCAGAACGGGTCGGGCGTGCCGCCCAGCTGCCGGCGTGCGTCGGCTCCCAGCGTCGGCCGTTCCTTCCATTCGCCGGGCGAGGTCTCAAGCAGCAGGGCGACGCTCTGCTGTTCGGTCGAGCCCACCTGTAGCGTGCCATTGGCCACCATCAGGTCGTGGGTCTCTGGGTCAAGTAGCAATCCTTTCATTTTCAAATTACGAATTACAAATTACGATGTCAGTGCTTCACCTTGGTGTCCTCGCAGTTGTCAATCCAATACTGGAATTCCTGCATGGAGGTACTGGTGAGCGGGGAGGAAGTGGCGCCTGACTGCTCTGTGGCCGTGCCCGTAGTGTTGACAGTATGGGTGTGTGAATTGAATGTGGTCACCATCCAGTGCATTGAGGAGCGGATGGAGCGTAGCGCGGTGCGCAGATCTCCCACATTGACCAACCCTCCCAGCTTGCCGCCATTGATGGTGATGCTCTGTGCATCGATGGCTATTGAGCCGTCGGCATTGATGGTCAGTGTGGCCTTCGTTCCGCCGGCCTTGACCTCAGCTGCATCGGCATTGGCAGTGAGCGTCATTTCGCCGATGGTCGTCTCGATGCTCTCCACCTCGTCTGTCATAAAGCAGAAGCCCGCGTCGTAGCCGGTCAGCATGGCCACTACCACGGTCGAGCCGACGGCGGGATAGGTCACGATGCCGGACGTGCCTTCTGTCGAGCTCTGGAGTGCCACTCCGAGCAGGGGCGCGCTGCCGTCGCTGGGCTGCACGTCGATGGTGCGGGCCTCGTCGTCGCGGGCGGTCACTTGGCCGACGATGATGGTCGGCCGCTGTCCCGATTGGGCTATCTGGCGGATGAGTGTTGCGATGCTGTTCATGCAAATTACAAATTACGAATTACAAATTACGGCGACCCTTGCTCCCTCCCTCGGGAGGGTCGGGGTGGGGTCGTTCTCATATCTCGACCTTCTGCCTATATCCGTCCCTTCCGAACGTGATGGTGTTGGCCTTGACCTGATAGCGGCCCATGCGCTTGCCGTCGATGACGATGGCCACCGTGTCGAGCAGGCCGATGTGCCGTTGCCCGAAGGTCGTCACGCTGCCTGTCAGTCCGTCCACCTTCAGCCGGGTGAGTTCCTGCTTGGCCCATGCCTCGGCCTCAGCCTTGGTCTTGCCGTAGCAGTGCAGGGTGCGCAGCTCGCCGTCCTCGTCGCCCACCTCGGCCGTGATGCTCTTGCCGTTGGGCTGCATCGACACGACCTTGACGCGCAGGCGCATGGCCTCGGCCGACTGTTGCTGGAGCTGGCGGTCGCTCACTATGTTCACGCCGGAGCGCAGCACGTGTTCGGTGGCCCCGGTGCGGTCGAACATCACGCCGCAGGTCAGCACCGGCTTTCCATCGGCCAACCTGAAGAACGAGCGGATGCCTTGGTCTGCCAGGTCCTGGAGCGCGCCCGCCACCGTCTGCGCCGTGATGCGATATTGGCCGATGCGCTGTTCGCCCATCACCTCGACGGTGCAGCCCGTCTGTTGGTCGGCCAACAGCTTGTCGAGCGTCACCGACTTGTAGGCCAATGGCTGTGCCTTCAGCAGTTTCAGGCGGTACATCTCGTCTTCGCACTCGATGACCACGGGGTTCTTCGGCTGGATGTTGCGGATGTAGCCGGCAAAGACCTCGGTGAGCTGCCCGTCGTAGCCCAGCCACACCTCCACCTTGTCGCCGCGCTTGAGCGGAAGGGTCGTCTGGCCGTCCCACTTGACGCGCTTGGGCAGCGTGAGCGTGCAGGTCTGCGTGAGCTGCGATGAGTCGAGCACGACCTTGACCGACGTGATGGCGTCGAGCGTCCACCTCTTGTCGGAAAATATCACTATCTTTGCCGCGAGTTTATACATCGTTTAAACACCGTTTAATGCTATGAAAAGGTTCTTGTTCTCACTCTTGGCCGTCGTGTTGGCCAATGTCATTTTCCTTTCGGCCGATGCCCCGATCATCACACCCGACGGACTCTGCCGTGGCATACGCCTGTGCGGACGTGTCCGGATTGTGGCCGATGGTCATGCCGACTTCCGCGTGCGCATCGTCGATGACAACCATGCCGACCTGCGTGTGCGGTGGACCGATGCGCCCCGTCGTGTGGGCGAGTGGCGTAAGGTCGAGAGCCATCCCGATTTTACCGTGCGTCTGGTCGATAGTCATCCGGACTTCACCATCCGCGTGGTCGATGACCACCCCGGCCTGCCCTAATATTCCGCGCCCGTCAGGCTGTAGTCCTCGTCGCTCAGGGCATCGACGCGCAGGGTCTGGTAGTTCGACGCCGTGTCCTGGTCGGCCGCGAGGCGCGTCACCACGATGCGCCCGATGCCGAATGCCGCGAGGAACGGGCTCTGCACTTCGAGCGTCGAGCCGTCGGTCAGGATGCGGCGCAGGTCGGCCACCTGCTGGTCGGGATAGTCGTCGGTGATCTGATGGCCGCCATCCTCGTCGATGGCCTGCACGCCGATGATGATTTCCAGCTGCCAGTCGCCGCGCCCCACGTATTCCTTCACCGTGCCGTCCATGCCCGCCATACGGGTCTTGACGATGTCGGCCTCCTGCGAGACGCGCACCACGGCGTCGGCCAATGTCACTACGCGACCCGACGATGTGCGCAGGTTGAGCGGCACCAGGACATAGCGTCCTTGCCATGCGGCCACGTCGGTCAGCGGCGAGACGGGCATTCCGCCCTGCATCATGCGGTCGCCTCCGGTCCAGTCGGGGGCGGCCGTCTTTCGTGCCGCCTCCAGTCGGTAGAGCCGACCCTTCAGCTGTTGTGCCGCACCTGTCAGCACCATCGGAACAAATCTATATTGCATAATTACAAATTACGGATTACAAATTACATTCCCCGCGCCCGCATGGTTTGACACGGAGCGCAGCGGTGTATTGGCTCACTCCCCTCGGGGAGGTCGGGAGGGGGTCGGTCCCTTTACATTGCCAATTGCACATCATTCAGTGCGCCCATCAGCGCGCGGGTCACCTCGTCGCGGATGCGTTCGGCCGATTCGGGCAGGTTGGCCGCCGTCACCTCCAGCCGTTCCACGAGCCGGTCGATGCGGATGTTGATGTTGCGGATGTGGTCGGCCTTGGTCAGACCGCCGCCGCTGCCGGACAGGGGGCTGTCGAACGACGGGCTGCCGGACATTGGGGAAAGGCCGCTTGCGAATGACGGGCTGCCGTCGTCTTCCGGCTGCGCTCCCTTCGATGATTTCTCGGCCGTCTCGTTGCGGTAGGCTTCGAGACCCTTGACGATGCCCGATGCGACATTCTGGCCGAACACCTCGTAAGTGCCGTTGAAACGCTTGATGGCGTTCTTGATGCCCTGCCAGTCGAGGTTGAATGCCGCCTGAATGAGGTCGGCAATCGAGCCGAAGATGTTCTTGGCCGATTCCCACAGCCCCAAGAAGTAGCCCTTCAGACCTTCCCACAGTCCCTTGACCAGACCACGGAACGTGGCGCACTTGTTCCACAGGATGGTGAGGCCGGTGATGGCCAATGCAATCCATCCGATGATGGGGATGCTGTGGATGGCCGTACCCACGGCTCTGCACGCCGTCGAGGCCACGGTGGTAAAGGTCGCCCACAGTCCGGGCAGCAGCCCCATCGTCTGGCAGTTCAGCATCGCGGCGGCTGTCACACCGGCCAGGCGCAGCTGTATGCCGTGCAGCATCGTCGCCCATTGCAGTGCCTTGATGGCCTGCATCCCCTTCCAGATGCCGGAGATGAGCGGAGTGAGCTGTGCCACAGGCACGAGGCATTCCATCAGCGAACCAACCCACAGCGTCAGGTCGCCCGTCGCCTGGAAGAGCGAGATCTTGAAGTCCTCGATGCGCTGGTTGATTCGCGCCTGCCGTTCGGCGTAGCTGTCCATCACGATGGCGGCCTGCTCTTCGGCCGAGTTGGTGCCGGTCACGGCGTCGGTGAAGTCGCGTAGCGCGTCGGTGCCCTGGATGAGGGCGCGTGCGGCGTTGGCGTTCTCCATGCCGAACATCTGCGAAAGCAGCGCATCGTCGCGCAGGATGGGCTTCAGTGCCTCCAACCGGTCGTGCAGAGAGAGGTTCTTGTCGGCCAACACATCGATGTCGATGCCAGCGGCGGCGAGTTCCTCCTGCGTCTTGGGCGGCAGGAAGCGGCCTCGGCCGAGGATGGCGAGCGTGTTGCGAAGGGCTACGCCGCCCTCGCTGGCCTTCTTGCCCGCCTTGTCGAGCACCTGGATTGCGGCGTTGGTCTCTTCAAACGAGACATTGGCCGCCTTGGCTGCCATACCGCACTGCGAGAGGGCGGCACTGATGGCGGGAAGTTCGGCCGAGCCAGCCTGTCCGGCTGCGGCCATGACGTGCATCAGGCGTGCCATCTCGCGGCTGGCGGCTATGGGGTCGTCCATCGACACGCCGTACTGGTTCATGGCCGTGGTCAATACCTGTGCCGCAGCCACGCCGTCGCCGCCCATCAGCTTCGAGGTGATCTGGATGCTGTCGCCCATCGCGCTCAGTGCCTCCGGGCACTTGGCCAGTTCGGGCGTGAGCTGCGAGAGCAGCAGCTTGTAGCCCTCGACGGCCACGGAGGCGTCGGTGCCGAAGGTCTTGGCCGATGCCCTTGCGTAGCCCTCAATCTGCCGGAGCGTGTCGCCCGTCACTCCGGCCACGGCCGAGAGGTCGTGCATCTGGCTGTCGAGCGTGATGCCGCCCTTGGTGAACTCGCCGAAGCCATTGGCCACGTCGCGCACCACATCGTTGAAAGCCTTAAAGCCCATGAAAGTCTGCCCCAGTTTCCCGACAAGGTCCTGTGACTTCTTTACCTCCTCGTTGAGTTTGCCAGTTGCAGCCGTCATTTCGGTGATATTCTTGTGATAATCACCGCCGAAGTTGATGGAAAATTGTACCGTCTCTTGCATGACTTTAAGATTTTATTTTCTTTTGTGCACGACTTAAAACTAAAACACCATGCTTTTCACCATTTTTGCATATATCATTGCGGGCAGCCTTCTGTTGGGGTTTGTCGCCCTGTTGGTCTTCTACGTACTCTATGTCATCGAGGTGTCGACCGACAAGAAGTTCGTCATCCAGGAAGAGGTCTCGAAGCCTGCTCCCGAAGTGGACTCCCGTGCCATAGATGCCTATTTCGGCGACACCTCGCCGCACGATACGCCGGTGCCTAAACCGAAGAAGTCCATCCGACTTGTTCCCAAGACGGAGGCGGACACCGCGCCCAATGACCTTTGGCTCTGGTATGCCGCCACCCACGACTAATCCCGCCTTTCACCAAAAGCCGCCGCTATAGCCTGATTCAGTGCTATGGCGGCGGTTTTCTGTCTCCACTGTTCGAGCCAGAGGGCGGCCGCATAGTCGGTGGCAAAGTCTTCGTCGCTGCCGGCCGTCGGGTCGCGGTGCAGGTTGGCGCGGATGAGGGCATTGGCCTTGAGCAGCCACGTTGCCGCATCGTCGTCCCCCTCGACCTCCAGCCGGTGCGACGTTACAAGTTTTTTAGGCTCGACATGGCCGATGTGAATGCCTTGTTGAGCTGTGTCATGGCGGCGGTGAAAAGCACTGCATCCGTCTTGATGACGGGCGACCCGCCGAGCCAGCAGCCATCGAAAAGCACCTGCGCCGACCGCATCTCGTCGGTCTTCGACACCTTGCTCACTGCGGTCATGGTTTCCATCGACGGCCGCTTGAAGTAGCCGATGTGCGTCTCTTCGCCATCGACCACGTCGATGCGCGTCACCTTGCGGTGCTGGGCTTTCCACTGTGCAATCTGTTCTTCAGTCACGCCGCCGTCGATCGTGACGGCCTTATTCATTTCTTCCATACGTTTAAAGGGTAATTAAAGGGGAGTTAAAAGGGAGTTAAAGGGGAGTAAAAGGGACGATACTACCGACGGTTCGGCTTGTAGAGACGTGACATTGTCGCGTCTTGGAGTGGAGGGTTGACGGCCGATGCAGCAAACGTCCCTTTTACTCCTGAGACGTGCCGTGGCGCGTCTCTTCACTCCTTTTTTACTACCCTTTCACTCCCTTTATAGATTTACTTGTTCCACTCGATGTGGCTCATCACGAGGTCTATTTCCTCCGTCTGGCCGGTGTCGCCCTCCTTCCAGTTGCGCCCGTTGTTCTTGAACATGCAGTTGCGCAGTTTGTCGGTCGAGACGATGCCCGTGTCGGGCAGGTAGTTGACGATGATGTCGAACGGGGCGAGGTCTTGCAGACGGCCGGTCGGGCTCTGACGCTGGAGTGACTCGACCTCCTCCTGATAGAGGATGAGCTTGCCCGAGCAGGTGATGCGGCCCTTGGCCACGCCCACCGGCAGACGGCCTGCGCCGTACTTCAGCACGATGTCCTGGTCGTCCTTGTATTCGATGCCGGTGATGCCCGTGACGGGTACGCCCGCGATGGTCACCACGATGTCTGCCCAGTCGTACAGTTTGCCGTTGATGAACGGCACGCCGTTGATGTTAAGTGCCATTTTTGTATCAAATTACAAATTACGAATTACGATTTACGGGGTGGGGTCTTAAACTGCTGCTACATAGCCGATCTTGACGGCGATGCGGCGCACGACGCCGACCGGCACGTTCTTGATCACGACGTTGACCGTCGAGGTCGAGAGTACGTTCTGCTCCGGGTCGATCTCCACGGCATAGCCGCTCAGTTCGCCCGCCTTCTCCATGTCCTCCAGTGCCTTCTGGGCCGTGGTCTTGAGGTGTTCGACGGTGTAGGTCTGCATCTTGCCCGTGGCCGGGTCAAAATAGACGTTGCCGCCAAGCTCGGGGGTCAGGTAGGTGCGCACACCGCGCACGGCCTTGTCCATGGTGCGGACCAGCTCGATGGCGTTGTAGTCGCTCGTGGCTGCGTCGAGGTTGTTCGAGTCGTTCCAGTACGACCCCGTGATGCCTGTGATGGTGACGAGGAAGCAGTAGCGACCCGTTGCGTCGAGTGCGTTGAGCACCGTGCGGCTCACGTCGCGCACCTTGTCGCCGTTCGAGAGTGCCGGAGTGCCGATGCCGCTGGGGAACTTCTTGACCCACGAGATGCTTTCGTGCACGCTGGCCAATGAGACATGACCCAGCCACAGGCCGATGCACGAGACGGCGTTCTTGGCCGATGCATTGTCCTCGTCGGCGAAGAGCTCGTTGTCGGCATCCTGAGCAATGATGACCGACACGCGCGGAGCCGAACCTGCCAGAGTGGTCAGGATGCTGCCCGTTGCCGGACACTTGGGCGCGATGCCCACGATGAGCGGAGCGGCGAGGGTCGAGTCGAGCGCGTCGGCCACGCCCTGGATGGCAGCCACGGCGGTCGTGGTGATGGCGGTCGTGCCGTCCCAGATGGCGAGCTGGCGGATACGTCCGTCGGCAGCCTGCTGCATGGTGGTGATTTCATCCCACGTCATGGTCGATGGACGCTCCCACGCGCCGAGGTAGATCTCGATGCCCGGGTTGACGCGCAGGGCTTCGCTGATCTGGTAGTGCGCCACGCGGATAGCCCATTCCTCGTCGTCGGCCGTGATGCCCAGAGCTTCGGCCTCGTCGATGGTGGCGATGGCTGCCACATGGTCGATGAACAGACCCGACGGCACTGCACCTTCGGGCATGTAGAAGAGCAGTCCGCTCACGTGGTCCTCGCCTGCAAGCGACTTCGGCACGTTGCCGTTCTGTCTTGTGATGGTTACGTTGTTCATTTTACGATGTTTTTGATTTTACGTCTGATGATAAGGAGTGCGAGCATTCCAATCAGTATGCCCGCCGTGTACCATTTGAGCCTCAGCCCGATGGTACCGCCTGTGCGGCTTGCGGTTGTTTTGGTTTCCATTGTCTGGGAGGTGTCGGTAGTGTCGCTGCGGGCTGTGGCCGTGAACTCTTCGGTCAGCGTCATGTCGGCCGATGCCTCGACCACGAGCGAGTCGCCCATGCGGCGCACGGTGGCGCGCACTCCGTTGCTCCCGGTGCTGTATTCCGCACCGTCGGGCAGCAGCAGCACGTCGTCAAACTTCGCCGTCAGGCGGGTGACGGTCGGCGGCAGCGGAGCGATGCGGCGCAGGGTCGTCGTGGCGAGTGCCGTCGAGTGGGTCGAGGCCGTTGCCTGCCGGCTCGCGCTCGTCCTGTAGCTCGCGCAGCTTGTGCAGCACAGGGCAATTGTCGCTATGCTCGCAAGCATTAGCCTGGTTGAGTGCCTTGCGCAGGCGTGCCATTTCGCGTCGTGTCGCATTGAATTCTTTTTTTAGTGGTTCGACGATGTTGTCAATCAGGATGCGCGTGGCCTGTTCGGTGTTGGTGATGCGCACCGTCTCGGCTGCAGCCATTGCCCTTTCGGCCTCGGCACGTGCCCTGACGGCTTCGCTCCGTGCCTTCATCACCGTGGGCTTGAGGGTGAGCAGTGCGACGAGTGTGGCGACCAGTCCGCCGCCCAGCACCCAGTTCAGCAGTTCGTGCAGTTCCATGTTTTAGAGTTATTAAAAGGGAGTTAAAGGGTCTTGAACTCCTCCTTCACCTCGAAGCACGGGCACTGCTTGACCCACTCGTCGCGCGTCACCTTGCCGTCACCATTGCGGTCGGGCGAAAGGTCGCGGTGGCCGACGATGGTGGCCTGCGGATAATGATGTCGCAAGTCGTCAACGAGGCGGTGCATGGCTTCGCGCTGGGCGTCGGTGCGGTTGTCAACAGGTCGTCCCTGTCGGTCGATGCCGCCCACCCATGCCACGTGGATAGAATGTTCGTTGTGCCCCTTCACTCCGTTGGCCACCATGTCGAGCGGATGAAGCTGCCGGATGGTGCCGTCGGCGAGGATGGCGTAGTGGTAGCCGGGCGACTTCCAGCCTTTGGCCTTGAACTCGGCCATCAGTTCGCGCACACCCCATGACTGAGGCGACGCGGTGCAGTGGATGACGATGTGGGTGATGGTACGCATTGGCTTCAATTACAAATTACAAATTACGAATTAC
The DNA here is from genome assembly GCA_002373755.1 of Bacteroidales bacterium UBA3663. Lineage (GTDB taxonomy): Bacteria > Bacteroidota > Bacteroidia > Bacteroidales > UBA3663 > Liminaster. The sequence continues at coordinate 28,540 of DFJU01000047.1, read as the reverse complement.
GGCGGCCCCGGCCTCCTCCCCTCGGGGAGGGTCGGGGCCTCTGTTTAGCTTGCAGCTGCCTCGACGATGGCGCAGACGCCTTTCTTGTCGTAGCGGCGGTAGAGGCCGCCCACGCGCATGAGGAACGAATAGATGTCGCCGTAGTAGGTCGGGTCGTCGACTCTGTCGAACATCTTGACCTCGCCCAACGCGCGGCTCACGCACTGCTGCTGCCAGGCCAGGCCGCAGGCACGCTCGGCGGCGGTAGCGGTGGCCTCCCACTTCAGGAGGGCGTTGTTGCCGTTCACCTTCAGCACCTTCGAGCGCTGCATCACGTTGAAGCCGTAGAGCTGGCCTACGACGCCGCGCTGTGCATCGGCCGAGGCGAGGAATGCGCTCAGCTCCGTGCCGGTGATTTCGGCCAACAGGTCGGCATACATGACGGCATCGAGCAGGAGGTAGCGGTTCTCGGCCGGAACGTCGTCCTCGTTGAACTTCACCATGAGCGACAGGACATCGGCCTTGGTGATCTTCTTGCGGTTGCCGGAGGCGGTGCTTGAGGTGTGGGCGGCGGTGGCAGCACCGGTGGTCGAGATGATGTTGTCGGCCACGAACCAGCGGTAGAGCAGGTTCTGCATTGCCTCCTTCTGGAGCTGCGTGCGGTCGTTGAACAGGACGCTCTGACGCTTGTCGTACGACAGCTCCACGGTGTCGATGTTCGGAATGTGGATCGGGTTGGTGGTCAGCTCGTCGATGTCGTAGGTCAGCTCGTTGTCGGTGCGCCGGCTGACCGAGGCTGGCAGTTCCGAGCGGTTGGTAGCTACGCCCGACGGTACGCCCGCATTGGGCACATGGACGGTTGCGTTGCTTACGAATGCCGAGTCGTCGACCGACTTGGTGGCGAATGAGTTGTCGGGGAAGAAGTTCTCGACGATGGTGTTGAGCCAGATTTGCTTGTTAAGTGCCATTGCTTTTCAAAATTACAGATTACTAATTACAAATTACTTTCTCTGCGCCCGCGTTCACTCGCTGTATTCCGCGCCGAACTTCTCCTTATACTTGGCCTTGAAGGTCTCGATGTCGGCCTTCTTCAGTTCGGCGAGCTTGCCTGCGCGGTCCAGTTCGTCCCACGACTTGGCAGCGAGTGCGGCGGTGGCCGACGGGGCTGTCTGCTGGCGGATGATGTCGGTGGGGCGTGCGGCTGGGGTCATGGCGGCGAGGGTCTCGGCCAATGCCTCTGCGCCGATCTTTTTGCCAAGCTCGACAAAATGATCTCTTTTGGCGAGGTCGATGCGGTGCTCCTTGATGGCGCGGTCAACGCTCTGGGCGATGGCGGCCTCCTCCATCGAGTTGATGCGCTTGGTGAGGTCGGCGACGGTCTTGCCGTCGTTCTGGAGTTGTGCGACGCGGTCGCGTACTTCCTGCTCGGTGGCGGTCTCCTTGAGGCCGACGAGCAGGGCAAAATCTTTAAGTTCCATTGTTGATTGTGGTTTTGAGGTTATGGGGTTGTGTGGTTGTGCGTCGTTGGCCAAGAGCGGCAGCACGTCGTTGTCCTGACCTGCGGCGAGGGTGACGGTCTGGCCGTGGTGTGTGAGCTGGAGCGCGTCGTCGTTGGCACCGATGTCAACGATGCTCACCTCCATGAGGCGGCAGCGTGTCACGGTGGGGCGCGTCTGTCCCTCCACGAGGAGGGCTGCATCCTGCGAGGTCTCGGTGATGTCCAGTCCGGCCGACACCATGCGGAGGAATCCGGCCTCCCACTTGCGGGCCACTTCGGCGGCAAAGGGGTCGGCCTTGTCAAAGACGGGCGTGCCGATCAGCAGGTCGCCGTCCACGCGCAGGCTTTCCATGCGGCCGATGGGCAGCGTCTTGCCGTCGAAGCAGCGGTTGTGCATGTAGAGCAGCAGCGGGTTGGCCTTGTAGTGGCCGAGGTCGATGCCGTCGGTCAGCACGCGGAAGCCGTAGCAGTTGAGGCGCGATGATGAGATGATGGCTTCTTTCATGTCTTATTACAAATTACGAATTACAAATTACGGCGACCCTTGCTGGGGTGAGGGTCTGTTCTGTTTACGAGTGCAAATTTCGCACATTCCGACGGGGCGCACAACCGGAATGTAAAGTCTTGTAAACCAATTTGCACCGCTCGCAAAAAACGGCCAACTTTGCACCATCCGAGACCTCAAAACCTCACAACCACACAACCTCAAAACCTTACAACAATGTCTAAAGAGACCGAACAGAAAAAGAACATCGCCCGCTCCCTCTACCTCTCCGGCATGGAGCAGCAGGAGATTGCCGACCAGCTCGGCATCTCGCGTGTCACCATCTCCCGGTGGGTCAACGCCGAGGGCTGGAAGTCCCAGCGCGCCGCCAAGAACATCACCCGACCAGAACTTGTCAACAAGCTGCTGCTCTCCATCGACCAGCTCATCGAGACGGTCAACAAGAGCGAAGACCCATCAGCCATCGGTTCATTGGCCGACAAGCTCTCCAAACTATCTGCCGTGGTCGAGAAGCTCGACAAGAAGGCCAACGTCGTCGATGCCATCGAGGTATTCATGGCTTTCAACCGCTGGCTCCAGCACAATGCCGAGTTCGACCCCGAGATCACCCCGGAACTGATCAAGACGATCAATAAGTACCAAAACCAGTTCCTCACCGAGAAGATGACCTCGCCGAGCGAACTTTGAAAATGAGTAGAGAGTAATGGCCAATGGGTCAAACGTCCCTTTCACTTCTGAGACGTGCCGTGGCGCGTCTCTACACTTCCCTTTAACAGCCCTTAAATTATGCTATCCGCTGACGAACGAAAGAAAGCCTACGAGGAATGGCAGGCGCACTGCCGCGAAGTCCAGTCGATGACCGAGGCCACACCGCTCAAGCGCGAGACCCCGGCCAAACGTGAGCAGCGCATCCGTCACCTCCGCAAGGACTACGCGGCTTTCTGCGAATACTATTTCCCCCATTTCCTCACCCTGCGCGACAAGGTGACGGGCGAGGCCGTGCGCATCATCCACAATGCGCCGTTCCACAACCAGGCCGCCAACCGCGTCAAATCGACCGCCGACCTCAAGGCCGTCTTCATGTGGCCGCGCGGACACGCCAAGTCCACCCACATGGACGTCTTCACGCCGCTGTGGCTCATGTTCCAGGAGCACAGGCTCATCAGCTTCATGGTGGTGGTGGGCAAAAGCCAGGACGCGGCCAACCGCCTGTTGGGCGACATTCAGGCCGAGCTACAGTTCAACAAGCGCATCATCGACGACTTCGGCGAACAGGCTACCGCCGGCGACTGGACCGAGGGCGAGTTCACCTCGCGCAGCGGAGTCCACTTCCTTGCCTGCGGCCGTGGCCAGTCGCCCCGTGGCCTGCGCCAGCGCGAGGCGCGTCCCGACTACATCGTCATCGACGACCTCGACGACGACGAGATGTGCCGCAACAAGAGGCGCGTCCGCGAGATGACCGACTGGGTCAAGGAGGCTCTGTTCGGCTCGCTCGACGTGGGCCGCTGCCGATTCATCATGGTCGGAAACCTCATCTCCAAGACCTCCGTATTGGCCAACATCGCCGCCACCAAGGGCGTCCATGTCTCCAAGGTCTGTGCCGTTGACAACGACGGCAACCCCGTGTGGGCCGAGAAGTGGACCAAGGCCGAGGCCGATGCCTACCGCGACTTCGTGGGCTATCGCGCCTGGAATAAGGAGATGATGCACAACCCCATCGTCGAGGGCACCGTCTTCCGCCAGGACTGGATCCGTTGGGCCAAGCGTCCGGCGTGGCGCGAGTTCTCGGAGTTCGTGCTCTACATCGACCCCTCGTGGAAAGGCACGCAGAAGAACGACACCAAGGCCGCCAAACTATGGGGCAAGCGCGGCACCGACCTGTGGCATCTGCGCGCCTTCGTCCGCAAGGCGAGCGTCGGCGAGCTGGTGCGGTGGTGCTTCGACCTGAACGACTGGGCGGCCACCGTCGGCATCGCCATCCGCTTCTACATGGAGGCCTCGTTCATGCAGGACCTGCTGCTCAACGAGTTCACGGCCGAGGGTGAGCGGCGCGGCTACCAGTTGCCCATCATCGGCGACAAACGCAAGAAGCCCGACAAGTTCGCCCGTGTGGAGGCCATCTCGCCGCTGTGGGAGCGCGGCTTCGTCTTCTACGACGAGAGCCAGAAGGCAGACCCCGACATGCAGGCCGGCATGGATCAGCTGCTTGCCTTCGAGCGCGGCATGTCGGGCAACGACGATGCTCCCGATGCCGACGAGGGTGCCATCTTCCTGCTCCAGCGTCACAGCCGCATGGCCGCCTTCGAGCCCACCTTCGGCCTCCGCCAGCTGGGCAGTTCGGCAAACTGGTAAACCCTTTTTACTCCCCTTAAAACTATGGCTTTTCTTGTAACCACCGACTATCAGGCCGTCTGCGACGACTACGAGTTCGAGCAGATCATGGCCAATGCCTCAGCCCGCACGCAGGCCGAAGCCGCCGCCGTGCAGCTCATCGCGAGCTACACCCGCAACCGTTATGACATCGACACCGAGTTGGCCAAGACCGGCGACGAGCGCGACCCGATGCTCGTCAACGTGGCCGTCAACATTGCCCTGTGGTTCCTCGTCCATCGCCTGCCCCAGCAGATGGGGCTCGACCGCCGCGACCAGCTCTACGACGAGGCCATCCGTTGGCTCAAGGACGTGCAGGCCAGCCGCGCCACGCCCGACTGGGCGCGCTACGTGAGCGACGACGGCACCGACACCGATGCGAACAATCCCGTCCAGTACGGCCAAGCCTCCGACGGCGTGGCCAGCGTGGTGTGGTAGCTTTCCCAAGGGCTGCGAAAGGGAGCGGAAAAGGAGTAAAAGGGTAGTAAAAGGGACGTTTGCTACATCGGCCAACAACTCTCCACTCTTATTTCTTGCCTCAATAAGGTATCGTCCCTTTCACTCCCTTTTCACTCCCCTTTTACTCCCCTTTAATAACCCTTCTGACTATGTTTGAACGCCTTTTAAACTCCATTTTGCCGCAGCGTGCCGAACTTGCACGCCAGCGCGAGGCGCGCCGCATCGTGGCCGACCTCATGCTTCAGACCGACTCGCTCACCAAGAAGGACGTCGCCACGTGGCGGCGCGCATGGCAGTCGGCCATCTCGGTCGAGAACCCCAACCGTCAGATGCTCTACGACATTTATTCGGACTGCATGGTTGACCTCCACCTGCTGGGTGCCATCGGCCAACGCAAGGGCATGGTCTTCAAGACCGCCTACCGCCTCGTCAAGGCCGACGGCAGTGAGGACGAGCGTGCATCGGCCATCATCCAGTCCGAGTGGTTCCAGACCTATTGCGACCTTGTGCTCGACGCGCGCTATTGGGGACACTCGCTCATCCAGTTCGGCGATGTAGTCAAGACGGCCGACGGCTTCGGCTTCACGGACGTTGAACTCGTGCCGCGCAAACACGTATGCCCGGAACATGGCGTCATCCTGCGCTCACAGGGCGACGACTGGCACAGCAGCCCCAGCTACCGCGAGGGCGAATATGCCGAATGGTGCATCGAGGCAGGCCGACCCCACGACCTCGGCCTTCTGTTGGGCATCGCTCCGCAGTGTATCAGCAAGAAGAACATGCTCGCCTTCTGGGATATGTTCGGCGAGATCTTCGGTGCTCCGATGCGTATTGCCAAGGCCACCACGACCGACGATGCCGAGCGCAAGAAGATTGCCTCCGCCCTCGAACGTATGGGTGCAGCCTTCTGGGGACTCTTCCCCGAGGGCACCGAAATCGAGATCAAGGAGTCGAGCCGGGGCGATGCGTTCCAGGTCTATGACAAGCGCGTCGAGCGTTGCAACAGCGAGATCTCGAAGGGCATCCTCAATCAGACCATGACCATCGACAACGGCTCGTCGCTCAGCCAGTCGGCCACCCACCTTGAGGTGTTCGAGAATGTCGTCAAGGGCGACCAGCGGATGCTCGCCTTCCACGTCAACGGCCGCCTGCTGCCATTCCTCCAGCGTCGCGGCTTCCCCGTCGGCGGCCTCCACTTCGCGTGGGACGATGCCGAGACCTACACGCCCGAGCAGCAGAACGCCATCGAGCGCACCGTGCTCGAACGCTACGAGGTGGACCCGAAATACTTTGTTGAGAAGTACGGCCTGCCCGTCACCGGCCCGCGCCAGTTCCAGCCGATGGAGGACGGCACATTGGCCAAAGACCCGGACTCTTTTTTCGCCTGAGCCCGTCGCGTCTCCGCGCAGGACGTGACCTCTACAGGGCTTTCCATGCCGCTATCTCGTCGCTCTACGAAGAGGGAGGGGTGACGTTGGCCGATGCCGATGACACGCAGCCCGACTTCGACGACGCCGCATTCACCGATGCCGCCGATGCCATCTGGCAGCAGAAGCAGTTCGCGGCCGACATGATGCGCCGACCCGAGGTGCGCAGGCTGATCAGTGCGACAGCCGGAATCTTCCGCGAGGCCATCGACGCACACATCCCCACCGAGGTCTCGCCCGAAGTCTCCTATGCACTCCAGGAGAATGCCTTTATCTTCTCCGGCTTCCGCGTCTATCACTCCCTGCGCGAGGTCGGCCTCTCCCTGTTGACCGACGACGGCAATATCAAGCCGCTCTCCGAGTTCCGGCGCGACGTCCACCGTATCAACGACAAGTACAACCACAACTACCTCCGCGCCGAATACCAGCACGCCGTCGGCTCCACCCTCATGGCCGCCCGATGGCAGCAGATTGAGGCCGATGGTGACCAGTACGACCTCCAGTACCGCACCGCCGGCGACGACCACGTGCGCGAGGACCACCGCCTGCTCCACGGCACGACGTTGCCGCCCAGCGACCCCTTCTGGTCGAAATACTATCCGCCCAATGGCTGGGGCTGCCGCTGCACCGCCGTACAGGTGCGCCGGGGCAAGTTCCCCCACACCGACCCGACCCTCGCCATGCAGCGCGGCGACAACTGCACCGAGAACGCCAAGCAGCAGATGTTCCGTTTCAATCCCGGCAAGGAGCTGAAGGTCTTCCCGCCCAAGCATCCATACTACAAAGCCCCACAACAGGCCAAGCCTATTGTGGCACGTGTGTGTGACAATGAACTACGTGTGCAGAGTGTCAACGATTTGGTCCGCTGGTACAAGGAAAACCTGCCCCAGACCGAAGTAGGCAAGTTTAAAGCCAAACGATTTACGGTAAATATGCCGGACGGGGACGACCCAATATTCATCACAAAGAAGTTTTATGAGGAAATCATAAACAAATATAGAGATGATGAGCTGTATGTTCCACGTCTGGCTTATGCCCGAAAGGCTCATCTATGGCTTGAAAAGGCCCAAAAGGTAACGACAGAGGACAGCAACGACCACCCCGATGCGACTTTCGAGGTTTATCAATACGATGATGACAGGAAGTATAAGGTCGTGTTTAAGGTCAAGTGCAATGCGGATGGACGGATTTTGCATTATATGCGTCTATATACAAAATAAGCAGCCTTTCCGTCACCTTCGCCGTGTGGCTTGCGCCGGACGATAACTTGAAAGACTGCTATATTGTGCTGCAAAGATACAAACTTATTCTTTAACAACCAAATAAAATGGCAAAAATTATGACAAAAGAAGAGAAACAAGTCCGGCAGCAGTGGAAACGGCACTGTGCCGAATTGATACTTCGTACCCTGTTACTTGAAGAGGGCAACAAGACTTGCAACAGCAGCGACGAAGCTGCACACTGCGGCGATGACTGCAATAATGAAGTCGCGCCGTTCCCTGCGGGCAAGCTCAGCAAAGCCACCTTTATGCTGAAAGACGATTCCCTTGGCAGTTATCTGATAGCCGTATGGTTCCTTTTTAAGCAAGCCCTCCTCCACAAGGGCCGCGAGCATTTCGTCCTCGTCGGGTACCAATCCCCTGTCACAACGACGGAATGATTCGTAGGGGATAAATCTGCTCTCCTCGAACATGTTCAAGAGACAGTCCAATGCGATAATGTCCAATTCAAATTTTTTCATATCAAATTGATTTTATTTCACTTTTTTTCGCAAATATACAATCTTTCACCTATGAACGACAAGATTCTCCACTTTTTTGTGAGCCTCGCGCTCGTCGTTGTGTTGTCGCTGTTCATGCACTGCGGCATCGCCTTGGCCGTGACGCTGGCCGTCGGCCTGCTGAAGGAACTGGCCGACAAATATGTCAAGCGCACCATGTTCGACTGGTACGACCTCGTGGCCGACGCCCTCGGCGCGCTGGCTGGCGTGGTCGTGTCCTCACTTAACTCTTATTTCTTAATTCTTATTTCTTAACTCCCTATGACTCCCGAACAATTCAAGCGGCGCATCATCGCCGACATCCGCGTCGAGCTTACCGACGAGTTCGACAAGAACTTCGAGCGCAAGGCGTTCTTCAGCCAGAAGTGGAAACCCCGCAAGAACCCCGCCGCGCGTGGCTCGCTCCTCAACGTGTCCGGCGCACTGCGCCGCTCGATCAAGGCCGAAGAGACCGCCAACGGCGTGCGCTTCTCCTCGCAAGTGCGCTATGCGTCCGCCCATAACGAGGGCACGACCACAGCCGGACGTGGCCACCGCACCGTCATCCCCCAGCGTCAGTTCATCGGCGACAGTCCCGAAGTCCGTCAAATCATCGAGGATGTCGTCACCGACGCCGTCCATCAGTTCGCCCACGAGCTTGCCAAGTCGATGAAGTGACCGCCGATGGTATCGTCCCTTTCACTCCCTTTTCACTCCCCTTTTACTCCCCTTTAATAACCCTTTAAACAATGCGCAAGACCCTCTTCACTTCCATCGCTGCCCGCATCCGGGCGCAGGTTCCGGACATCCGCCACATTGACCTCTGGAACGAGCACATCGCCGCCATCACGGGCGGCACGGCATGGCCGCTGCCTGCCCTGTTCGTCGAGTTCGAGCCATATCAGGTCGCCCAGCGGGCCAACCACGTCTGCCAGGCCGACGTCACCGTCCGGCTGCACATCATCACAAGGGCGGCCAATGTCCCTGCCGGCTACAGCGACGCATCGGCCAACGCCGCACTCGCCCATTTCGACCTCCTCGATGCCGTCCATGCCGCACTGGCCACGCTCTCGGGAGACACCTTCTCGACGCTCATGCTCACCGAGTGCCAGACCGACCACAACCACGCCGAACTCATCGAGAGCATCGAACGCTACGTGACCCGTGCCGTCGATGCCTGTGCCGCCCGTCATGCCACCGTCGCACCCTCGCCGTCGCTGGGTGTCACCGTCGGGCAGGAGTAAGAGTCGTCCACCGAGCATTCGTCCCTTCCACTCCCTTTTCACTCCCCTTAAAAGCCAAAAAGCCGCTGTTGCTAACGATGCAACAGCGGCTTTTCAGTTGTTCACCACAATTTAAGCTGGCGCGGGTCGTCCGGCTCCCGTTCGGGGGCGGCCGGCTCGATGTGCAGATAGTGCAGATACGTGCGGTAGCACATCGGATAGATGGGGTTGATGTACTTCTGCCACACGGCGCGGTAGCAGCGGCGCAGGTTCCCCGGCTCGTAGTATTCGGCCGTGAGCTGTTGGATAAGCCGCGCCCGCTCGCGCGTCGATCTGTAGGTCTTCTTGTGCTCCATTGTGTTTTTAACTCTTATTTCTTAATTCTTATTTCTTAACTCGCCCCGCGGGGCGCGGCGGATGTTCCAGACGCTTCGTGCGCAGACGTTCTCAGGTAGCGACTCGCCAAGTCTTACAGCCCCTTTTTGTCGAATGTCCCGTGCAGTGCGGTGGGGATTGCCCAAGGCCGTGCATCTCTCATTCTGGGGGCAGTCGCCCGTCTGTGCCTTATTTCCCGGGCGCCGTTGCCGCTCGCCCCATCCGTCGGCAGAATAACTATTAACTAATAACTGATGCTTATGCGTCGGTCACGCTGAGCGGGATGTTCTTCCATGCGCCGCTGTCGTCGCGGTAGTCGGCGCGGATGTACTGGCGCGTCTCGCTCGGCTGGTATGCCTCCTCGATGATGTGGACGCCCTCGAGGAAGGTCTCGTCGCCCGTCTCTTCGGCCATCTTCTTGAGCTGGATGACGCGGCTTGCCTTGAGCGTCCCCTTCTGGTCGCGGCTCAGGAGGCGCAGCACGGCGTTGACCAGCGCGCGCGAGTTGTCGTCCTTGGCGAGGCTCTCGATGTACTGCTTCACCATGGCGATGCCATCCTCCACCGTGTCGCGGTAGTCGTCGATGGTGTTCACGCCCAACTTCAGGCGGAAGCGGCCATCGCTCGTCGTGAACGTGTGGCTGAACTGTCCCTCCTCGCGCGTCAGGCTCATCACATCGGCCTTCATGTCCAGCACCTGCCGGAAGTTGCCGAACACCATCTGCTTCACCGCGCGGATCTTCTCGCTCAGGGCGCGCAGCTCGCCGATGGCTCGCTCTACCTGTTCATCCACCAGCTGGGCGTATGCCTCGCGGTTCTGCTTGCGTCGTTCCACGGCCTCGGCCGCAGCCTTGGCGCGCTTGTACTCTTCGAACTCGGCCATCTCATCGGCCGTCATCTCGATTTTCTGTTTTGTGTCCATAATTAAAAGGTTGTTAAATGGTGATTAACTCTTGTTTCTCAGCTCTTCCTGAACGCCCTGCGCAGCGCTCTGCTCTCGTCATCCATCCCCTCGGGGAGGGTCGGGGTGGGGGTTATGCCCAGCCGCACCTTCTCCTGTATCAGTTCGGCCTGTAGCGCGTCGAGCGCGTTCCAGAGTTCCTGCCAGTGGCGTTCGAGGCGCGTGCCCCTAAGTCGCGGTCCGGCCTCGTCGATGTGGCGGTGTGCCTGTACGATGGCGGTCATGGCCGCCTTGATGTCCTGCTTTTCCATGAAATGGCGGCGTTGTTCCAGGATTGTGTCCAATCGGTTTTCCATATTCATAGTTCTTGATTTTTAATTTTCATCGTCCCAGAGCCAGAGCCACGACGGCGACCGTTGCCAGCACGAGTATGACGATCAGACCGAGGCAGCCGTCGCTAAGTTCGGCCTGTGGCATCTCTACCTCCTCCCAGTGGCCCTCCTGCTCCTCTTCGGGAGTCTCGTTGGCCAATGCCTTGTTCTTTACTTCTTCTTCTTTCATAACATTCATTATTTAATTATTCGGTTATCTCTCCCAATGTCCGGTAGATGTGTGCGGTCAGTTCGCCGCCGATGCTCAGCCAGCAGACGTTATTTCCGGCCATGCCCTCCAGTCTGATGTTGACCGACTTCCATGTGGGGTGTTCTGCTTGCAGTTCATCCCGCTTGGCACGCAGTTCTTTCAGCCACTTGTTCAGCAGGTCGCCGGCGATGATGTGGCCGTTGTACTTGCGCAGCACCTCCTTCATGGCCAGCGCCATCTTCGTGCCGTTCTGCGTCATGCCCGTCGCGTCGATGTAGTAGATGTTCGTTTTGATGATTTTCATAACATTTAATATTTAATATTTAGTATTTAATATTTAATATTTCACCGGATTATCCGGCAGCCACTCCACGAGGATTCTGGCCTTGAGCGAGCCGTAGCCCATACAGGCGTCGCACTGCACTTTTTCCAGTTCGCCGTGTGCGTTGTCGCGCATGACGTATCCGCTGCCATTGCATTGCGGGCAGACGAACCCGCGCCGCTCGCTCAGTTCGCGCGCCACAGTGCCGTCGGCCTGCAGGCGCACGCTTTCGGGTGCTTCCACCACTGCTACTGTCTTCATGATGCTCATAGTAATTTGTAATTAAGACCCCCTCCCGTCCTCCCCGGGGGGAGGTGTCTGTCCTGGGAAAAAGGTCAAGGTTATTAACTCTTATTTCTTAATTCTTATTTTCTGACTCCATCTCCTCCCCTCGGGAAGGTTGGGTGGGGTTCTCCAGTTCTCTTGCCAGCTTGCTGAAGGTGTTGTACTTCCGCATCAGTTCGGCGGCCGTCATGCGGTTGAAGGGTGTGCCGTCGCGCTCGACGATTCGGACCAGATAGAGGGTGTCCGTGCGGTAGCCCATCACCTTGCAGTAGCGGCGTACGGCTCCGATGACGCGCCTGCGCATCTGTTCCAGCTTGCGTTCGGCCTCAGGCATGGCGCGCTTTCGCAGTGCCGCCGACAGCGAGTTCAGTTGCGCGGGTGTGAGTTCGGTGGTGTGCGTCTTGCCGTACGCGCTGTAGATGGTCGCGTGGACGTCGTCGCTCGTCAGCTGGCACTTGCTTGCCGTCGCCCAGAAGAGGCCGTTGGCCTTGCGCCATTGTGTGTCGTGTAGTTGTTCCATAACTCTTAACTCTTATTTCTTATTTCATAACTCTTTACTCATTCCTGTGCTGCTCCGGCCAGATGTCGTAGAGGTGCTTGCCCGCGTAGCGGCTCGTGATGTCGGCCCAGTAGTTCCTGACCCTTATCTTCACGTTCGAGTTGTAGAGCACCTTCTTGCCCGTCGTGCCGTCCGGCTTGCCGCCGCTCTCGTGCGAGATCCAGATGAAGAGCTTGCGCGGGAATCGGGCGATCAGCTCCTTGTATTGCTCGTAGCCGAGGTTCATGTACTGGAGCGAGTCGATGATGACCACGTTCGGCGAGCGTTTCTTGGCTAATTCCTCACACATGCGCCCGTAGTCGTAGCGGTCCCAGAACTTGAAGTGCCCCGTCCGCTCGGCCATGAGGCCGGTGTCGATGACGGCGCGCCGGTAGGTCTCGCTCACGCCCTCCTCCAGCGAGTCGTAGGCGATGCGCAGGCCGGGGAACGACATCAGGTATTTGGTCAGCTGGAGCGTGAAGCGCGTCTTGCCCTGTCCGCTGCCGCCGTAGATGATCCACGAGCCGAACGGCTCCGGGTCGCCCACGGCTTCGAGCCATTGCCCGGTGAAGCCCATGGTCTTCGGCCGGTAGTCGATGAGGTTCTGGAGTGTCAGTGCCTTGCTTGCCATAGCTCATTGCTCTTTACTCGTTACTCTCTCGGCTCTCCCTGCCCATCTTCTTGCGCACGGCGTGGACACGTCGCTGCACCCTGCGCAGGTCGCCGTCGCAGTCGCCGATGATGCGGTCAATCTCGCGTGGGTCGGTCACGCCGTTGGCCATGCAGATGTCCACGATGTCCTGCTGCGACACGCCCTTGAGCGGGATGCACTTGCGGCCCACGCGGCTCCACAGCTCGTTGAAGCCCTTTTTGTTGAACCGCACGCCGGCGTCGAACCGCTTGAAGAGGAACTCGGTGGCTATCATCACCACGCCGCAGTCGTACTGGAGGTCGTTGTAGAGCGTGATGAACGAGTTGAGCACCACGTCGGTCAGCTTGTCGGCCTCGTCGAGGATGATGAGCGGACAGTCCAGGCAGCGCATCTGGAGCACCAGTTTCTGCTTCATCTGGATGAGGGTCAGGCCGGACGGCTCCTTGCCCAGCTTGCGCAGCATGACGGCGAAGAACTCGCGCTTTGTCCAGTCGGGGTCGCACGACACGTAGAAGGTGTTGGGGTGCTCGCGGCTGTACTGCTTGGTCGAGAAGGTCTTGCCCGTGCCTGCGCTGCCCGTGATGGCCATCCACAGCTGGTTCTCCTGTGCGTCGGCCAGTATGGCCATGAGGCGCGTGTAGTTCTGTGTCTCGACGGCGTTCCAGCGGTCGGCTTCAAGCCCTATCTGGCTGGCCACCTTGCGCCACATCTCGTCGCTGATCTGCTCCCAGTTGCCGTTCACCATCTGGCTGATTGTGGCCGACGACACTCCGTCCAGAATCTTGGCTGCCTTGTTCATGCCGCCATAGCGGGCGCAGTAGTCGGCCAGCCCGTTCTGGATGTCTCTCTTGCGGATTTCTGTGAGGGTACTTCCCTCTGCTTGCTTGTTGTTCATAGTTTTTTTGGTTAAGTGTTATCGTAATTTGTATTTGGCACTTTGTCCTTAGTCCCTTTGTCTTTTGTATTTACTCCCCCTCCCTACATAACGGGAGGGGGCACGGGGGGTGGGTCTTTTAATATTCGTCCAGCACGTCGTCCTCTGACTTCGGCGCGACCTCGAAGGCATCGACCGGCTCGATGGCGAGGCGTGCGCCCGCCTTCACGCTCTTGTGCTGCCCGCGGTTGTCCGTGATGAGGCAGCGGCTCAGCAGTTCGTAGTCACGCTGCTCGCGCTGCATCTGCTCGTAGGCTCCCTGCTGGTGGTCGCCCAGCGTCCGGCTCACGTATGCCTCCATCTCGCGGTTGAACTTCCAGATGGCCGCCAGCTTCTCGTAGTCGCCCGGCTTCCTGTCCTTCAGCGCCATCGGCTGCTCGTCCTTCAGCGTGAGCAGGAACTGCTCGGTCTGGTCGGCGTTCTCGACGAGGATGTGGGCGTCGTCCATCGGGTCGAGCTTCACCTGCCACTTCTCCCAGCACTTCTCACGGAAGCGGATGGCCTCCTGCATGTCGCGCTCGCTGTCCGATGCCGGCAGCAGGTCGTACTGGTGCCGCTTTCCGCCTATGCGCACGTTGATGCCGGTGGCCTGCAGCTGGTAGGTCTGGCCTGTCGATTGGCCGAAGAGGGCGAGGTACTGTTTCATGTCCAATGCCACGCGGTCGGCGTCGGGCAGGGCTGCGAGTGCCTCCATGTAGGCGGGCAGTGCCTCGGCCCTGTATTGGCCGATGATGGTGCCGATTTCGTCGATCAGCTCTTCCAGCGTCGGGAACTGGCTCTTGCCCTTCAGCGTGATGTCGAGGTTCGGCTGGTTGTCCTTGCGCGCCGTCACGCCGTGGCCTGTCCAGTTGAAGGCGTAGCGGCACTTCTTGTCGTTCAGTTGGTGGAACCACGGCTCGATGATCTTCGCCTTCGCGTTGCCCACCCGGGCAGGGGTGACGGCCAGCAGTGCCAGCTCCGTGTAGGTGTCCCACATCGCCTTCTTGGCGAAGTTGTCGCATTGCAGCTGGTGGGGTCGCAGCATCTGCCCGGTCAGTTCCTCAACGTGCCGCTCTGCGTTGCGCAGCGCCTCGCGGATGAGGTCGGCGCTCTCCGATTCGCCCACTGCCCAGCCGATGGGGTATTTGGTGGCCGCGTCCAGGATTACCTCCAGCGTCAGGCGGTTGTGGTAGGTCGTGCGCCCGTTCTTGCTCCGCTGCTGGTAGGCAAGCTCGGCATCCCAGCCGTCGAAGACCCACATGTACATTGCCGCCGTCGGTGCCGTGCGCTTCACAGTGTAGCTCACCTGGTTGCGGAAGGCGGCCGCGCCGTGCTTGCTGGCCATGGTGATGAAGCGCTTGTCGGTCGCCCACTTGTGCACTGTGCTCCGGCTGATGGGCTCCCAGCCGTGCTGCTGTGCCCAGTGGTTGTAGAGGTCGGCAATCTCCTGGCAGTCGAAGTTGCGGTGCTCGCTGATGAGCGACACCAGCATGTCGGCCTGTTCGCCCTCGTGTACCTTGGTGGCGTTCGCGTTGCCGGCGCGGTAGTTCTTGTGGATGAGCGACTCAAGCCCGTTGGCCACATAGTCGCTCACCTTCGAGCGCAGCTTGCGTGCATTCTCGGGCAGCGACACCGGCCACTCCAGCCTGTCGAGCGTGCTCACGTGTCCGGCCATCTGCTCCCACGACACTTTCCCGCCGCGCCGCTCGGTGTCGGCCATCAGCCGGACGATGGCCTTGATGACGATGGCGTTGTAGTAGTAGGTGTTCCTCACCGGGTTGCTCTGCGAGTTCGGCAGGTGTGCCCCCTTGGCCGTGCGGTAGTCGTCGAAGTACTGGCGCACCTCGGCGCTGTGCTCGATGAGCGGCTCCAGCGGGTTCTTCCGCGCGGCCTCATATACATCCAGCTGCGCATCGACCTTGCGCTTCAGCTCCTCCGGCATCGTCCTGTATTCGTACACCTTCGGCACGCCACGCCCGCCGCGGGTGAGCGACACGAGACGCAGCCGCTGCTCGCGCTTCTTGAGCGATTCCATCGACGCGATGTGCCGCTCCTCCATCCATTGGGCCGAGATTCCCACGCGCCCATTGATGATCTGTGTCGCAAGTGCTGCCATAATAACTAATAACTATTAACTAATAACTATTAACTCTTTTCCCCTCCCTCGGGAGGGTCGGGGTCTTTATTCAGAGGTCCTCTGCCCACGCCTGCAGCTCGTGGAATTCTTCCAGCGAGATGCTGCATTTCACTTCGCGCACCACCTTGCCTTTCCGGCACACCGTCACGGTGCGGTCTGCCCAATCGACCACTATCACCACACCGTTGGCGAACGTCTGGCACATCAGGCCGTCGGCCGTGCAGTGTATCGTCTCGCACTCGGGCAGCCAGTTCATCACGCGCCCGCCCTTCTCGATGGCAGCGCGACGGATACGGCAGCACTCGTCGCTCTCCGACGTGAAGTTCAGCGCACGCCACACGTTCATGGCCGAGCAGCCGAACAGCCGAACAGCTTCATCAGTTCCCGGCGCACCGCCGGTGTAACTTCAATCATTCTTTTTGTTGCCATACTTTCTCGTTTTTTTCGTTCGACAACTTACCCCCTCACCACGATGACCTCGCAGTCATTGAACGTGCACTCCACCTTGCGCAGCGTGTACTCCATGGCCAATTTCCCGACCGCCACAATCGTCAGCGTGTCGTAATAATAGCCCTCGCGCAGCTCGCACCATGTGTCGGCGCACTCGTTCACCTCCTGCACGAAGGCAGGAATCGCATCTTTCTCGGTCTTATCGACCTTTACCTTTGTCACTTTCATAGTCTTTTTTGTTAAATGGGTTGTTTTATTCGTTTTTCCCGCCATTTTTCACTAAATTTGGCGCGCTGTTATGTTTAACAACGATGCAAGTATAAACAAGATTTCTCGATTATGCAAGAAATTAAGCAAGAAAAATCACAGATTAAGCAAAATATCTTGCTTTATCTGTCAAATAAAGGGGTTTCCGCTTATGAATTCTACAAAAAATCAGGAGTAACACGTGGAATTCTCACTCAGAACAATGGTATCAACGAAGATAATATAGCAAGATTTCTTGCCTATGCGCCCGATGTCAACCCCTCATGGCTTCTGACTGGCGAGGGTGAGATGCTTCGGTCATCCTTCGGAGAGTGTTCGGAGAGCAAGGGCGTTGCTGGGGTATTGGCCGACGACCCACAGCCAACCACCAAGGGGCTACCGCTCATCCCCATCGATGCCGTGGCCGGCTTCAATGGCTGGGACGAGGCTGGCGTCACTGCCCTCGACTGCACACGCTACGACATTCCCGACTTTGAGGCCGCCCATGCCGACTTCCTCATCCGCGTCTCAGGCTCATCCATGTACCCCAAATATTCCAGCGGTGACATCCTCGCCTGCCGCCGCATCGACGAGATCACCTTTATCCAGTGGGGCAAGATCTACGTCATCGACTCCCGTCAGGGCGCGATGGTCAAGCGTCTGTTCCCCATCGAGGGCGACGACGACAACATCCAGTGCAGATCCGACAACCCCAACTACCCGCCATTCTGCCTGCCAAAAGCCGAGATCCGCTCGCTTTCCATTGTCGTGGGTGCAATTCGTCTGGAGTGATGGGGCGCGTCAGGTTGTGCTGCTCCGTGGGTGTCCTTCCGGCACCTTTCTTTTTGCCCGAAAATGCCCCAGTTTCGGCCATGAAAAAGCTCAAAATCAACTAAATCGCTTGCTTTCAGCATTTTAACTCAATTTATCGCGCAAAAAAAGGTACATATCGGGGGTGATTCGCCCGTTTTTCGGTACATCATCCCCTTTTTTAACTTGCAGAAAAAGTGCTTTATCGGGGTCGATTCGCCCGTTGTTTGGTACATATCGGGGTCGATTCGAGCCACTTTTTTCGCAGTTTTGTCCCCCCATTTGTCCCTCCAAATGTCCCTCCAAAACGAAAAAAGGGGCATTTCTGCCCCTCTCTTTTTTGCTCATTCAATCCCTTTTCAAACGCCATTTTAATGCCCTTTTCCCGGCTCTTTCGGCGCGCTCCTGCCGTTGCTCATTGGCGGCTCTCTCCCTGCGCTTCCGGCTGCCCCAGGGCTTTCTCCGTCTTTTGCCAGAAAGTGGCTCTCACGGCCTCAAAACACGCTTTTTCAGGTCTCTCCGTCATTTGTCCGTCCGTTGTCCTTTGTCCCTCCCGCGCCTCTTCCTGGCTCACAAAATGCCCCTTTCCACCCTCTCAATTAAACCAATCTATCACCCAATTAAACAAAACGAAAAGAGCCGCATCGAAATGCAGCCCAAATGTAACATGAAATTAAACCAATGTAAACTTTTTGTTTTCTCACGTCATTCCTCCAATCTCCTATCTATCAATAACATAAGTTATTCCTGCGCTGCACCTTTCTTTTTGTCGGCCATACATAGATGGAGTTCTCTATGTAACTTTGGTGAGCCATTTCAGGATATGAACCCAAATATTTGTATCGGTTACCTTGCGGATCTTCCAAAAATGGCTGAACAGACCAGTTACTCCTGCTGAAACACTTTATTATGGTTCTGTCGGGAGAAAAACATACTGATTGGACATTGCGGTAGAATGTATCGTCATTTTTGACTCGTTCCCAGATTTTTCCATCCCAATGAACAGCTTGCGGCGGCACGGATTCGTGGGTATGACGGAAGGCGGTCACGGCTCTGCGTATGGCTTTGGATGTAGTTTTTCTACAATCATTGCGCGTTTGGAAACTATTGTCAACCAAGCCGTTAGCTGTTTCTCCTGGAATGAAGAAAATCTCAAAGCAACATCCTGTCGGTTTTCCGTCGGGGCCGATGCCACGCAGACGACCTGCCGTTACTTGTGATAGCAATGTCTGGTAGTATATTTTTCCATTCACTACTGGGATGACGGCATCGGGCTTGTCCTCCTCGATGTGGAAGAGTGAATCGGCCATATAGAGGTAGAAGCAGGTTTCGGTGCTGTCTTCGTTCAATGTCCCGTTAATCACGAACGGCAGCGGGTCTGGATATGTCGGCATCTTCCACTCCGTCTCGGTGATGGACGATGCAGGGCGCAGGTTGAACGAACCGAACAGGATTGCAATCCAGAGCAGAAGCGATACCTTGCCGAACCTGCCCAATGTGCCAGCTGTCGAACTCTTCATCTCGATAAAGCGTTGACGGATGAAGGAATGATTGAAACCGTTGACTGCCGGACAACTCTCGTTCATCACCATCTCCAGCAGAGTGGTCTGATAAGTGTGGATGTCTGCACCCTGACTGATGACGTCGCGGTCGGCCTCGAACTCGTGCACATTGCGCAGTTCAGTGCGGCACAGCCACATCACGGGGTTGAACCAGCACAGACGTGTCCAGAACTCGATGTGCCACACCTCCAGATAGTGACGGTGGGCGATGTGAGCCATCTCGTGCCGGATAATCAAAACCTCGCTGCGTTGGTCCAAATCCGAAGGAAGGAAGATGGTCTTGCCGAACGAGAATGGTGTGTTGACCGACTTGGAACGCACCAGATTGTAGCCCTCTTGGGTCTGTTCGTGCGACAGATTGTTCTTGATGGACAGCACATGCGCGATGTAATACACAAAAAGCAGCAGGAGCAGTACCGAAACGGCAATCAGCAGCAGAATTGCCAAGTCGTCGAAAGTCATGCTGTTGTCCGTGTGGACAGCAGGCGCGACGGCCGTTTCGCTGGCTTCCAAAGCAGGCTTCATTGCCGATGGAATCTCTTTGGTGGCGTTGGCCGATGGCGATGTCGTCTCAATTTCGGCCAACGGCACATCGTTCGTCGCCGCATCGTCCCAAGGGGTGAAATGCTCCTCGAATTTCTCCATTTTCTGTTCGATGCTGCGCGGCATCTGGACTGGCACGTCGAACGACAGTATGCACATCAGCAGTCCCAATGCCGGTATGCCGGTCAGGTAATTGCGGCACAGGCGGTAACTTGCCCTGTGGCGCAGCACGCCCCAATAGAACAGCAGCAGAAGGCCAGTGGCAATAATATATTTGCCCAAAATGATGAATGTTTCCATGATGATATATGACCCCCTCCCAACCTCCC
>DFJU01000047.1:0-8637 GCA_002373755.1 Bacteroidales bacterium UBA3663 | reverse complement strand
CCAACCTCCCCGAGGGGAGGAGTTAATCCTGCGGTCAAAACGCTATCACAATGCACACCGCAATGCGAAGAGTTTGACCAAAGAGAAAGGGAATTTTTATTTTGTTAAACTTGCGTGTCAGGTGGATTTCAATTATCCATTAAAAATTTTTGTAACTACCTGTCCCCTTCCCTCGGGGAGGTTGGGAGGGGGTCTTCCATCTCTCTTAATATTGCCTGCATTTCCTCCTTGCTAAGTTTTTCCCGTTTGGCGAAGAAGGAAAAAAGGTTGACAATCGACCCTCCGAAGAGGTTCTCCTTGGCGTCGTCGACAAACGAGTCGAGATAGTCCTCGCGGTTCAGCAGTGGACGGTAGATGTTTGTGCGGCCCTCCTTGTCGAAGGTCACAATCCCCTTTTTGGTAAGCACCTGCATCACGCTGAGGGTTGTGGTGTAGGGCGGTTTTGGTTCGGGCAACTCGTCGTGCAGCTGTTGCACCGAGGCTGTCCCTTTTTCCCACAAGAGGTTCATCATGTGAAGCTCCGTGCGGGTTAGCGATTGGTTCTTTTTGTTCATAGCCGATATGTATTGTTAAGGTAAGGATTGATTGTCGTACTGAAAAATCAGTAGTGCAAATATGAGAGAATTGTTGGCCAACATCCAAATTTTTCTTCTTCTTTTTGCCGGATTTGGGTCATTTTTAACATTTATACTGAACTTTCAGTAATTTCGGATGTTTTTTATGTACGGATAATTCAGTATTTGTCGGCAAGTTCAAAGTCGCTCGATTTGAAGATTGAGGAACTTTATCCACTGCGCTTGTTGATAAACCTGCCATTTTGGGCAGATTTCCTGTTTTCAACGGGTTTGTGAACGCTGCTACGCGGTTTTCAACGACTTATCAACAGATTGTCCACAAATTTTCAACAGTTGGACGGAAAGAGCGGCGTTTGCCGACGTCGCGTCGCGGCATCCGAAATTTATTAACGGCCGATGTTGATAAGATGGCCAATTTGGGTTAATCGGCAGTTTTCAACCGTTTTTTGAACTGCACTACGCGGTTTTCAACAGGTTATGAACAGGTAATCCACGATTTATTCACATCGAGGAACCAAACGGCACAAAAAAGGCATCTGCCCGGACAGACAGATGCCTCACAAATCTATGAAACTGGTTTTTTATTGACGCTTGACGCTCGCCTCGACCATGCGGAGCACGCCGATGAAGTCGGTCACATGCTGGTCGTATTCGCCATACACTGTGCGGGCAACGCTCACCGCCTTGTTGAGCAGGTCGAGAGCCTCTTGCGTGCGGCCAATCTTGTAGTTGAGCCAGCCGCAGGTGTAGAGCTGCTCGCAGGTATCGACCGTGGGTTCAACGCCATCCTTGTTCAGCAGGTTCAGCGCGCGCGTGTGCATTTCGAGCGAGTCCTCCAATTGGCCGAATTCCTGATAGATGCGGGCCACCTTGCGCAATGCCTTGACGAGTTCCGTCTCGGTGGTGTGCGGATAGAGGCGGTCGAGCAGTCGCAGGAATGCCTTTTCGATGAGGCGGCCGAGCTCTTCGGGCTTCTCGTAGTCGTAGGCCGGAACGCCCTCCACAAAGTGCCGTTCCTTGTTGGCCGAGCCGTCGGTCACACGAGTGAAAACATAGGGATGCGGATTTTCGGCCACATAGAGGCTCACCTGGTATTCGTGTACGCCTTCGATGCCGAATGGTGCGTTCCACTTGAATTCGACCGAGACTTCACGCTCTTCGGCCAGCTGCACGAGGTGTGGGAAGACCTGTCCCATCAGGTAGTTGCGTTCCTCCTGGATGTCGCTGAGGGTTGGGGTGATTACTACGCGGATTTCGCCGTGATCTTTCAATGTCCTTTCCATAAGTATAATTGATTTAGTGGGTTATGGTCGATGTGTCGGACAAAGGTAACGAAACTTTCTGCAGAATTGCAAATTTTCGTTTCGATTTCGGCAACTTTGTTGCCCTTCGGCGTCGCGCTGCGCGATTTCTGTATCAGTACACCTCGCGGGCGATGGCTTCGACGGCGGCTGCGGCATTCATCGAATAGAAGTGGATGCTCGGCACGTTGGCCTTGCGCAGTTCGCGGCATTGTGCGATGCCCCATTCGATGCCGACGGCCTTGACCTGCTCGTTGCTCGTGCAGTGCTCCAGTTCGCGGGCAAGCGGTTCGGGGAAGTCGATGTGGAACGTGCGCGGCAGCATTGTGCGATGGTTCAGGCTGCCCAGCGGCTTGATGCCCGGCACGATCGGCACCGTGATTCCGGCCTGACGGCACCGCTCGACGAAGGCGAAATATTTGCTGTTGTCGAAAAACATCTGCGTGACCACATAGCCCGCACCCTGTTCCACCTTGTGCTTCAGAGCCTCAAGGTCGAGGTCGGGGTTCATCGCCTCTTCGTGTTTTTCCGGATAGCCGGCCACGCCGAACGAGAATTGTCGGCCATCGCTCAGCATTTCATGGCTGCTGCCGTCGATGAGGCGGCCACGGTTGAAGTCCTGCACCTGCTGGCACAGTTCGCTTGCGTGCGACAGGCCGCCCGGCTTGGGCATGAAGCGGGCATCGTCCTTGCCCTTGTCGCCGCGCAACAGGATGAGGTCGGTGATGCCGATGAACGACAGGTCGATCAGCTCATATTCGGTTTCCTGCTGCGTGTAGCCGCTACAGATGAGGTGAGGTACGACGGGGATGCCGTACTTCTCTTTGATGGCGGCGGCGATGGCCACTGTGCCCGGCCGATGGCACTCCTGCAGGCGCACGAAGGTGCCCGGCTGCGTCTCGCGGTAGATGGTGTCGCTGCGGTGCGTCGTGATGTTGATGTATGCCGGATTGAATTGCTTCAACTGGTCGATGGTACGGTAGATCTGTTCGATGCTCTTGCCCTTCACTGGGGGCAGGATCTCGAAACTGAAGGCAGTGTCGTGCTGACTCTGCAGGAACTGGGCGACTGAACTCATTTTTGTTTTACAGTTTTTTACTTTCTGACTGGCGCAAAGATACATTTTTTCACACAAAATGGTCGATAATGGGGGTGGAAACGGCCTGAATCCAAAATAAAAGTTAAAGAAAATGGGTTGTGCAATCGTTTTTCGTGTTGTAGAACATACCGAAAAATTTGGCGTCCCCTCCAAAAGCCCATATCTTTGCAGCACCTTAAAGACATAACCATAACACATACCTTAAATAACACAACCTGAAAACCTTAAAATCTAATATCGCTCCACAAGAGCAGATTGAAAAACACAAAGTCACTTGCGACTTAGCAAGCAAGAAAAAAGGGCAGAGCGTGACGTTCTTCCCTTTTTTCATGTCCGTTTGCGAACTTCCAACCTGTTTTTGCGTGTTGCTACGCGGTTTTTGTTGGCCGACGGATTTATTTTTGGAGGGCTTTGCAATCCACCTTAAATTCAATAAGGGCGTTGAGGGTTTTTTTGCGAAGGTCGGCCAGCTCCTCTTTCATGAACGGCATGATGTCGTCGCCATAAGCCCGGTGGCTGTAGAATAGCAGTTGCAGGGCGGGATGGCCATCTACGTCAATCATCCGGTAGCGGTGGACATCGAACTCGACGATTTCAAGCGAATCCTGCGAGCCGGAACAGCAGATGAAGTCGATAATCCATTCCGTCCCGTCGGGACTGCTGCATGTTGCCCAATTCCAGACATCTTTCTTTTTTTCTTTTCGTTGCGACAATTCTGCCTCTTTGGCCTGTACGGCCAGTTGCGGTGTCAGTTGCGGTGCGACATCCACGGATATGGTGAACATGTCTGTATAGGTTTCCGGATTCTGGTTTGCGGGAAAAAATTCCTGCATATACATCCTCGAATTGCGTGCACTCCAGCCCAACTGGTATTTTTCGCCGTTGAACTTCAGACTGTTGACGCCCAGATAGTCTTCCGCCTTTTGTGCAGATAATGTCGATGTGGCCAACACCAGCATAGACAAAAGCAAGACTCTCATTTTTCTCATAGTTTTATTTTTCAACGCCGTTTGCCACCATCACCACGTGGTCGCCGCCCAAGAAGCGGGCCATCATCGCCTCGACATCGGCCGGAGTGATGCTGTCGAGCGTCTCCATATATTGTTCCTGGTTGCCCATCGAGTAGAGGTATTGGCTGCGGATCTGCGACATCCAGTAGCTGTTTTCCTTCTGGTTGGCGGCATATTGCTTGGCCAGATAGTCGTGAACCTTCTGGAAGAAGTCGGGGCTGACGCCGCCCGGCTGTGCGACCTTCTGCATTTCGCGCAGTGCGACGCTGTTGACGTGCTCCAGCTTGTCGGCGCCCGTGTCGAACGAATAGTTCAGCTCGTAGTGGCGTTCCAGACGGCTGCACGAGGCGCTGGCCCGTGGGCTGTAGGTGCCGCCTTCCTCCTCGCGGATGGTCTCGGTGAAGACCATTCGGAGCACCTGTCCCAAAATCGTCACCGTGAGCTGTTCGCGCAGGGTGGCTGGCTGGTCGTTCAGGAGGTAGTAGCCCGTGACGGTCGTCTTCGGCTGCGTCATCGGCACTGTGAAACTGTTTTCGCGCGAACCGCGGGTCGGCAGGTCGGCGTCGATGCGGGCCTCGCGCGACTTGTCGGCCGGCAGCGTGGCCAGATACTGGCAGCACATGGCACGCAGCGAGTCGGCGTCGATGTTGCCGATCAGGAAGAACGTGAAGTCGGCGGCATTGGCAAAGCGCGACTTGGCGAGCTGGAACGTGCGGTCGTAGTCGATGGTGGCAAGTTCATCGGCTGTGAGTGGCAGATAGTCGGCCTGACCGCGATAGAGCGTCGTGTAGAGCGAGTCGCTGATGATGCGGTCCGGCGTGCCCTCGGAATTTTTCAACTGCTGCACGTTGCGCGACAGCCATGTGCGGAACAGTGCGGTGTCCTGGCGCGGCTGGGTGAAGCGGAGGTAGGTCAGCTCGAACATGGTGCGGATGTCTTTCGGTGCGCACGAGCCCGACAGACCTTCGGCGGTGCTTGCAATGTAGGTTGCGGCCGATGCGTTCTTGCCCGACAGTGCCTTGCCCAATGCGATGGGAGTGAAGTCGGCCACACCGCCCAGCGAGTAGAGTGCCGACGCATAGTTGCGCGCTACGCGGCTTTCGGCCGGATGACGTCGGCTGCCGCCATGCGAGTAGGCCTGCATCGACACCTGATCCTGCTTGAAGTCGGTCGCTTTCCAGACCACGCGGATGCCGTTGGACAACGTCCAGATTGTGCTGCCGTAGGGGCCGGATTCGCTCTTCTTCACCTTGCCGGGCTTGGGGCATCGGCCGACGAGCTGCGTTTTGACCTCCTCTTCGGCATAGGCGACGGCCGGTTGTGAGACGGCTGCATTGTAGGCCGCAAGCAGCTGCTGTTCGGTCGGTACGACGTTGCCCTCCTTCTCCTGACCCATGAACGAAAGTGCCATGTTGGTGTCGCTGACGAGGCTTTGGCAGAGTGGACGCAGGGCATCGGGCGTGATGCCTTGCTCAAGCGTCGGCCACAGTTGCAGCCATTCGACCTCGATGCCAGGCATCGGCTCGTCGGACAGATAGTGGCGGTTGATTTCGCCCACGATGGAGCGGTTCTTGCGCTTGTTGCGTTCGTTGTAGGCATTCTCGTAGCCCGAACGGATTTCGGCTTTCGTGCGTTCCACCTCGGCCGATGTCACGCCGAACTGCTGCACGCTGCGCACGGTGGCCATCACGTCGCGCAGACTTTCAGCCCATCGGCCTGGCTTGCAGGTGATTGAGATGTTGAAGCTGGCGCGTGTGGGTGCGTAAAGGTAGTCGCCGAAATCGACCTGTGCGCCAATGAACGGGGCTTCGGGTTTCTGTGCAATTTCGGCCAATCGGGTGTTTATGATCGATGCGAGCACGTTCTGCATCAGCGCATTGTCGTAGCCGATGGCCGACAGCTTGACCTCGCGCGGCAGGGCTGTGCGCTTGAACATGACGTCGATGGCATTGTATGGGAATTCGGCATCGGTGGCCACGCAGACCAGTGGCTCGTCGTTGTCGGGCACGGTGGCATAGGTGCGAGTGGCGGCATCGGGCGGAGTCTGGATGTCCTGCCAGAGGGTGCGTACTTTCTGTTCGACGCTGTCGACATTCACGTCGCCCACCACGATGATGGCCTGAAGGTCGGGACGGTACCACTTGCGGTAGTAGGCGCGCAGCTCGTCGTACGAACAGCTGTCAACCACGCTCATCAGGCCGATGGGCAGGCGGTCGGGATAGGGCGTGCCGCTCATCAGTGCCGGCATTACGACGTTCTGCATCATGCGAAGACCTGCGCTGTTGCGCGAGCGCCACTCTTCGTGTATCACGCCGCGTTCCTTGTCAATTTCGTCGCCGAGCAGGCTGATGTAGCCCGACCAGTCGTGCAACATGAGCAGGCACGAATCGACGATGTTCGGGTGTGCTGTGGGGTCGGTCGGCACGTCGCAGATGTTATAGACGGTCTGGTCGAACGATGTGTAGGCATTCACGTTGGTGCCGAACTTCACGCCGTGGCGTTGCAGGTAGTCGAGCATCGACTTGCCGGGGAAGTTCTTCGTGCCGTTGAAGGCCATGTGTTCCAGAAAGTGGGCAAGACCGCGCTGGCTTTCCTCTTCGAGCACCGAGCCGACACGCTGCGAGATGTAGAAATCGACGTGGTGTTCGGGCAGTTCGTTGTGTGCGATGTAGTAGGTCAGGCCGTTGTCCAAGTGGCCGTAGCGCACGTTTGGGTCCATCGGGAGCGATTGCGGCATCTGCTGTGCCATTGCGGCCGATGCGCCCAGTGCGAGAGTAAGGATAAGGAGAAATGTCTTTTTCATTGTACAAAGTTTTTTGCTGTTTGGGGAAAATATGCAGCCGTCGTCGGACTACGCGAAAAATCGGCACATGTTCGGCGGCGGCAGAGTTGTTCAGGCTTTGTTCTTGTCTTTTTTTTTGGTTTCGTATTTGTCGTAGGCATCGACAATCTTCTGGACGAGCCGGTGGCGCACGATGTCGCGCTTGTCGAACTCGATGGTGGCGATGCCCGGGATGTCGCGCAGGATGCGTTGCGCCTGCACCAGACCCGACTGCACGTTCTGCGGAAGGTCAATCTGGCTCATGTCGCCTGTCACGATCATGCGGGCACCGAGGCCCAGTCGCGTCAGGAACATCTTGATCTGCGGGCCGGTGGTGTTCTGCGCCTCGTCGAGGATGATGACGGCATCGCTCAGCGTACGGCCGCGCATGTAGGCCAACGGAGCAATCTGGATGACGTTGGTCTCCATCAGTTCCTTCAGTTTGGCGGCCGGAATCATGTCTTCGAGCGCATCGTAGAGCGGTTGCAGATAGGGGTCGAGCTTGTCCTTCATCTCGCCGGGCAGGAATCCGAGTTTTTCGCCGGCTTCAACGGCTGGGCGCGACAGGATGATCTTGCGGATTTCGCGGTTCTTCAATGCTCTGACGGCCAATGCGATAGCCACGTATGTCTTACCCGAGCCGGCAGGACCGAGTGCGAAACAGAGGTCGTTCGTGCGGAAGGCATCGACCAGCGCCTTCTGGTTTTCGGTGCGTGCCGTGATGGGCTTTCCGTTTACGCCGTAGATGATGAGCGAGTCCTGCTTGTGTTCGACGGGACCTTCGCCGTTCCAGAAGTCGAGGATGACCTCCTCGTTCAGCTTGTTGTAGTCGGCGCAATAGCGCATCAGCTTGTCGGCAAACGCGGAAAACATGTCGATGTCGGCCTCGTCGCCATACACTTTGATGGCGCGGCCACGGGCAGCAAAACGAAGTTTGGGGTAGAGCGCCTTGAGCAGCAGGATGTTGCTGTTGTTCACGCCATAGAAAATCACAGGATCGGCCTGCTCCAATAGGATAACTTTCTCAATCATGGGCGCAAATTTACAGATTTTCGCAGGAATGACGTAAAGTTTTTCAAACTTTGTGTTTTGGCGGCAGCAGGAACAAGTTTTTACGATTCCATGCAGAAATCGTGGAAAAAAA
The DNA here is from genome assembly GCA_002373755.1 of Bacteroidales bacterium UBA3663. GTDB lineage: Bacteria > Bacteroidota > Bacteroidia > Bacteroidales > UBA3663 > Liminaster. Next base: position 687 of record DFJU01000047.1, on the reverse strand, counting down.
TGAGAATCCTGACAAAAGGGCTAAATTTGTGGCCTAAACAGAAAAAAATATGAGACAGACATTCATGAAATCACTGCTATCCATCTGCGTTTTGACGTGCTGTTTCTTTGGGTGCACAAACCCAACTACGCGACCTGTTGTGCGGCATGACGCCAAGTCGGGCTATACCATTATCACCGACACCATCGAGCTGGATGCCAACCAGTATATCAGTAAAGTCCAAATGATGAAGCTCGCGAACGTGGAATCCTATCGGGGTAGGTACATCTGCCAATTCTATTATCATAATTATACGGCACATATCAATGAATTGAATTTAGGAGAAGGTCACTTTCTGCTCTCGGTTTCAAAAGACGGTCAGGATGTATATCAGCTGCCAGTACCAATAGAATATTACGAATGGAATAATAGTTGGGCTATAATCAAAGTCGTGGACGATACCTTATATTGCTACAATAAAGCGAAAAACTTCTTTTGGGATGAGGGCGTTCGTCAATGGTTGGCAACCGACAAGAAAATGTCGAATGACTACTACGAAGATGACACATACGTCGTATATTCCGAAGATTGTGGAGAATGGGGAGAGTTTACCCGATTTCATGAAAAGCAGACAGGTTTTGACTATCTGTTTGAAGCGCCCATGATTACGACCCTTAAATTTGGGACCTATAGCTCATTTTGCAGGAT
>DFJU01000071.1 GCA_002373755.1 Bacteroidales bacterium UBA3663 | reverse complement strand
CGTCCTTTCATCACCCACTTCAATGCCCTGAACCAGGACATGTATATGCGCATTGCCACCGAGTTGTATCTGAAACGACTCATCGTAGGTGGTTTCGAGGGCGTCTATGAGATTGGCCGCAACTTCCGCAACGAGGGTATGGACCGCAGCCACAACCCGGAGTTTACCTGCATGGAGCTTTATGTGAGCTACAAGGACTACAACTGGATGATGACCTTCACCGAGAACCTCTTGGAGAAGATCTGTCTGGCTGTGAATGGTACCACCGAGGTCAAGATTGGCGACAATGTTGTCTCGTTCAAGGCTCCATACCGTCGTCTGCCTATCCTCGATGCCATCAAGGAGAAGACGGGCTACGACCTGAGCACCATGAGCGAGGAGGAGATGCGCGAGGTTGCCAAGAAATATGGCGTAGAGGACACGGAAGTGATGGGTAAGGGCAAGTTGATCGACGAAATCTTCGGCGAGACTTGCGAGGGTTCTTTCATCCAGCCAACCTTCATCATTGACTATCCTGTCGAGATGTCTCCACTCACCAAGATGCACCGTAGCAAGCCCGGCCTCACCGAGCGCTTCGAGTTGATGGTCAATGGTAAGGAGCTGGCCAATGCCTATTCCGAGCTCAACGACCCAATAGACCAGTACAACCGCTTTGTCGATCAGATGAAGTTGGCCGACAAGGGCGACGACGAGGCTATGGTCATCGACCACGACTTTGTGCGCGCCTTGGAGTACGGTATGCCACCAACATCAGGCATCGGCATCGGCATCGACCGTCTCTGCATCCTTATGACGGGTCAACCTACCATCCAGGAAGTTCTGTTGTTCCCGACCATGAAGCCAGAAAAGGTCACACCGAAAGACAGCGTCGAGAAATATGTCGCATTGGGCATCCCCGAAGAGTGGGTTCCAGTCATCCAGAAGGCAGGTTACACCACCGTCGCATCGTTGGTCGATGTGAAGCCGGGCAAGCTCTTCCAGGAGATGATTGACATCAAGAAGAAATACAAGGACTATCTGGGCGCACTCCAGAACCCATCGCAGCAGGACGTTGCCGCATGGATTGAAGCCGCCGCAAAATAAACCGAGGCAATGAGTATTCCAGAGAAAGTTGCGATTCTGGGCAGCGGCAGTTGGGCCACCGCCATCGCCAAGATTGTGCAGCAGAATGGTGCTGTCATGTATTGGCACATGCGCAGTCAGGAACGCATCGAGGCGTTCAAGGCACAGGGGCACAATCCGGCCTACCTGTCGAGCGTAAAGTTCGACATCGAAAAGATACACTTCACGACCGACATCAACGCCGCCATCAAGGCATGTCAGATGGTCATCTTCGCCATGCCGTCGCCCTACCTGCGCCAGCACGTCGAGCAGATTGACTGCGACTGCACCGGCAAATTGGTCATCTCGGTCATCAAGGGCATCGTACAGGAGGAGAACATCCTGATTTCGGACTACCTGAAGCGCGAATTGAAGTTGACCGACAGCCAGATCATGACGCTGAGCGGACCAAGCCACGCCGAAGAGGTCGCCTACGAACGCCTCACCTACCTCACCGTCGGATGCAGGGATTTGAATGTGGCTCAAGACGTTGCAGACTTTTTCCGCAACCATTATGTCCACACTTCGGTCTCGAAGGATATCGTGGGTGTCCAATTGGCCGGCGTACTGAAAAACATCTACGCCATCGCATCGGGCATCTGCCAGGGTCTGAAATACGGCGACAACTTCCAGGCGGTGCTTGTGGCCAATTCCATCCGCGAGATGAAACGCTTCATCAACGGCTACGATCCGGTCAATAAGGGCGAACGCCACATCAGCGAAAGCGTCTATTCGGGCGACCTGCTGGTGACGGCCTACAGCCGATTCAGCCGCAACCACATGTTCGGCACGATGATCGGCAAGGGCTACAGCGTGAAAGCCGCTCAGATGGAGATGGAAATGGTGGCCGAAGGCTATTACGGCACGAAATGCATCAAGGAAATCAACCAGAAGTACCAGATTCCGATCCCGATTGTCGATGCGATGTACAACATCCTCTACAAGCGCATGAGCCCGTTCGTCGAAATCAAGCTGTTGAGCGACATGCTGCTGTAAAAACTGCACATAAGAAATATGGCATCACTTATTTTCGGCATCTTTGCACTTCTGTTCGGTTTTTATACCATCTACCTGCGGATATTCAAAGATTCACAAGGTCTTGAGAAATTGGACTCAATGAAAAAGACATATGGCGAGAAAGCCGGATTGTACATCCACGTCATATTCTACACCATTATTCCAATTGTCGTCGGGCTGCTTGGCATTGTCGCATACATCCTCGGAATTCACATTTTCTGAACTGGGGATATGGCACGTCAAAAGCCATCGGCCATCAAAATCATTGAAACTTAAACCACAAATTATCAAACGAAACGAATATGAAACTTTCCATTGAAAAAGCACAGGGTTTTGTCCCTGCTGGTTCATTGGCCGCAGTAGCCGCACAGACCGCTGCGTGCAACGAACTGCTTGAGTCCGGCAAGGGCGCAGGCAACGACTTCCTCGGTTGGGTACACCTGCCATCGAGCATCACGCCAGCCTTCCTCGACGAGGTTCAGGCTACGGCCAACCTGCTCCGCTCAAAGGCAGAAATCATCGTAGTGGCCGGCATCGGCGGTAGCTACCTCGGTCCTCGTGCCGTCAATGAGGCACTCGACCACACTTTCGGTCTGAACGGCAACAACCCTCGCGTAGTATATGCGGGCAACAACATCGGCGAAGATTATCTGGCCGAGCTGCTCGAACTGCTTGACGGTAAGACATTTGCCATCATCAATATTTCAAAGTCGGGCACGACGACCGAGACCGCTCTTGCCTTCCGTCTGCTGAAGACAAAGCTGGAGGCTCAGGTCGGAAAAGCCGCTGCCAAAGACCTCATCGTCGCTGTGACTGACAAGGAGAAGGGTGCCGCACGAAAGTTGGCAAACAAGGAGGGCTACAAGACCTTCGTCATCCCGGATAATGTGGGCGGCCGATTCTCAGTGCTGACCCCAGTCGGACTGCTGGCCATCGCCTGCGCCGGACACGACATCAAGGCTCTCGTCAAGGGTGCTCAGGATATGGAAAAGGCCACCGGTACCGATGTGCCATACGAGCAGAATCCTGCCGCACAGTATGCTGCCATCCGCAACGTGCTCTATCAGTTCGGCAAGAAGACCGAAATTCTGGTCAACTATCAGCCAAAGCTCCACTACATGATGGAATGGTGGAAGCAGCTCTTCGGCGAGAGCGAGGGCAAGGACCACAAGGGCATCTACCCTGCTTCGGTCGATTTCACCACCGACCTGCACTCTATGGGCCAATGGATCCAGGAGGGCGAGCGTACCATCTTCGAGACCGTTGTCAGCGTCGAGAAGCCGAACAAGACCGTGCTCTTCCCACACGATGAGGAGAACCTCGACGGCCTCAACTTCCTGGCTGGCAAGCGCGTCGATGAGGTCAACAAGATGGCCGAACTGGGCACTCAGCTGGCTCACGTCGATGGCGGCGTACCGAACATCAAGGTGACGATTCCTGTGCTCGACGAATACAACCTCGGCCAGCTCATCTACTTCTTCGAGCGCGCGTGCGGCATCTCTGGCTACATTCTGGGCGTCAACCCATTCAACCAGCCTGGTGTCGAGGCATACAAGAAGAACATGTTTGCCCTGCTCGAAAAGCCAGGCTACGAAGAGGCAACCAAGGCCATCAAGGCAAGATTGGGCAAATAAGCTCAGTTAGTTATTAGTTAATAGTTATTAGCTACTATTCCATAGACCACGAAAGTCGCGTAGCGGACTGAAAATCATAAGTTTGTCGTGACTTTCGTGGTTCAAATCTAAAAAATCGGTCAATCCGAACAGCACAACGATGCGCCAACTATTCTCATTCTCTCTCCTGTTTATGTTGTCGGCCAATGCCATTTGGGCCGAAAGTGGAACGTGGACCAGTGCGGCAACGGGCAGAGCAATCAACTACGCGACTTCTGCGGCCAACGGCACATCGGCCACCGACCAGAACGGCGCGCCAATGACCATCGTCTATCTCACCAACCTCGGGTTCCCGAAAATCGGACAGAACAGCACGGCCGACGACATCGCATGGCTGCGCAACGAGGGTTGGCAGGTCATCGTACTGAACTACGCGAACAACGCCAAGGCCGTCTCGCCCAACTTGAATCTGGACATCATGGCCATCAACAGCGCATTGCAAAGCGGTTCGTTCTGCGGCTGCACTTGCTCGGCCTACCGCTCGTACATCCTGATGGACGGCTACCGCATCCGACGCGATGTGGCCTACTACCACGACGACCCGACGGTCTATAACTACCCCGACGTCTATAAGGAGAGCAAAGGCGATTCGCTCTATCTCGACCTGATTTATCCGGCCAACGCATCAGCCACAGTGCCCGTCGTCATCACATTCTCGTACAGCAACAGCTTCGCGACGAACAACGGAGGGACATTGGCCAACACGAACCAGCACAAACGTATGTTCCTGCCCTACTTCTGGGGCGCATTCAAGGACAGTTTCGTCGAAGGCGCATCGGCCGTGGGCATGGCCTGGGCAGTGTGCGACCATCCGAAATACTGCGATTGGGGCCAAGGCAAATATACCGGCGGCGCGAACAAGAGTCTCGGAGCCATCGAGGTCAATCCAGACGCGGCACGCAAGGTCAAGTCGGCCATCCGCACGGTGAGGGGCATCGGCCATGAACTCGGCTTGAACGGCGAAGTGGTCGTGACGGGCTTCTCTCGCGGTTCGACAGCAGCTGCATTGGCCGTGGGCGACGGGAAAATCGCCGAGTTTGAAGACGCTACGCGAGGCCGATATGCCGACGAGAGCAGCCAAGTGCAGTGCGCCGTGCTGGGTCCAGGCATGTTCGACTATGAGCACGCACTTGCCGCATCGACCGAATATTCGCGCATGAACACGTTCGTTACGGCCAACTCCGATGCCTCGTGGGAGCAGCAAGGCGCATTGGCCACAATCAAGAGCAAGGCTTCGGCTCCGACGCTGTTTTTCCACAACACGGACGACTTCTACAAGGACAGCGACAAGGATCCGCAAGGGCTCTACGCGACTCAGGCCGCGCTCATGAAGGCCAAACTCGATGCCCTGGGCGTCGCGACAGAACTTTTGACCGGCTACAGCTCGGGCCACGCCGTTCCGCAGGATACCGCTACGTTGAAAATGATGTACGATTTCGTGCTAAGACACGTCACGACGGCCAACGGCATCGGCCAAATCGACGCACAAAAGCCATCGGCCGACGCCACAATCGACATTCTGGGCCGCAAGGTGAGCAGCGAATACAAGGGTTTCGCCATCAATGCGGGTCACGTTCAACTGAACCGTTGATTGTCATTGGACATAAAAACAAAAGACTTCAAACGATGCTGAAAGCATTTCTTTTCGATATGGACGGAGTGCTGTTCGACTCGATGAAAAACCATGCCGAGGCATGGTATCAGACGATGGGCGAACACTACAACTTCACGTGCGACCGTACGCTGTTCTACATGTACGAAGGTTCGACTGGAGCGCAAACCATTGATGCACTGTTTGTTGAGCAACGCGGCCGACATGCCACACCCGACGAAATCGAACGTATGTACGGCGAAAAGGCGCAATGTTTCGTGCAACTCGGTCCGGCCGACCCGATGCCCGGCGCTGACGAGGTCATCCGCAAGGTTATGGCCAATGGCTTCAGCCGCGTACTCGTGACGGGCAGCAGCCAGACGACGCTCATCGACCGCCTGGGACGCACCTATCCGGGCGCATTCGACCACGAACACATCGTCTGGGGCAAGGACTGTCCCATCGGCCACGGCAAACCGCATCCTGATCCGTATCTGATGGGCTTGAAGAAGGCTGGCAACCTGCAACCCAACGAGGCCATCGTGGTCGAGAATGCTCCGATGGGCGTGCAGGCAGGCAAGGCGGCCGGCATCTTCACCGTCGGCGTGAATACGGGACCGCTGGATCCGTCAATACTGAAAAATGCCGGTGCCGACATCGTGTTGGGCAGTATGCAGGAGCTGGCCGACCGATTTGACGAAATCGTCGCGCTGCAACAGCAGAGCATGATGCATCGGACATAACCGAACACTCGATTACCGATTTGATTACCCACCCTATCCACACTACTTACATACTATGGAAATCATTATTCTACTACTACCATCTATCGTCTGCCTGGTCGTGACCTGCATTATCTGGTCACGCCAGCATCTGACGCTTTCATCCAGATTTTTCATTGTGGCAATGCTGTCGTGCACGTTCTACCTGCTGTTCGACGCACTAATCTGCTTTCCGCACACCGCGCCAAGCCTGCTCGTCTGGGTCTATATCGGCATGAGTTTCCTCACTCCCGTCATCCATCTGACAATGGGAATTGCCGCATGGACGCTCATCACACAACGGCAGCACTTCCTTCGTCGACTGTTCTGGCTCTACACGATTCCAGTAGTGCTCTGCGCCTTCCAAGTGCTCATCAGCTTTGAAATCATCGGCCCGAACACGCTTGCCGAATACATCGAAAGCGGGCACCTCATGCCTATGCAACTGGGCGAAGACGAGATGCTCTGGTTTCGCATCTACCGCGCGCTGACCACCGATGGCTTCATTCCGATCTATTGCGCGACGTCGTTGTCATGCTGCATCTATCTAATCTACGTGTTGCACAAGAGCGATTTTTCGCTGTCGATGCTGAAACGATTCCTCTTTGCCAAGGGAACAATACGGCCGATGCATCTGCTCATCCTGTTCTATTTTGCTAACGTGTTCTGCTCGCTGATTCGCATACACGACGGCCGCGAAACCGTCCCCGAGAGGGAAATGCCGTTCTATTGCATCGTCTTTTCAATCCAGGCCATTTTCCTCGCAATGATGGGCCTCGTGCTCGACAACCTGAAAAAGCCGTGCCTTAGCCTGCGCGACACGCATCGCACACCCTACTTCGACGACATGCCAATCCACGTCAGCGAAAGTGAAAGCCGCGTAGCAACCGGCGATTTGGCCGATGAAGAGTCCGACAGCTATCGGATTCTGAACCTGCGCGACGACCTCAAACTGCTGATGCACCAACGCGCCTGCTATCTGCAACCCGGCATGAGCCGCTACAGCGTCAGCAGCCATCTGGGACTGTCGCGCCGCTCGTTCGATCATCTGATTTTCCTGCTCTACCATGTCGCATACGAGGATTATGTGCGCGTGCAACGGATTCAATATTGCCTTCGATACAAGCAACAATACCCTCGGGCATCAAAAATCGACGTAGCGATGGCCTGCGGCTTCCCGAACGTATGCGAAATGGACAAGCAGCTTGAAGAATGGCAGCAGACGCACGGTGAAAAGGACAAAAAACCGGAGGATTAGAGATAGATTTTTGTCATATTTTTACTCAAAATCGCGGCAAACTGAACATTTTTGACAAATTATCATCGCATAATGATAGAACTTTGCAAAAAAAGCTACAAAAAAGTGGCTTATTGGACAACAGAATTTGTGCGTACGTCGAAAAAAATATAAATTTGCCACTTGAAACCGTTAAACAACACATAAAATGACAAAAGTTAAAGTAGCCATCGTTGGATATGGCAACATCGGAAAGTACTCGCTTCAGGCAGTAAAGGCTGCACAAGATCTCGAATTGGTCGGCGTTGTGCGTCGTGCAGCATCGCTCGGAAAGAAATCTCCAGAACTGGAGGGTGTGAAGGTTGTGGCCGACATCGCAGAACTCGGCAAGGTTGACGTAGCCATCCTCGCCCTCCCATCGCGCGAAATCCCCGCAGCCGCAAAAACCCTCATCGAAAAAGGCATCTGCACCGTCGATAGCTTCGACATCCACGGCGAAAGCATCCTCGAACTCTACAAGAGCCTCGATGCTGCCGGCAAGAAGTCGGGCGCAAAGGCCATCATCTCGGCCGGTTGGGATCCAGGCACAGACTCTGTAATCCGCACCTTGTTGCTCGCAATGGCACCAAAGGGCATCAGCTACACGAACTTCGGCCCCGGCATGAGCATGGGTCACTCGGTTGTAGCCCGCAGCAAGGCCGGCGTCAAGGACGCCCTTTCGATGACCATCCCGTTGGGCACAGGCGTACACCGCCGCGACGTTTACGTCCAGCTTGAGGATGGCGCCGACTTCAAGGCCGTCGAGAACGCAATCAAGTCCGATTCATACTTCTGCAACGACGACACCCACGTTCATCAGGTGGCCAACGTCAACGACCTGCGCGACATGGGTCACGGCGTACTTCTGGAGCGCAAGGGCGTGAGCGGCGAGACGCAGAACCAGCGTTTCCAGTTCACCATGCAGATCAACAACCCCGCACTCACCGGCCAGGTGCTCGCATCGTGCGCACGTGCCGTCGTCAAGCAGCAGCCAGGTTGCTACACACTGCCTCAGATTGCACCATACGATTTGGTCGGCATCGACTTGGAGGAGTTTATCCTGCACACCGTCTAATCGGCAAGCGACAAGAAAACAAAAACAGCATATAGCCATTCGGTTATATGCTGTTTTTGTTTACGTCCGATGCGTTCGCCTCACTCCTTTTCGTCCGACACCTGCGACGGTGAAATTCCGACCTTTGCCTTGAATACCTTCGAAAAATACTTTGGGTCGTTGAAGCCGATGAGGTAAGCGACCTCCTTGATCGACATTTTTCCCTGCTTGAGCAGCTGGCGCGAATATTCAATGCGCATGTCCTGCAGCACGGCAGCCGGCGTGGCATGCAAAATCTCGTTGCATCGGATGTAAAGCTCGTTTTTTGAAATTCCCATAGTTCCGGCCACGCCGGAGATGTCGGCATCGCGCTTGCAGATCATTCCGCTCAACACGCGCGTAAGTTCCTCCAAGAACTTGCGGTCGTCGGAATTGAGGTCGCTCATATCGCCGCCCAACTTCACTTGTGGCACTGGACGCGACGTCTTCTTGATCCGCATCAACCGCCAGAACAGCCAACCGAACAATCCGCAGAAGCACATGATTGCCACGACGATGGCACTCCACAGCAAAAGACGCGACTTCAAGTCTTGCGCAATGGCCGAATCGCGTTGCTCGACATATTCGTCAATCAGGTTGAGATTGACTTCAACAATGCCTGACGATGCTCCGACCATTAGCAACGAATCCTGATAGAGCGTGACGGTGCTTTCGGAAAACGACACTTCGGCTCCGAAATCCTTTTCGTCGAACTCGTCAATCTTTCCGGTGTGAAAATTGTAGCGATACATCCGCGTGTCGGAAATCAGCCACAACATGCTGTCGGGCGTCTGATAGATGGTTGCCAGACGGTCTTCAATCTGCATGTCCTCGGCGGGTTTACATTCACCGTCGGGCATAAGCCAATACTGCCCATGTCCCATCGTGCAGATAAGCATTCGGCCATCGGAAATCTCTTCGGCATCCATCACATCGAGCAACGGCAGAGCTACCGACAACGGCTTTCCGGCCTCCGAATAGAAATGCAGGCCGCGCATTGTGCAAATGCCGATCGAGCCGTCGCTACGCGGAACAAATTCGTGGATGTGCCTCAAACTATCGTTGATCAACGTCTGTTTCAGCACCGCCGAGTCGCCTTCGATGCTCACTACGCGAACGCCATTGCCCCACGTTCCGGCCCACAGATACTTTTCATCGACCAGATAGAGGCTGAAAAGATCGTCAAGCCCCTGCCCTGTCAGGTTTTCCATCGCAGGCCAGATGCCGCTCTCGCGCGTCCAGACATACAGGCCCTTCTTGCGCATTGCAAGCCACAACCGGCCGCGATTGTCGTCAATAATCTTGTATGCATTGCCCGGATAAGGCCCCGACATTATGGTGTCGGCCAAACCGTAAAGCTGGAAATTGCGCGATGCGGCCAATAGATTTCCATTGCGGTCGGTAAGAAGCGCGCGAACGGTCGATTGGAACGGACGATGTTCGCCGTATGGCCAATTCAGATGATAATAGAAGGGCGACGGCTCGAACCAGATGCGGTAGAGCGAATTGTTGAAGTCAAGCCAAAGCTGCCCGGAACGGTCTTCAAACACATGATGCAGCTGTCTCTCCTCTCGTTTTCCTTCGTCGTACGGGATATGATATACGATGCCGCGACGCTCGAAGCTCAGACCATTTTCATCTTCGGTGCAGACGATGCTCGACACATGCTGCGGAAGGAAATCCGGATAATCGGGCACAGGGCAGAGCGTGAGCGTTTCGGGGTCGAGGCAGATACGTTGCTTGGCATCGTTCGTAAAGAATAGCTTGCCGTCCCTCAGCACCAGAATGCCTGTGGTGCGACCGAAACGCTGACCGTCGGCCGTCGAACGAAAGCCCGACAACGACTTGCCGTCCCATTTGCAGATGCCGTTCCAGGTATTCATCCAGACGTTGCCCTCGGCATCCTCACACATCGAAGTCACGCGGCTCGCCGGCAGTCCGTCGGAAGTCGTGTATCGTTCATAGTGCATCTGGTCATGTGCCGACATGGCCGATGTCAGCGCAGCAATTATTAAGAATAGGTTAAGTCGTCTCACAATACGAAAGTGTTTTTGTCTCAGTTTTCAAGTGTAATTTACAACAATTTTACGCGAATTTAACACATTCGGCCGAAAGCACAACGACGCGGCCGAGCGATGTTTCAAATTTTCAACTTGTTTAACAAAAAATGAGGTTTTTGCCTACTTTATTGGCCAAAATGGGCGTCAAATGATTCACGATGGCTCATTTTCCACCTCTTCAGACGATTTTCCACCATACTGCGATGGCAGCACTCCCATCTTGGCACGGAACACGCGAGCGAAATATTTCGGGTCCTTGAAGCCCGACATAACCGCTACGCGCTTTACCGAAATGTCACCCTGTTCGAGCAGCTGACGGGCATAGTCGATACGCATGTCCTGCAGGAGTGCGGCCGGCGTGGTGTGCAACACTCGGCTGCATTTCGCGTAGAAGGAGTTCTTGTGCATTCCCATCTTTTCGGCAAGCAGGTTTACATCGACGTCACGTTGGCCGATGACCTCTGTCATCACACGCTTCACATCGGCAATGAACTGCTGGTCTTCGTGCTTCAAAATCGGAGCCTTGACCGACAATTTCAATGGCTCTTCGGACAAAGCCGCACAATTCTCGTCCGCATCCATATCGGCCTCGACCGCACGTTGCCGACGCTTACGCACAACGAAAACAAGCGCGAGAATGAGCGAAATGACAAGTGCGGCAATAATGCAATTGGTCGCACTGCCGAAAAATGCGAACGACGACTTAGCCGACCTCTCCTTTAAATAAATAGGCAACTGGTTCAGATTTACCTCCAGCAGGCCCGACGACGCTCCAATGAGCAGCAGGCTGTCGTTGCGGATGGTGACCGTAGCCTCGGAGAAGGAAATCACCTCGCCGAAGTCCGATTCGTTGAGCACCTCGTAGGTTCCTGCCGTCGGATGATAGAGATAGAGCCGTTCGTCGGACACGAGATAAAGCACATCGCCCGCCCCCCAAATCATTGCAACGATGCGGTCGTCGAATAGCAGTGTCTGCTCCGTCACACACCGCCCTTCGCACGTCAGCCGGTAGAGGCCGAAGTCCATCGTGCTGAACAGGATTTCGTGCGACGGCAATTCAGCCGCGTAGAGCACATTCAGATTGGTGGGCGACGACACGACAAGTTTGCCATCGGCCGTAAAAATATGCAGACCATGCGTGCTGCAGACCGCCATCCGTCCATCGCTCAAACGCATGATGTGGCGCACCGAGACGAGGTTTTCGAAATGCAACGTGTCGAGCAAGACGGGTCGTTCGCCACTAACATCGAGTATGCGCACGCCACGATTCCACGTGCCGACCCAAAGGCGCTGGACATCATCGGCCAAGAAAAGTGAAAACGGCGAATGAAGGCCGACGGCGTCCCAATTATCGAATGCTGGAACGGGCTCAGAGCCGTCGGAACAATAGAACAGGCCACTGTCGCGCAAGGCCATCCAAAGCCGATGGTGCGAATCTTCGGCCATGTCGTAGATGCTGCCCGGCACTTCGATTGGAGCACGGTCAAGGCCAAAGAGACGCGCATTTTTCGTTCCGGCCACCAAACGGTTGTCCGAGAGCGTGTAAAGCGAGCGCACAGATGCCTGGAACGGTACATATCGGCCCAACATCCAGTCGCGAAAGTAGCAAAACGGCGTCGCCTCGAACCAAATGCGATAGAGCGAATTGTTGAAACTGAGCCAAATCTGGCCGCGACGATCCTCGTAGTAACATCTAAGCTGTTTTTCGGAGTTCGTGCCCTTGTCGTATGGTATGTGATACGTAACTCCCCGACGCACGAAATGCGCGCCCTCGTTGTCCTCGCTGTAACGGCATCGGCGCGGCAACCGTTCATAGACGGCAACGGAATCGGACATCGGCAAGAATATTCGCCGATGCGGGTCGTAGCGATGCCAATTGCGATCGCTGTCGAGAAACGAGATTGTGCCGTCCTGCAACGGCTGGAGCTGCAACATCCGGCCCAGATGCTTGCCGTCGGCCGTGGTCTTGACAGGCGTCAGTTCGCCGTCTTGCCATTGGCAGAGGCCATTCCACGTAGCAATCCAGATGACGCCCTCCGTGTCTTCGCACACCGCGCTGACACGCGCCGATGGCAACCCTTCAGTGGTGGTGAATCGCTCGAAACACATCCTATCTCTGGCGGCCGACGTCATGGCCGATACAGCCATCAGGACAAATGGAAGTCCGATTTTGAGCCAAAATTTCGCGTAGTTAATCATCAGATTGGAAAAATTGTTATGTAGTAGCAACGTGCTGCTTTTTGTTTTATTTCATGGCAAAGGTATAAAAATCCACCAACATTTGCGATTTCACCCTTATTTTTAATACAATCGGCGACCAAAACGGGAATAATTTCAACCGAACGACGAAAAAAGCAAGCCAACAACTCGCGTAGTGCGACGCAATGGGACAATTTTTGAGCTGCACAGAATTTGACACCTCTCAGGCGAAAATGGCTTGCACAGCTTTCAAATGGAAGTAGAAATTTGGCGTAGTATGATTTTATCACTATCTTTGCGGTCGGAATGAAAAATCATAAACTCACATGAAAAAAACCGCAATCATCTCCCTCATTTTAGGGGCATCGGTCGGACTCTCTGCTCAGGTTCCGGCCGATTCGTCGTTAACGAGCAAGAGCATTGTGGCCGACACTACGGCAAATGCCCAGCCGAGCAGCAATGTCCCATGGATCGAAGACGAACAGAAAGGCTTTCCAGAACTCTATCTAGAGAAATATGACGGCTTCCTGCTACAGAAAAACAACCGCGTCTTCATCCCGCACGACAGCAAGTACGACTTCGAGCGCGTCGGACAGAACCTCGTCTATCGCAAGGTAAAGGAAAGCGATTTCTGGACCATCGTCAACCGTCCGGAACAGGCACATTTCGTGTTGCGCTACGTGACCGTCACCAAAGGCCGCGACCACTCTGCCCTGCTCATCGAGCCTGTTGACTACTATCTGAAGCACATCGACGACGAGAACCTCATCGACTTCAACCCTGTCGTATATCAGTTGGGCAGCCAATTCTCGAGCGAAGACGTCAACAAGAACGAGAAATTGGCCAAGGAATGGTGCAAAAAACTCGATGCAACCATCAAAAACATCAAGGACGGCAAGGTGAGCGAGACGCTGAAGAAACGCTTTACGGTCAAGGCTACGGTGGCTGAAGACAACGACAACTTCTTCATGAACCCGATTTTGGGCGGCGACTACCCAGATCCGACCATCATGCGCGAAGGCAGCCATTACTACATGACACACTCGTCGTTCGACTACTTGCCGGGCCTCGTCGTGTGGCACAGCACCGACCTCGTGCATTGGGAGCCAATCAGTTCCGCGCTGAAGACCTACCTCGGCTCGGTCTGGGCTCCGGACATCTCAAAATACAACGGCAAATACTACATCTATTTCACCGTATCGCTGGCCAACACCAATGGCAAAAAAAGCAACTTCGTGGTTACAGCCGACAGCCCTTACGGCCCTTGGAGCGACCCCATTGACCTGCACACGCCCGACATCGACCCATGTCACGCTGCGACCGACGACGGCAAGCGTTGGCTCTACTTCAGCGATGGCAAGCGCATCCGCCTCACCGACGACGGTCTGGCAGTAGTCGGCCAAGAGAAAGAGAAAATCTACAACGGCTGGCAATTCCCCGGCGACTGGGTCGTGGAGGGATTCGCGCTTGAAGGCCCGAAAATCAAAAAAATCGGCAAATACTATTATTATCTGAATGCCGAAGGCGGAACCGCAGGTCCTCCGACGGCTCACATGGTGGTCATGGCACGTTCGAAAAGCCTCGACGGCCCATGGGAGAACTCGCCTTACAACCCAATCATCCGCGCATATCGCAACAGCGACCATTGGTGGAACAAGGGGCACGGCTCGCTCATCGACACGCCCGACGGCCGCTGGTACTGCGTCTATCACGCCTACGAGAACGGCTACACCAACCTTGGCCGACAGACGTTGCTCGAACCGCTCGAAATGACCGACGACGGCTGGTTCAAGCCAGTCATCACCGACCTTGAAGGCAAAAGCGCCGACCCCGTTGGCAAAATCGAGGCTCCAATACGTCCGATGGCACCGGTCAGCACCAAAGAACAAGTCTTGAACGAATTCCGCATCGGCAAAGAATGGCGCTTCTACAAGAACTATGAGCCGGAACGCATCAGCATCAGCAACGGAACACTCACATTGCAGGCTAAGGGCGACATGCCTGGTTCATCGACGCCAATGCTTTTCGTGGCAGGCGCACAGGCCTACGAGCTGGAATGTGAAATCCAATTGAACGACGACAAGGCTGCGGCCGGAATCGTGCTCTACTACGATTCAGTGTTCTATATGGGCACCGGCATTTCAAAGGCCAAGCGTCTGCGCTACCGCAAGGGAATCGAAAAGGGCGGTGCACAGCACCCCGAAGGCGTTGACCGCTCGCACGTATGGCTGCGTCTGCGCAACGACCACAACATCATCACGGGCGAAGTCAGCTACGACGGCGTGACATGGAAACGCGAAACCTGGGCGATGGATATTTCAGGCTACAACCACAACACGCTCTACCAGTTCCAGTCGGTGCTGCCCGGCCTGTTCTGCTGCGGTGAAGGCTCGGCCACATTCCGTAACTTCAAATACACCGTGCTGCCATAAGGCATCGGACAAAAAGCATAAAAACAAAGAGGCGAACCGTTTTGGCTCGCCTCAATTTATTTTAGGTAAGTTCTAAAAATCAAGAATTAGAGAATTTTAGAATTTCTAATTTATTGAGAATGAGAATTGTTGAGAATTTGAGACTTCTTTTCAATCAATTTTTAGAAATCACCTTTAAAGTATGTACTTAATCATGGCACATAGACCGGACGGACTAACAAACCATGACAACGGCTGAAGTTGTAAATATTCACGTCGTCCGATCCGAAGAACAGGGCACGCGCGCCGTAGGAGTTGCCAGACGTCTCTTCACCTGCACTGTTGCAATCGTTCGAATAGAGCGACCTCGACCAATAGTAGCCTCCCACGCCAGAACCGATTGTGTCGGCAGAAACCTCGCGCCCGACGGCAGGCAAAAAAATGCTGTTACCGTTCATTTTACTCTTAATCAAAAGGCCAGTCACGCTACCAAATCTTTTCCACACACAGGTTGTATATTCCTCGTTGATGAGTTCCGCGAATTGTGCAGAATCAGGCATCTGCCAATGTGTACCTCGATTCACAGAAGCCGCATCGTCGCTACTTTCCAACTCAGTCACACCATCAGCTGTGCCATAATTGCCATCGACGCAATATTTGGTCAACAGGTTGCGACTGCCGCTTTCAATGCGATACGTGTAGGTGCTCCAGTCGTAGTTTTCTTTGGCCGATGTCTCAGCCCAAGCGTAATAGTTGCCCGATTCGAAGGGAGAAGGTGCACCAACATTGCAGGCTGCCCAAAGTGTGCCCGACGGCAGTCCAAGGTCAACGTAGTCCTCCAAACGCCACACAATGACATCTTTCATGGCCACCCAATTGACCTTTCCGGCCGTCACTTTCACGCCAATAGTCAATTCACCCTTACTATTTGAAGTACCCTTTGCTGTCAAAATCGCGTAGCGGCCTGCATTTTGGTTGCCTATGTGGATTGTCGAATCCTCGCCGGCACTACTCTTTACAATTGTATCCCTATACGTATAAGGTATTTCTGTTCCCGTCGAAATGTCGGCCGATGTTCCACTTCCTGCATAAATCGTAACCCCAGAAGGATCTTTTTCGCTGCTCGTGTTATAAGCACGCACCAAAGCCTGCATGGTGTATTCCTTGTTGGCCACCAATCCCGTCACTGTATAGCTCCACGTTCCAGCGGGCAAAGTGTTGCCGCTACTCACCCAATTTTCAAGGAATGGCGTGGTCATGCCGCTTCCGTCACTATTACCTTCTGTTGACCACGTGTTGACATGAAAGGTCGAACTGCTGTTGATACTCCAACCAGAAGGTGAAATCACGATATTCTTCATCGCCACCCAATTGCACTTATTTTCTTCAACCACCACCCCGATAACAAGCTCGCCATTTCCATTGGATGTACCCGTGGCGGTCAAAGTCGCGTAGCGGCCTCTATTTCCATCTTTGTTAATAAGCGTTCCCGTTGAAATATCGGCCGACGTTCCACTTCCCGCATAAATTTTGACGCCCGACGGATTAATTGAACTACCTTCATTATAAGCACGCACCAAAGCCGACATTGTATAGGTCGTATTGGGAATCAATCCTTTCAACGTATATTTCCAAGTTCCGGCGGGCAAAGTGTTGCCGCTACTCACCCAATTTTCAAGGAACGGTGTGGTCATACCGCTTCCGTCACTTTTACCTTCTGTTGACCACGTGTTGACATGAAATGTAGATTCATTATCGATACTCCAGCCATCCATTTCGATGGGCATGGAAGTCACATGCAAAGGTATGTCTAAAACTTCTGCCGATAATTGCCCTGCCGCCAGCATAGCCACGAAGAGCAAGGCCGTCCTTTTCAAAAATAATTTTTTCATACTCGATTTTGTTTTAATTATTTATATTTCAATTTGTTAATATTTTCAGTGCAAAGAACGAATCAGGTCGGTTTCGTTCAGGAAAGACACAAAAAAAAGAACGTGGACTTTACTTTCGTCTACGTTCATCGAGGTATCG
>DFJU01000016.1 GCA_002373755.1 Bacteroidales bacterium UBA3663 | reverse complement strand
AGTTGGTCAACACGAGGCTGATACTTGCCAGCACTCTGCCACATATCGCGGAAGACCAGAGAGAATTTTACTTCTTTTGCCATAACTTATTTTGTTTGTTGAATATTTTATCGTCGATGAATGCTTATTTGCTGATTTTTGTAACCATTGCGCCCGGAGCGACCTGCTTGATGGCCTCCTTGATTGCGGCCTC
This sequence comes from Bacteroidales bacterium UBA3663, assembly GCA_002373755.1. GTDB lineage: Bacteria > Bacteroidota > Bacteroidia > Bacteroidales > UBA3663 > Liminaster. The sequence goes on along the minus strand of DFJU01000016.1, from coordinate 22,718 downwards.
GATGTTGGCCGGAACGGGAGCTGCTGCCGGTGCTGCGCTACGCTTGGCTGCGGGAGCCTCTTCGGGTGCGACCTTGTTGACCGTTACAATCAGCAACTTCGACAGGTTGATGATCAGGATAAGAATGACGAATACTGTGCCCATGCCGATTATCATCAGCAAAAGAGCGATTTCCATTGGACTTAGACCTTCCATATTGTGAAAATTTATTGTTTTTCGGATTAAGTTGGCGGTGGTATGAGCCGCGCATGTTGGTGGCTTTCAAAAATTTCGGCCGCAAATTTATAAAAATATTTCATTTAGTACAAATAAAACCCCGACTTTTTCGCTATTGCGCGAGAAAATCGGAGCTTGGTTTCTGTATGCCATTGTTTCGCCCATTTTCGGACTTATTTGATGGCTTCGTAGATGAGCGATTGTATGCGTTGGCGGTAGTTTTCTTCGCCCAATGTGGTGTTCCAGCGGTGCGGATTGATGCGGTTGCAGAGGAAGATGTAAATCAGCTCGTGCTTGTGGTCGATCCAGAAGCATGTGCCCGTGTAGCCTGAATGTCCGTAGGTTGCGGGCGATGCTTCTTCGCAGCATGGATTCATTTTCAGTTTCTTCTTCGGGTCGAATTCCGGCTTGTCGAAGCCCAGTCCGCGTCGCGAAATGTGACTTTTCTGCGTCGTCATACGTTCGACGGTGATGGCGTTCACGTAGCGCTTGCCGTTGTATGTTCCGCCATTCAGGAACATCTGCAACACGGGGTAAAGCTGCGTAGCGCTGCCGAACAGTCCGGCATTGCCCTCCACGCCGCCGCTCCATGCGCAGAGTTCGTCGTGCACGTAGCCGCGTAGCAGTTGGTGTCGCAGGGCTCGGTCGTCTTCTGTCGGGGCGATGCGTGCCAGCGGAATTCCGTGTTCCAGAGGGTTGAAACAGAGTTTGCCGTCGCCGTAGAACTCGGGGAAATTCTTGTACAGATACTTGTCCATCGGCATCTTGGTGACGTTTTCGATGAGGTTGCGCAGCAGCACGAAGTTCAGGCACGAATAGCGGTAGCGGTGCGGCCGTTTGAGCGGCAGATCGATGATTTTTTGCAGTATGCTGTCGCGGAAGATGGGGTTGAGGTACAGCCCTTTTGCTATCGGAAGCGTGTGCGACGCGTCCTTGTGGTCGGAAACCCAAGTAGTGTCGAAGCGCAGTCCGTTGTGGAACCAGCATCGCTTGTCCTGCTGCACTGTGTACGGCTCGATGGGAACCGTGCTGTAGTGCTGTCCTTCAAACGATGTAGTGTCGAGTGTCATCGCATAGAACGACCATCCGTCGCGGATGTCGGTTTCGTGCAGCAATGCCTGTCGGATTGTCAGATTTTTCTTGTCCGATGCCTTTCGTAGCTGCGGGATGTAGCGGCTCATCTGGTCGCTGAATTTCAGGTCGTATTGGTCGTAGGCCTTCATCAGCGCGGGTATGGTGGCGGCAGCCTTGCTCACTGAGGCAAGGTCATAGACCGTCTCGAGCGAGTTCGGTTCGGTCCGGTCGTAGTCGAGCCAGCCGAAAGCGCGGTTGTAGATGATTTTGCCCTTTTGCGCGACGAGAATCTGGCATCCGGGGAAGGCTTCTGCATCCAGAGCCGCTTGCACGAGGCTGTCCACGCGGCGGAACTTCGGATTGGTGATTTGCGGCCGATGCGTAATGGTGTCGGGAGGCAGGATTTCGCGTAGCGGTGCGTTTTCTTGCGGCAATGTCTGCTCTGTCGGGTCGATTTCGTCGAGTGGCGGCAGTGCTATGATTGTGTCCGATGCGGGATTGCGTTTTGCCTTTTCAATTTCGTCGTTCATAACGGCGAGCAGATGGCGCGCACCGTCGCTGTTGATGCGGTCGGCCAATCCCTTGACTTGCAGTTCCTTCTCGCGGCCGACGCACAGAACGTATTTCCATTGCAGCACGCGGCGGCATTTCTCGTCAATCATTTCTTGTGTGATGACGCTGTCGGCCAATGCCTTTTTCAGGCTTTGCCACTGGTTCTTGAGCGGTGTCGGGTCGAGCAGCACGTCGTTGCCGGCCAAAAGTGCCTTTACGCTGTAGTCGGCTATGTTGTTGACGCCCTTCATGGCCAGTCCGTCGGTGAAAATCAGTCCGTTGAAACCGAATTTTTCGCGTAGCAGGTCGTTTACGATGGGGCGCGACAGCGTCGATGGCGTGTTGGCTGTCGAGTCGAGCGACGGCACTTCCAGGTGTGCGACCATGATGCCGCCGTAGCCTGCACGCGCGAAGTAGCGGAACGGCGCGCACTCGAACGAGAGCATCCTCTCGCGGTCGTGGCTGAGCAGCGGCAACGTCTTGTGGCTGTCGGTGTCGGTGTCGCCGTGTCCTGGAAAATGCTTGCCGACGGCCATGATGCCGCCCTCTTCAAGTCCCTGGCAATAGCTGAGTGCCGGCGGAACGACGTCCCACACGGTCGAGCCGAAACTGCGTGTTCCGATCACCGGGTTGTTCGGGTTGGAATTGATGTCGAGCACTGGCGCAAAATTGATGTTTACGCCCAACAGACGCAGTTGCCGCGCTGTTTCCAGTCCGTAGCGGTACATCAGGCTGTCGCGCACCTTGGCATCGATGGTGCCCAATGCGGCGTTACGCGGATATTTTACGGCATCGCTCAATCGCATGGCAAGTCCCCATTCGCCATCGAACGCAATCCAGAGCGGCGCTTTGTCCGATAGTTCGCGGGCGTATTTCGTCATTTTCGCCTGCGATGCGATTGTGCCCTTCGAGAAGAGCAATCCGCCCACGTGATAGACCTCGATGGCGCGTCGGATGTTCTGCCGATGTGCCTCGTCGTCGCGACTGCTTGCAATTGGCATGATGAGTTGGCCGAGCCTTTCGTCGGGGCTCAGCACAGACATGACACTGTCCACCCAATGGTTCATGCTTTCTGCATCGGCGCGCATCAGCATGTTTTGGGCGGACGTGTTGTGTAAAATAAATAATGAGGAAAGAAGGAGAAAAACTCGCTTCATCGTATGTTAGTTTTGGGCAGGAGAGGTGTCCGGATTCTCGTCGATGACGATGACTCGGTCGTCGAGCGCGCCGTTGATGGCGATTCCCTCCTTATGTTTTTTCTGAATGTAATCGACCATGAGGTTGCGCAGCAGGATACCGGTGTTCCTGTTGCGTTGGGCCTTGGTGAGTGCCAGCAGACCGTCGTTGCCCTCGGCCAGATAGTCGATGGTGGCAATGCGGTAGATGCGCTCCGGGTCAATCGGTTCGCCGTTCACCTTGATGTCGGTGGCGGTCACGGTTTCGTGGATTTCGTTGTCGGTCGATGGCTCATGCTTGACGCGCAGAGTGATCTGCATGCCCGAGATGGCTTCAAGCCGCTTCTTCTCGATCTGATGGATGGTCTCTTCCAGATATTCGCCTTTCAGGTCGAGGATGGTGAGCGTATTCTCGAACGGGAAGATGCGGTAGATGTCGCCCAGACGGATGTCGCCGGCATAGAGGTCGTTGCGCAGACCGCCGACGTTCATGATGCCGACGTCGATTTTCTTGCCGGTGTATTCTTCGCCCATTTCGCGTAGCACGTCGCTCGTGAAGTTGCCCAACGGACTCTGTGGGCGGAATCGTGGCATGTCGTGGGCGGCACGGCCCAGCACGCTGCTCATCTTCGTCTCCAGACTGTCGCGGTATGGTGCGATGAAGTCGCTCATTGCCTTGCCGAATGCGCGCAGGTCGTAGAGGTCCGGGTGTAGTTTCTTGCAGCTGATTTGATCGACGGCAAATGCTGGTTCGCCATCGCTGCGCTTGCCGTTCGGTTTCATCTTCACCTTCACGTAGCCCATTGGCGATGCCTTTGCTCCGGTTTGCGTAATCATGACCGGGCGGCCTTCGGCATTCATCACCACTTCACCGTTCTCGATGTTGGTGTGGGTGTGTCCGCCGATGATGAGGTCGATGTCTTTGCTGTTGCGGGCGATGTAACGGTCGCCGATCGAGTCGTTCGTGTAATATCCGACATGCGAGAGGACGACTACCAGGTCGCAGCCCTCGCTACGCAGTTTTTTTGCCTCGGCATTGACTGCAACCGACGGGTCGGTATAGGTGATTCCCTCCCAGTTGCGGTTGAAGATCAGGTTGTTCGGATCGACGGTGACGCCCGTGATGCCGATACGCACACCTTTACGTTCGATGATCATCGACGGACGGGTGTACTTCTCCAGAGCAGTCCGGCGCACGTCGTAGTTGCAGTTGATGATCGGGAAGCAGGCATATTCGAGCATGTTGGCAAGGAAGTCGATTCCGTTGTCGAACTCATGGTTGCCGAAAGTGGTGCAGGTCAACCCTTGCAGGTTCATGGCCTTCATTTCGATCATGCCGTTCCAGATGTTGAAGTATGGCGAACCCTGCACCATGTCGCCGGCATCGACATAGATGAGCTGCGGGTCGGCCTGTCGCATCAGCTCCAGAAAGGCTGAACGTTCGACAACGCCGCCAATCGGGCGCTCGTCCATATAGATTCCGTCAATTTGGCTATGTGTGTCGTTAGTGTGGATGAAAACGATTTCGGGACTTTCGGTCGTGCTGCAGGATGTGAAGCAGAATAGCCCGACAATAAACAGAAGTGCAATCGTGAAATTTTGTGACAGTGGTCTTCTCATATTTTAATTTACATATATCGGCCGCAAAGTTAGCAAATTTTCGGCCGCGTCGGTCAAAAATAAAATGTTAAAGATGTGAAAATGTTGAAATCTGGTAAATAAGTGGTCGTCCAAATTCGTAATGTCATTGAGCCGATCGGGATGTAAAACCGTGTAATTGCCGGCTGTTTGATTGGAACCTCCAATCCCGTTGGCAGCGTCTTTATTCTCTTGTCGGAATGACTTTTGTGTCCGATGTCTTTCAATCGAAAAGCTCTTTCAGCACCTCGACCGAGCGCAGGGTTCCGACTTCGGGCAGATGGATGCGCAGGAATGTCAGCATCATGTCGAGCAGCACGTTGCGCTGCTGACGGTTCAGATGCAGCGAGCCGAGGTCGGAAAATCTGGTGTCGAGCAATTGGTGCAGCCAACATGCCGAATCGGCAGTCAGATAATATGGGTGGTATATCGGCCCGGCTGTGTAGATGCCCTCGCTGATGTCGAACTGCATCCCTTCGTGCCATGCGGAGTTATCGACGTGAAATCCAATCAGGTAGCAAAGTCGCGTAGTGAACAGCAGATGGAAGTTCGCGCTGCCCTGTTGCGTGAGTTGCAGCAGTTCGATTGATTGGCTGATGAATCTCCAAAGCCGAGGGTTCGCCTCGACCTCGCGGATGGTTCTGTCGAGCAGTTCGGCCATATAGAGACATTGCGCCGTCTTGCCAGGGTCGAGCATCGAAACGGTGTATGGCGAACAGAGTAATGAAGCCTCCTTTATTTGCCAGAGGTCTTGTCCGGCACGTCCTTCAAGCACGAGCTCCAGCATCGAAAGCGGCGCGTAGAATGGACGCTGTCCGCCGTTGTGGTGCAGGCGCGAAAGCATTATCTTGCACGACACTTTTCCCATCTGTTCGGTGTAAATATGGACGAAGCGGGCGCGGTCATTGTAGGGCACCGTGCTGAGAACTATTCCTTTGGTTTTGCAGATTGAATTTGTCATTTTGGTGTGCAAAAGTAGCGAAAAGCCGTAAAAAATACTATTCGTCGGACGAAAAACAATAAGAAAATTAGGACATATCGATGAAAAAACTATCTTTGCACCCGCAAATCGGCAAAAATGTGGCCTTTTCAAGTCCTGACTACGTGTGCAGGCAAAGCTGGCTAATGCAATTGGCGGCGCGCAGCCAGATAGTTCCATCGCCCATAACAATGCTGATGCAAAACAATTAAAACAACAAAAAGAAATATTTTACAACAATGGCAAACCACAAGTCATCAAAGAAGAGAATCAAGCAGACCATCACAAAGAACGAAAGCAACCGTTACTACGGCAAGATTACCCGTAACGCTGTCCGCAAGTTCCGCGCAACTACCGACAAGGCTGAGGTAGAGAAGCAGCTCCCAATCGTTACCTCTATGCTCGACAAGTTGGCAAAGAAGGGCGTAATCCACGCTAACAAGGCTGCAAATCTCAAGAGCAAGTTGGCTAAGCAGGTTAACAAACTCGCTTGATAATCTGAGTTGTATCCAAATACTTCCCCACTTTATCCTAAAAGGGTTCAGTGGGGAAGGTCTTTTGCTTTTCGCGCGCGTGTGCGCGTACACATATAAACACATTCTGTAACCTTTTCCTTACACCTTATGTCAGCGATTCAAAACAACTACGATGCCAGTCATATCCAGGTCCTTGAGGGTTTGGAGGCTGTGCGCAAGCGTCCTGCCATGTATATTGGCGATACCAGTATCAAGGGATTGCATCACCTCGTCAGCGAGGTAGTCGATAACTGTATTGACGAGGCATTGGCCGGCTATTGCAACGATATTCAGGTCTTCATCTTGCCCGACAATTCAATCAAGGTCATCGACAATGGCCGTGGTATTCCAGTGGACGAGCATCCGAAGGAGCATCGTTCGGCATTGGAGGTCGTCATGACGGTGCTTCACGCCGGCGGTAAGTTCGACAAGAATACCTACAAGGTGTCGGGTGGTTTGCATGGCGTCGGTGTAAGTTGCGTGAATGCCCTTTCCGACCAGTTTACGGCTATCGTGCATCGTCAGGGCCACATCTTCCGTCAGGATTACGCCTACGGTAAGCCATTGGCTCCGGTTGAAATCATTGGCGATGCTGAAGATACCGGCACGACCATCATTTTCCATCCGGATGCATCGATTTTCACCGAGACTATCTTCGAGTGGGATCGTCTGGCTGAGCGATTGCGCGATCTGGCTTATCTGAATACTGGCATCCGTCTGCGCCTCACCGACGAGCGCCCGGAAGCTGTCCAGCCCGATGGCAGTGCTCGCACTCAGGAGTTCTACAGTACCGAGGGTCTGAAGGAATTCGTCAAGTGGATGGACGAAAGCCGCACGCCGCTTATTCCGGATATCATCCACCTCGTCACCGAAAGCGAAGGTGTGCCGGTCGAGGTCGCATTGACCTACAATACAGGCTATTCCGAGACGATTCATTCGTTCGTCAACAATATCAACACGCACGAAGGCGGCACGCATCTCGACGGTTTCCGTTCAGCACTTGGCTCATCGCTCAAGGAGTACGGCAACAAGGAGAAGATGTTCGAGAAGGCCAAGGTAGAAATCAAGGCCGAGGACTTCAAGGAGGGCCTTACCGCTGTCGTCAGCGTCAAGGTGGCCGAGCCTCAGTTCGAGGGTCAGACCAAGACCAAGTTGGGCAACGTCGAGGTTCGCCCTGCTGTTACCAAGGCCGTCCGCAATGCGATGGACAACTATCTGGAGGAGCATCCCGAGCAGGCTCACCTCATCATCGAGAAGGTGATATTGGCCGCACAAGCTCGCGTAGCAGCCCGCAAGGCCCGCGAAAATGTGCAGAAGAACTCACGCCTCACAGGTGGCGGTCTGCCTGGCAAGTTGGCCGACTGCTCGTCGAAGAACCCCGAAGAATGTGAGATTTTCCTCGTCGAGGGTGATTCCGCAGGTGGCACGGCCAAGACCGGTCGCAACCGTTTCTTCCAGGCTATCCTGCCGTTGCGCGGCAAGATTCTGAACGTCGAGAAGGTCTTGATTCACAAGATGCTCGACAGCGAAGAGATTCAGAATATGTTCCGCGCCTTCCGCGTCAACCTGCGCGAAGACAAGACGCTCGACATCAGCAACTTGCGCTACCACAAGGTAATCATCATGACCGATGCCGATGTCGATGGTGCTCACATCGCTACGTTGATTCTGACGCTCTTCTTCCGCTATATGCGTCCGCTCATCGAAGGCGGCTACGTCTATATCGCACAGGCTCCGCTCTACAAGTGCTCCATCGGCAAGATCGAAGAATATTGCTGGGACGATGCAGAGCAGCGCGAGTTCTTCCAGAAGTACGGACAAGGCAAGGAGGACAAGATTAAGGTGCAACGATATAAAGGTCTGGGCGAAATGAACAACGAGCAGCTCTGGGACACCACAATGGATCCTGCTCACCGCCGCCTCAAGAAGGTCAACATCGAGGATGCCATCACGGCCGACCAGACTTTCTCGCTCCTCATGGGCGAAGATGTCGCACCACGCCGCGAATTCATCGAAAGCAATGCAACATACGCCAACATCGACGCATAAAGTGCCGTTGGCCGCAATGAAAGTCAAGGTTTTCCCTTTCGGGGGAGAACCTTTTCTTTTTTTTATGGGGAAACGACGTTGTTTATTTTTTTTTTTTCGACATTTTTGGGTTCTTTCAAATTTATTTCCGATATTTGCGCCGCATTTGGGTTATACCTTAATAATAAGTATGAAAAAAACATTCACCATTTTGATTCTTTTTGTCGCTACGCTGTTTTCGACGACGGCCAATGCCCAGTTTTTCCGTGCGCGCGAGTTGCCGAAAAACGATGTGTCGCTGAATGTCGGGTTCGGTAATCCCGACGCAGACCATTTTCAATCATGTCCTGTTATTCAAAATTCAAATTGGGCAGAGGGTGCCTATTATGGTTATAAAGATAACGTGGCGATGTCGTTGAATTGTTCTTATTTGCGCAATTTCGGCAACCGGTTTGGCACTGGATTGCAGCTCAGTTATGTGGATTTGATTGCTGACTATCAAATTTCGAACAAGCATTACGATGCGTGTTGGGCAAGCGTTGATGAGTCAATGTTGTGTATCATGCCCACTATCCGCTTCTATTGGTTGAATCACGCCCATTTCGCGGCCTATACACGTTTGGCAGGTGGCATTGGCTTTCACACCATTGACGAGAAAGACCTCAATCTGCACGACGACCTCGACTTCGATTGCGGAAAAAAGACGAAGGTGAAGGCGGCCTACCAGGTTTCAGCCTTGGGCATCGAATGGGGCGGCCAACTGATTCGTGGTTTCGCGGAAGGTGGTTATGGTTATCAAGGATTTATTAGCTTTGGCGTCAAGGCAACATTCGGACATAGATGAAAAACTATAACTATGAAAAAGATATATTTCTTTGTGGCTGTTTGCCTCTTTTCGTGCCTCAATCTGTATTGTGATTGTGACGAAGTTTATCCTTACGACGAATACGATTACTTTCCGAGGCGAACTGTCTCCAGTTTTACGGTCGATGGCGGAATGGATACTATCTTCGTGGGGCGCGTGATTGAACGCGCGGCCCAATGGAAATTGGTGGGCGCCACCGATTATGATTGGCATTCTGGCACGGAAACGACAGTCGATTATGCACCATTTGAGGCAAATCCCGATTCGATGGAGTGTGGCTGGTTTACAGTCGAAAAGATACTGGAGGAAGACCGTTCGTACTTGAAAATCACGGTTGATAAAAATACATCGGGCAGAAACCATCATGCCGCAGTGCAGATTAACACGTCGCTTTATTGGGAAAATTCAATAAATGTCTATCAAGACAGCAAGTGACAATCTTCGTGTTTTGATATTCGCAGAAAAGACTCAGACATCGGTTTTCGCTGGTGTCTGTTTCTGTTTTCTTCCCGACTGGACACACAATTCAGGAATTTTGACTACATTTGCACGCATACATTCAATAACCCAACCTCCCATGACCCACAAAGATTTTCTTTCAGAAGTGCAAAGGCGTTGCGGCCTTGACCGTCAGGTGTGCACTGCGCTGATGTCGTCGGCCGTAAAGCTGATGGCCGAGCAGGCCACCGAGCAGATTGATGTCGAATGGCAGGGCATCGGCCGATTCGTATCGACCAAACACCCCGAATATGTGGCCGAAGATCCAGCCAGCGGATTGCAGATGATGTATCCACCGCGCATCACCTATCGCCTGCAAAGTGAAGTCGAACTAAACTGATGCAATATGTTGAACGCCAATCAATTCAAATTTCATTTGGCGCGCTATGCCAAAGTGAGCGAGGCCGATGCCGCAGCTTTCGTCGATGCCCTCACGCAGACGTTGCTCGATGAGGTTCGCGCCGGCGAAGAGGTCACAATCCAGGGGCTTGGCACCTTCTCCGTCATCGCCACGCAGCAGGGCCGCCGTTTGGCCTTTCAGGTGGACGAGCGTATGCGTGCTGCCGTCAATGCGCCTTTCGCGTGCTTCGAGCCGGTCGTCGTGAGCAATGCGCCACGCCCCATCGGCGACGATATAAAGCCCGAAGAAGTTGCGGCCGACGATGTTCCGGCAAAGCCCGTCGAAGAGGCTGAAAATGTTGTGTCCGATGCTCCGGACGAAGCCCCGTCTGCCGCGCCTGAACCCGAAAATCGCGTAGCGGAACCCATTGCGGCCAATGCACCTTCCGCGTCGGTTGAGCCATCGCCAGATGCGCCGTCGGAACCAGCGGAACAGGAAGCTGTGTCGGCATCGCAGACCGGCGAAAATCGCGTAGCGGAAACATCGGCTGCCATCGGAGGTATCGTGGCGGCGATTTCTGCATCGGCCGAAAAGAAGACGCAGCCTGCTGAGGAAAAGAAACCCGAAACGCCGCAGCCGCCGCGTCGCCGCCGTTATGAAGAACCGGACACCTTCGAGGTGCTGAAAGCCAAATTGCAGCTCGTCAAACCTTGGATGTGGGGTGCGGCCGCAGGCGTGTTGGCCGTGGTAGTTGTGCTCATCTTTGCGGTGAAGTCATGCTCGTCGCCGTCGGCCGAAAAATCCGCCGAAACGAAACCTGCTGCCGAGGTTGTTGCCGACTCTGCATCGGCCGAAACTGCAAGTGCCGTCGAAACTGAAACTCCGACTGCCGCGTCGGAAAAACCAACGCAGAGTGAGGCCAAATCGGCATCGGCCACGAAGTCGGAAACCAGCCACGAAGCGAAGCCGTCGGCCGCAAGCACGAGGAAAGTCGTTGGCAAGCCATCGGATGAAATGCTGCTCATGGAGGGCGGAAAGCCGAAGATGGCGACGCTTGGCGACGGTGGCCGACTGACGCTCGTGGCGCTACGCGAATATGGCGACAAGGCATTCTGGGCGTACATCTACGACGTTAATGCGTTCCAGTTGGGCGACCCGAACAATGTGCCAATCGGACTGCCGCTCTACTTGCCGAATCCGAGCTATTTCCGCATCGATGCGAGCGATGTGAAGTCGGTGAAACGTGCGCAGAACCGTGCTATGCAGATCCTTAATGCTGCAAAATGAATGAAACATAATAATCTGAAAATCAATGAATACGGAAGAAGAATTGAAGGAGGTGACGAAGTTGTGCCGTGATGTCTTTACCAAAAAGACGTTCGACTATGGCGCGTCGTGGCGTATAATGCGGCCGCAGTCAATCACCGACCAGATATACATCAAGGCGAACCGAATCCGGACGTTGCAAGTGAAGGGCGAGTCGCTGGTCGGAGAGGGCATCGTGCCGGAATTTATCGGCATTGTGAACTACGGACTGATGGGCGTCATCCAGCTTAAATTGGGCTATGCCGAGAAGTCGGACATGCAGCCCGAACAGGTGGTCGCACTCTACGACGAGCAGCTTCAGGCAGCACTTGCGCTATTGGCGTCCAAGAATCATGACTACGACGAGGCGTGGCGCATGATGCGCGTGTCGAGCTACGTGGATTTGATTCTGATGAAGATTCAGCGCACCAAGCAGATTGAGGACCACGAGGGCAAGACGCTGGTGAGCGAAGGCATCGACGCCAACTATCTCGACATGGTCAACTATTCACTTTTTGCGCTCATAAAGCTTGTCTGTGAAAAAGAATAGGTGGTTCGCGCTCTTCTGCCAGTGGTTGGTGGGCGCGTCGTTTGTGTTCAGCGGCCTGTCGAAGGCCATCGACCCCGTCGGCACGTCAATCAAAATCGGCGAATATCTGCAACATTTCTCGTTCGGATTGCTCGCCGATTTCACGTTGGCCATGGCGTGGGGGCTGGCTTTGGTCGAGTTCTCGATGGGTTTCTACATCCTCATTGGCCGACATCGTCTGCTCACCGCCTCGATGTCGATGCTTTTTATGGCCGTGATGACGCCGTTGACGCTCTATCTCGCTATCTTTAATCCGGTTGACGACTGCGGCTGCTTCGGCGACGTGCTCGTCTTGAGCAATTGGCAGACGTTTTGGAAGAATGTCGTTCTCACCGCAGCCATCGTCTGTCTGTTCTTGCTGCGTTATCGTCAGGTGTCGATGTTGTCGCGCATTTTCCACACGTTCTATTTCTACACAGCGCTTTTCGGTGTCCTGCTGCTGCTTGCGTTAGGCACATGGCGTCTTCCTTTCGTCGATTTCCGTCCGTTTCGTCCTGGAGTCGATTTGGCCGCTCCGTGTCGTGAGGTTATGTCCGATGCCATTGCCGACGAAAATGCGCAGTATATCGTTGTGTATGAGAAAGATGGACAACGACAGGAATTCTCGCTTGACAATCTGCCCGACGAGGCCGATGGTTGGACATTCGTCGAGACAATTATGCCGGAAAGTCGCGTAGCGGTATCGGAATCCGGACATGAAAACCTCGTCCTGTTCGACGAATCGGGCGACGATGTCACTTGCCGTATTTTGAGCGATACGGGCTACGTGATGCTTCTGCTGTCGCCCGACTTGAACCGCGCCGAAGAACATGACATCGACCGCATCGAAAACCTCTACGAATATGCTTTGGAGCAGGGCTATCCGTTCTACTGCATCACCGAACGCAACCCGGACGCTGTCGCCCGTTGGCACTTCAACACCGGAGCGGAATATCCGTACCTCTACGCCGACCGCCAGATTGTCGAGACGATGATACGCAGCAACCCCGGTTTCATGTTGTTGCACAATGGAATTATCCTTTGGAAATCGCACTTGCCGGGCGTCGATGTGGCCCAAATGACATCTGCAAAGTTAAGTGAGCAGAGTTTGGGGCAAATTCGGCCTATATCAAGGAAAAAGCGCGTTTTTTGGATTGCTGTTTGGCTGGTTGCCCCGATGTTGTTATATTTGCCGTTGCGTATTATAAAAACCTTTTCAAAAAAGAAACAAAAATGAGAAAAAAGATTGTTGCCGGTAACTGGAAGATGAACACCACTCTTCAGGAAGGCGTTGCTCTGGCTGAGGGTCTGAAGGCTGCTTTGGCTGGAAAGAAAGTGAACTGTGACGTTGTCGTTTGCACCCCATTCATCTCGGTTGCAAGCGTTGCCAAGGCTGTTGAAGGCTCTGTAATCGGTGTTGGTGCCGAGGATTGCTCTGCACACGACAAGGGCGCTTACACGGGCGAAGTTGCAGCCAATATGATTGCCTCAACTGGCGCTAAGTACGTCATTCTGGGCCACAGCGAGCGTCGTCAGTATCATGGCGAGAACAACGAGCTTTTGGTTGCCAAGTTGCAGCAGGCATTGGCCAACGGTCTGACCCCAATCTTCTGCGTCGGCGAGGTCAAGGAGGAGCGTGAGAATGGTACCTTCAAGGCTGTCATCGAAGGCCAGATGGAGGCAATGTACACCCTTTCGGCCGATGATTTCGCAAAGTGCATCGTTGCCTACGAGCCAGTTTGGGCTATCGGCACCGGTCTTACCGCAACCAGCGAGCAGGCTGAGGAGGTTCACGCTTTCATCCGCGCAAGCATCGCAAAGAAATATAACGCTGAGGTTGCTGACAACACTTCAATCCTCTACGGCGGTTCATGCAAGGGCAGCAATGCTCCTGAACTTTTCGCTCAGCCAGACATCGACGGTGGTCTGATTGGTGGCGCTGCCCTCAAGGTTGACACCTTCATGCCTATCATCGAGGCTTGGAAATAAGAATTTGTAACTAAATTGCAGGGAATGAAGCATATAGCAACATTCTTCCTACTTGGGGCATTGCCCATTGCCGCGTCGGCTCAGGTTGTGGCGTCGTCCACTGCCGAAGTCGATGCGGCACCCGCTTTATGCGAGCAACTGCGTCTGCAAGGTCGCGTAACGCTCGTTCAGGATGCCCGACTTGAGGCTTTGCTCGGCCGGGAAGTGAGAAAATACAACGCTGTGTCGCGATTGCAGCGCAACCGTCAGGGACGGAATGTCATCACGTCACGAGGCTTCCGTGTGCGAGCCTTTTCGGGCAACAACCAGTTGGCATCGAAAGAAGAGGCCTATCGCCGCGAGGCGGAAATCAAGAGCTATCTGCCCGATTTGGAGACATACGTGCTGTTCAAGAGCCCGAATTGGCGTCTCGTGATCGGCAATTATCGCACGCAGGAAGAGGCTACGGCCGCTTTCCGAAAACTGAAGAAACAGTTCCCGAAGTTCGGGACAGAGATGTTTGTCGTGCAAGAGGAAATCGAGATTCCGCTGTAGGCGTGAATCATTTGTCCGAGAATCCGTAAATTGTGGCCTGCAGGTCGCAACCTCTTGCAAAATAAGTTGTTATTGAAGGTAATGGAGTATAACGAAGATTTGTTGCAGCCAATGGCCGACAGCGTGTCGCAGATGCTGGGTCTGATTGGCGAAGATGTAAATCGTGAAGGCTTGCTCAAGACGCCGATGCGCGTTGCCAAGTCAATGCAGTTCTTGACACAAGGCTATCATCAGGATCCGAAACAGATTCTAACGTCGGCCATGTTCCGCGAGGATTATCAGCAGATGGTCATTGTGAAAGATATTGATTTCTATAGCCTTTGCGAGCATCACATGCTGCCGTTTTTTGGAAAAGTCCACGTAGCGTACATTCCTAACAAATACATTGTCGGATTGTCAAAAATTCCTCGCGTAGTCGAGGTTTTTGCCCGCCGTTTGCAGGTTCAGGAACGTCTCACCACGCAAATCAAGGAGTGCATCCAGGAAACGTTGCATCCGATGGGCGTGATGGTCGTCGTCGAGGCCCGTCACTTGTGCATGCAGATGCGCGGCGTCGAGTCGCAGAACGCGATGACAACAACGTCCGACTTCTGCGGCGCATTCAACGAAATCAAGACGCGTCAGGAGTTCTTGAGCCTGATCAAAGAGAAATAAGTCCGCTCTAATCTTTTAACCGCTAACCTTTTGTCCATGCATCGAATTGAAATCACCGTTCTCCTGTCCAATCTTCTGCTGGGGGCTGCCTTGGCGCAGACGAATGTGTCCGCACCTGTCCAGAAACAGCTTTTTACGGCCAACGAAGCTCCAAAATTCCAGCAGATTCTCGCCCCGCGCAAGGTCCAGTACTGGCCGGAGGAAGACGGTATTGTCTGCATCGACGGAAAAAATCGTTTCACGCGCGCACTTTACGGGCGATGTGAGGCCGCACGACTTGAGACGAGCGACGAACCTGAATTCGGACTTTATATGCCCTATATGGGCGGCAACGTTCGTTTCGACATCGAACACGTACAAATTCGCACGTCATACGACGGAGTGAGCCGCGACTATCGCATCGTTTTGCCCGACAGCATGAAACTCGACGCCGGCAGCGAGGCATACGTCATACTTTCGGCCTACGCTTTGCAGATTCCTGCGGCCGGCGGCATTTGGCAAATCGACGGCCACAACGTGAAACCTGGTGTGCAGATGCGTATGCGCTATGGAGCTGCGACCAATGCTTCATTCAGCCGCAACGGCGATCTGGGCGTCGATAAGCCGGATTGCTTCGACTTCACGGCCGATAAATGCAAAGGCAACGACTATACGATCTATGCACAGCAGTCGTGTTTCGACCTCACGTATGGCAAAGGCAGCAAACGCGGCGAACGTCGCGTGCATGGTCAGGTTTCGCCTTGCGTTAAGTTGTCCTTGGCCGATGCAAAAGCCACAGATGGCACCTCGGTCAACTATTTGACGGCCGACATACCGCTCAACCAGCCGTCGATTATAGCCATCGGCAATGCGTCCGATTCAGTCTGCAACCTTCAGACGATGCTTTTCGAGAGCGAAAGTCAGGCTTGCGCGCTGGTCGGCGACTACGCGGTTCAGACCCCCGATGTGTTGCTCAATCCGTTGGAATATGTCTTGCCGGCAGCGGCCAACGGAATTTGGGACGAAGCCAGCGGCGTTTGGCAACATGGCGCCATCGGTTGGCGAATGCCGTTGCCAGGTTGGCGTGCGGCCTATGTGGGCGACGTGATGGGCTGGCCGGAACGTCAGCAGCGACATTTTTCTGGCTACGCGGCTTCACAGCTTGTCGATGTCGAGGTAAACAAGTCGATTCTGGTGCTCGATCCGGCCAAGAATCTGGCCCGTGCTACCGAGAAACTGGGCAACCCGATGTTCACGACTGGCTACATCGGCCGCTATCCGAACAATGCCAAGAAGGTGAACCACTACGATATGAACCTCGTCTTTATCGACGAGCTGTTATGGCACCTGAATTGGTCGGGCGACATTGAAGAAGCTCGTTTCTTTTGGCCGACAATCGTGCGTCATTTAGCGTGGGAGAAGCGCGTATTTGACCCCGATGGCGACGGCCTCTACGATGCATATTGCTGCATTTGGGCGAGCGATGGTCTCTACTATGGCGGAGGTGCGGCAACCCACAGCACGGCCTACAACCTGCGGGCAAACCGTCAGGCCGCGAAAATTGCGAAGTTGCTGGGCGACAATGATTTGGCTGAAAAATATTCTGATGAAGCCGATAAGATACAGCGAGCAATTGATGAGCATCTTTGGCTTGAAGATGAAGGCGTTTGGGCCGAATGTAAAGATGCCTGGGGATTGAAGCGCCAGCATCGCAATCCTGCCGTTTGGACAGTCTATCATGCCATCGACAGCGAGGTCGGCACTCCGTTGCAGCGTTATCGCGCCACGCAATATGTCGATAAAAAGATTCCGCACTACGCGATTTCTGTAGCCGATGGCGGCCGTCCCGAAACTCGCGTAGTGAGTGATGCGTCGGCCGATGTAACAGCCTTGGCCACAACGTCTTGGCAACCTTATGGCTGGTCGATAAACAATGTGGCGTTGGCCGAAGAGATGCATACAGCATTGGCCTATTGGCAGGCTGGCCGTCCTGACGAGGCATATTCACTTTTCAAGGGTGCACTGATGGATGGCATGTATTTGGGCGCAAGTCCTGGCAATTTGGGGCAGATTTCGTTCTACGATGCAGCCCGAGGCGAGTGCTATCGCGATTTCGGCGATCCTGTCGGCATTACAGCGCGCACATTTGTGCAGGGATTGATTGGCATACAGCCAGATTTGCTCTCTGGTGTGCTCACGCTGCGTCCCGGTTTCCCGACGGCGTGGGACGGCAAGGAGGTTGCATTCTCGATGCCCGACTTCGAGTTCCGTCGTTCCTATCGCGGCGACACGGCCGTCTGGTATTTCAGAGGCAATGGCGACTTTTTTGAGCGATATGACAGCATCGTGGTCTATGCTCCGACAAAGTCGGCTTTCGCAGGCGAGTTGGCCGATGCTTCAGGCATCTGTTGGGTCAAGTCCGATTCGTTGGCCGATGCGCTACGCGACCAGGTGGCAGCCTTCGACCGCAAGGCAAAGCCATCGACCGCAACGAAAGGCCAGCAGGTGCGAACCTACACCGACCCATCGGCCATCGATTTCAGAAAACTCACTCCGGTGGCATCGATTGCAAAACGGCATAACTTGAAGGTGGCCGACATCTTTAAGCAGAATTACAGCTACAAGGGCGACAAACACAAGCGTGTGACGCTCAGCATGCCGTCGCATGGCATGGGCGAGTGGTGCCACCCGACCGACACGTTTAAGGTGAGCGATGCGTTGGGGCTGAAGGCTGCATTCACAAGTCAGTGGAAGAACTTCCCGAACAAGTTGTCGTTCAAGTTGCCGAAAATGTCGGCATCGCACATCTATCTGAAGATGGTCGGCACTACCAATCCGATGCAGAGTCGCATTGAAAATGGCATTGTCCGTGTGCACTATACCGATGGAACCTGCGAGGAGCTCGTGTTGGAGAATCCAGTGAACTGGTGGCCCATCGAGCAGGAACTTGTGCAAGGGTTGCCGGCTTTTTATCTGTCTGATTTCAAGGACGATGTGCAGCCGCCGTACCGCATGAGTCTGCGCACGGGAAAAATCTATCGGCCAGAAACGGACAAGTTGAATATTTCGACCGATGGCGGTGCCGCGACGTTGCTTGAGATGTCGTTGAATCCGGCCAAAACGGTGAAGTCGCTTGAGGTCGAATGTCTGTCGAACGATGTCTTGATCGGCATCATCGACGCCTATTTGCAAACATCTAATTAAACTAAAATTGTAGTAATACTATGAAAAAACTTCTGACACTTATCTTCGCGTTCTTGTCGATAGCGGGAACAGCGTTGGCCGCAGACAATGCGGGTCGTGTGCCGGCATTCCCCGGAGCGGAGGGTTTCGGCCGATATACCACGGGCGGACGAGGCGGTATCATCTACCATGTCACGACGCTTGAAGACGGCGACCAGCCAGGTACGTTTCGTTACGGATGCACGATGTCGGGTGCGCGTATCATCGTGTTCGACGTGTGCGGAACGATTTTCCTGAAGTCGAACCTCTACATCACAGAGGGCAACGTCACGATTGCTGGCCAGACCGCACCGGGCGACGGTATCTGTGTGGCCGACTATCCGTTCGGCATCCGAGCCGACAATGTGATCATCCGCTACATGCGTTTCCGTTTGGGAAATCGTAAGGTGGAAGAGCATGAAGGTGATGCGCTTAGTTCGCTCGACCATAGCGACATCATCATCGACCATTGTTCCATTTCGTGGTCGATTGACGAGTGCTGCTCGGTGTATGGTGGACGCAACATCACGGTGCAGTGGTGCCTTCTCTCGCAAAGTCTGGTCAACTCTGGCCACAGCAAGGGCGCACATGGCTATGGCGGCAACTGGGGCGGCTCGGGTGCAACGTATGCACACAATCTGCTGATCCACCACACGTCGCGCATCCCGCGTCTGGCACCACGTCCGTTGACGCAATGCGATGAGCGTATGGATTTGCGCAACAACTTGATTTACAATTGGAAAACGGAAGGTTGCTATGGCGGTGAGGGCATGACGGTCAACATCGTCAACAACTATTACAAGCCGGGTCCTGCAACCGATGGAACGTCGCGCACCCGCATCGTCAAGCCGTATGTCCGCACAACTGCGAATTGCCAGATTACGGAATGGAATGCCGATGGCACGCCTGCGAAAGGCAACGCCTGGACTCCGATGTGGCACAAATGGGGGCATTTCTACGTCGATGGCAACTACAATCCGAAGTGTCCGGAAGTGAATGCCGACAATTGGGGCGTTGGAGTGGCAAATCACATAGACCGAGGTGGTAACGATGGCACGGTGAGCGACATTACGCTCGACACAATTCGTGCACGCAAACCCGTCGTCTTCCCGTATGTCACAACGTGGAGTTCGGAAGAGGCCTACGAGAAGATTTTGGGCTACGTCGGTTGCTGCAAGCGCACATGGCGTCACAACGGCGCGCCGGGCTACAGTCTGCGTTGGGACATTGTCGATAGCATTATGATCAGCGATGTGCGTCTCGACACTGCCACCTACACCGGCGAAGGCCTTAGTCCTGGTTTCATCAACACGCAAGACGATGTCCGTTCGCCGCAGTTGCCGTTGTCGTGGCCGGTGCTTCGTGCCAGCAAGGAGGAGATTTCGCGTGCCACGGTCGATCTCGATCACAACGGCATTCCCGATTTCTACGAGAAGCAGTTCTTTGGCGAAAAGGGCGTCAATCCGAACGGTAAATGCACGCAGGAGGGCTATCGCCAGTTCACCAATATGGACTACTATCTGGCTCGTCTCTGCACCGAAGTCACACGCCACATTTCGGCCGAATTCGGCGACGATGCCAGCAGCTGCGAGGCTTTGGGCGATGAGGTCGGACGCTACGTCTTCGGCGAGAAGGTCGAGATTGCAAAGCCTGTCAAGGCCGAAGTGAAATTAGAAGAAGAACCGATAATCAACGTCGATATTGACATCGACAATCAATAATCTACACCAAAAAAACGCGGAAGATGCGGACTCTTGTTTCCCGTCTTCCGTGTGTCGTAAAAACTCAAAAATATGCTACAACGTACACTCGTTATTCTGAAACCAAGTTGCCTGATGCGCGGATTGGTGGGCGAAGTCACCCGCCGTTTCGAGCAGAAGGGTTTGCATCTTTGCGGCATGAAAATGTGCCAGTTGACCGATGCCCAACTCTCTGAGCACTACGCGCATCTGTCGGCCAAACCATTCTTCCAGCAAATCAAGGATGCCATGATGGTGACGCCGGTAATCGTCTGTTGCTACGAGGGCATCGATGCCGTCGATGTCGTCCGTTCGCTGACGGGTTCGACCAATGGTCGCAAGGCTGCGCCAGGCACTATCCGAGGCGATTTTTCGATGTCGTATCAGGAGAACATCGTTCATGCAAGCGACAGTGCTGAGAATGCCGCCATCGAGTTGGCACGATTCTTCCGTCCGGAGGAGCTCTTCGACTATGCGCAACCGCTACGCGACTTTACCTATGCGGCAGACGAATTTTGATTCACTACGTGACAGATGAGCCGTAAAATTGCCATTATTAACGACATTTCAGGTTATGGCCGATGTTCAACATCGGTCATTTTGCCGATTGTGAGTCATTTGGGAGTGCAGGGTTGCGCTTTGCCGACTGCGATTTTTTCCAACCATACCGGTTTCCCGTCGTTCTTCTGCAAGGATTTCACCGAGTTTATGCCGGCCTACATCAACGAGTGGAAAAAACTTGACCTGCAATTTGACTGCATCATGACCGGATTCCTCGGTTCGGAGCGTCAAATCAACATCGTCGAGCAGTTCATCCGCGATTTTGAACGGCCGCAGACGCACGTTTTGGTCGATCCGGTGATGGGCGACAATGGCCGTATTTATCCGACATACACCGAAAAGATGTGCCGCGATATGCGTCGTCTGCTGGCCTATGCCGACATCATAACGCCAAACCTCACTGAGGCCTGTTTCCTGACCGGAACGCGCTATCACGCCGAAAACTGGCATCGTGCCGAACTACGCGAACTTTCGCAACGACTGCTCGACATGGGTGCACGTAAATTGGTCATCACGGGCATCCATATGGGCTCGAATTTCATCGGCAATGTCATCGCCACGCAGACCGCTCCCGAACCGATTTTCCAACGGCAATTGCAGGTAGAGCAGACTCGTTCCGGCACTGGCGATGTCTTCGCTTCGGTGCTTGCGGCCGATGTGGTCAACGGCGTCGATTTTGCAACCTCATGCCGTCGTGCCAGCCGTTTTGTCCGCCAGTGTCTCATCGAGACTATTCGTTGCGAAACGGCACATAACACCGGCATCGATTTCGAGTCTCAGCTCTCTAAGTTGAAACTGCGTTGAAAATGAGGCATGTCTCGCGGTCGTTGGACAATGTGACCATCACCGGAAGTTAAAAAAGTCGCGTAGCAAGCGGTTTCGGCTTGCCATCGAACATCGTTTAAACAGCTTTTAAAACCCCTTCAAAATGGATATTTCCGATTTTCTCGCCGAACACGGCGTGCGCCCGACGGCAGTCCGCATTTTGGTGTGGCGAACCGTGCTTGCGTTCGACTATGCCTTTGCCATCTCCGATTTGGAAGGCATCTTGCCGACGGTCGATCGTAGCACATTGTTCCGCACGTTGTCGCTCATGGTCGAAAAAGACCTTTTGCACATGGTCGATGACGGCAGCGGACAACAGAAATACTGCCTGCATCGGCATCGGCATGTGCATCTGTCGTGCAGCATCTGTGGCAAAACTGTCTGCCTGAAGGATGTTGAAATTCCGGATGTCGCCATTCCCGAAGGGTTTGAGGTGCATCATGTCAGCTACGTGATTCAAGGTGTTTGTCCGCATTGTGCACACAAGTTGGTCGATGGTCATCCGGCCGAATGTTGCTGCCACAACAGCCATTGAACGTGGCAGTCTCGATAAAAAACAACAATACCCCTGCAAAATGAATTGCAGGGGTATCTTTTTATATGTCTGTCCAAGTGCGATTATTCGCCCTTGATGGCTGCAACGCCTGGCAGAACCTTGCCCTCGATGGCTTCGAGCAGTGCGCCGCCGCCGGTCGAGATGTAGCTGACCTGATCGGCCAGACCGAACTTGTTGACACAGGCTACAGAGTCGCCACCGCCGATGAGCGAGAAGGCACCGTTCTTGGTAGCTTCTGCAATAGCATTGCCGATGGCGCGTGAACCTGCAGTGAATTCATCGCACTCGAACACGCCGGCAGGACCGTTCCAAAGAATAGTCTTTGCGCCCTTGATGGCTTCTGCGAACTTAGCCTGGCTTGCAGGACCTGCATCCAAACCTTCGAAACCGTCTTCAATAGCACCTGAAGGGCATACCTTAACCTCAGCTCCAGCCTTCAACGACATGGTGTCGAAATCGAATGCGTTGGTAACAACTGAGTCGGTACCAAGTACCAATTCCACGTTGTTCTCTTTTGCCATCTTCTGGATGTTAAGCGCCAAGTCGAGCTTGTCTTCTTCGCAGATTGACGAACCTACCTTGCCACCGTTTGCCTTAGCGAAGGTGTAAGTCATACCACCGCAAAGAACCAACTTGTCTACCTTGCTCATCAAATTCTCGATGATGCCGATCTTGGTTGATACCTTTGAACCACCCATGATGGCTACAAATGGGCGCTTGATGTTGTTGAGCACATTGTCAACAGCCTGCACTTCCTTCTCCATGAGAAGACCCAGCATGACATCCTTCTTGTCGAAGTAGTCAGCGATAACAGCTGTAGAAGCGTGCTTGCGGTGTGCAGTACCAAAGGCGTCCATTACCCAGCAGTCAGCGTAAGAAGCGAGCTTCTTAGCGAATTCCTTCTGG
>DFJU01000017.1:6125-7132 GCA_002373755.1 Bacteroidales bacterium UBA3663 | reverse complement strand
GCCCACAACGGCGAGATCAACACCATTCGCGGCAACCGAGGATGGATGAAGGCGCGCCAGAGCGTGCTCTTGAGAGCCCCCCTTTCATACCCCGAGGGGGATACGATAGCACACACAAAAAAAACTAACGAAGCCTCCTCGGGGGCCGTATGGGGGGCCGACATTTCGCCCATCGTGGAGGAAGGCATGAGCGACTCGGCCAGCCTCGACAACGTGTTCGAGTTCCTCGTGATGAGCGGACTGTCGCTGCCTCAGGCGATGGCCATCCTGGTGCCCGAGTCGTTCAACGACAAGAACCCGATCAGCGAAGACCTCAAGGCATTCTACGAATACCACTCAATTCTGATGGAGCCGTGGGACGGTCCTGCCGCGCTCCTGTTCAGCGACGGCCGCTACGCGGGTGGAATGTTGGATCGCAACGGCCTTCGCCCGAGCCGCTACACCATCACCAAGGGCGGCATGATGGTCGTGGCCAGCGAGGTCGGTGTGATGGACTTCGAGCCGGCCGACGTGGTCAGCAAGGGACGTCTGCAGCCGGGCAAGATCCTGCTCATCGACACGCAGGAGGGCCGCATCTACTACGACGGCGAAATCAAGGAGCAGCTGGCCAAGGCGCACCCCTACCGCGAGTGGCTCTCGACCAACCGCATCCAGCTCGAGAAGTTGAAGAGCGGCCGCCACGTGAGCAATGCCGTCGATAACTACGAGCGCAAGCTGCTCAACTTCGGCTTCGGACAGGAGGACATCGACAAGACCGTCGTCCCGATGGCTACGGCAGGGCAGGAGCCTGTGGCCGCGATGGGCAACGACACCCCATTGGCCGTGGTGAGCGACCGTCCGCAGATCTTCTTCAACTACTTCCGCCAGCAGTTCGCGCAGGTCACCAATCCGGCCATCGACCCTATCCGCGAGGAGCTTGTGATGTCGCTCACCGAATATATCGGCGCAGTTGGCACCAACATCCTGACGCCCGATGCCTCGAACTGCAAGATGGTGCGCCTGCCGCA
>DFJU01000017.1:4711-6051 GCA_002373755.1 Bacteroidales bacterium UBA3663 | reverse complement strand
CTCTGCAACATCCGCTACAAGGGCTTCAAGACCAAGAAGTTGTCCATCACCTTCGGCCCGACACCCGACCCGTCGGCAAGGGAGGGCAGCGATTACCTCAACCGCGCTGAAGAGGCATTGCGCGCTGCCATCGAGCAGTTGTGCAAGGATGCCGAGGCCGCTGTCGATGAGGGCTACAACTATATCATACTGACCGACCGCGACATCGACGAAACGCACGCCGCCATCCCGTCGCTGCTTGCCGTGTCGGCCGTACACCACTACCTGATTTCGGTGCAGAAGCGCGTCCAGACGGCACTCATCGTCGAGAGCGGCGAGATCCGCGAGGTGATGCACGCCGCCCTGCTGCTCGGCTACGGCGCATCGGCCATCTGTCCATACATGACTTTTGCCGTACTTGATGATTTGGTAAAACACGGCAAGATTCAAGAGGAGTATGCCACGGCCGAGGCCAACTACATCAAGGCCGTCGATAAGGGCCTGAAGAAAATCATGTCGAAGATGGGCATCTCGACCATCCGCTCATATCGCGGAGCAAAGATTTTCGAGAGCATCGGACTGGGCGAAGACCTGCTGCGCCGCTACTTCGGCACCGAAATCTCGACTGTGGGCGGCATCGGCCTGCGTGACATTGCGCGCGATGCAATCCGCTTGCACGACGAGGCTTTCAAACCTGCGGAAATCAACGAGTTCCTGCCCAACAACGGCCAGTTCGCCTACCGCAAGGACGGCATCCAGCACGCCTGGAATCCGGACACCATCGCCAACCTGCAGATCGCTACGCGACTTGGCTCGTACAAGAAGTTCAAGGAGTGGGAGGCTATGGTCGATGAGAAGCCGCAGCCGATCTTCATCCGCGACTTCTTCAGTTTGCGCAAGGCTGCCCAGCCGGTGCCGCTCGACGAGGTTGAGCCGGTGGAGAGCATCGTGAAGCACTTCGTGACGGGTGCAATGTCGTTCGGCGCGCTCAGCATCGAGGCACACGAGGCATTGGCATTGGCCATGAACAAGCTCGGTGCGCGCAGCAATACGGGCGAGGGCGGTGAAGACAATGCCCGCTACCATGCCGAGGTGGACGGCGTCAGCCTGTCGAGCAAGACGAAGCAGATCGCTTCCGGCCGTTTCGGTGTGACTGCCGAATACCTCGTCAACGCCGAAGAGATCCAGATCAAGGTGGCCCAGGGTGCAAAGCCGGGCGAGGGCGGCCAGCTGCCGGGCTTCAAGGTGAACGACATCATCGCCAAGACCCGCAACGCCATTCCGGGCATCTCGCTCATTTCGCCTCCGCCGCATCACGACATCTACAGCATCGAGGATCTGGCACAGCTCATCTTCGACCT
>DFJU01000017.1:0-4648 GCA_002373755.1 Bacteroidales bacterium UBA3663 | reverse complement strand
ACCTGAAGAACATCAACCCGACGGCTGCCGTGAGCGTCAAGCTGGTGGCCGAGAGCGGTGTGGGCACGATTGCCGCTGGTGTGGCCAAGGCCAAGGCCGACCTCATCGTGGTGAGCGGTGCCGAGGGTGGCACAGGTGCATCGCCCGCATCAAGTATGCGTTTTGCCGGCATCAGCCCCGAAATCGGATTGGCCGATACGCAGCAGACGCTCGTGCTCAACGGCCTGCGCAATCAGGTGCGCCTCCAGACCGACGGCCAGCTCAAGACGGCGCGCGACGTGGTGATGATGGCGATGCTCGGTGCCGACGAATTTGCCTTCGGTACGCTGCCGCTAATCGTGCTCGGCTGCGTGATGATGCGCAAGTGCAACACCAACACCTGCCCGGTGGGCGTGGCTACGCAGGACGAACGTCTGCGCGAACGCTTCCGTGGCAAGTCGGAATATGTGGTCAACTTCTTCACATTCCTGGCCCAGCATGTGCGCGAATATCTCGCCGAGATGGGCGTGCGCCACTTGAAGGACATCATCGGCCGCACCGACCTCATCGAGCTGAACGAGGCATTGAAGGCAAAGAACGAGAAGTGGACGACGCTCGACTTCGCACGTCTGCTGCATCGTCCGGCCACCGACAAGGCTCTCTACTGGGATCGTGGCCAGTTCACCGCCGTGCGTGGCGTGAAGGACGAGGAAATCTTGCGTGCTGCGGCATCGGCCATCGAACATGGCGAAGAGGTCAGCCTCGACTACACAATCCGCAACACCGACCGCGCTGCCTGTACGATGGTTTCGGGCGCGATTGCCAAGAAATATGGCGAGCAGGGCTTGGCCGACGGCACAATCCGCATCAAGTTCAAGGGCTCGGCTGGCCAGTCGTTCGGCGCATTCGCCGTGCGCGGTCTGGACATCCGTCTGGAGGGCGAGACCAACGACTACTTCGGCAAGGGACTGTCGGGCGGACGCATCTCGATCCTGCCGCCGGCTCGTGTGAGCGCGGACTTCCGGCCGGAGGACAACATCATCGCGGGAAACACCGGACTCTATGGCGCAACGAGCGGCGAGCTCTACGTGAACGGACGTGTAGGCGAACGATTCGCCGTGCGCAACTCGGGTGCCGTCGCCGTGGTGGAAGGTGCGGGCGACCATTGTTGTGAATACATGACCGGCGGTCGCGTAGTGGTGCTCGGCGAGACGGGCCGCAACTTCGCAGCCGGCATGTCTGGCGGCTTGGCCTATGTGTGGGACAAGAACCATACGTTCGACTACTTCTGCAATATGGACATGGTGGAAATCAACCTCGTGGAGGATGCCGCATCGCGCAAGGAACTGCTCGAACTCATCCGTCAGCACTATCTGCACACGGGCAGTCCGCTGGCCGGCCGTATGCTCGACAACTTCAGCCGCTTCGTCGATGACTTCGTGCAGGTCGTCCCGATCGAATACAAGCGCGTGCTGCAAGAGGAGCAGATGAGGAAGCTGCGCGAAAAGATCGACGCCGTGAGCCGCGACTATTAAGTAGTTGTTCAAAATTAATTATATGTATCCTTTGTAATTCCATTTTACTATCTTTTTCACTCTTGGGCGCATCTTTCAGCCTTGTCCTCAGGCACAATGACTACATTGCGCCATCGGTCAAAACAGAAATCTGCATCCCAATAGAAGAAAAATATAGTCAATTAATTCTGAACACCTACTTAACTCTTATTTCTTATTTCTTGATTCTTAACTTTAAAATAACAACTTCTTACGAAGTAAGACAATATGGGAAATCCGAAAGCATTCTTGACCGTGCCTCGCAAGGAGGCCGGCTATAGACCGATAATCGAGCGCATCCGCGACTTCGGCGAAGTGGAACAGACGCTCAACACCCGCGACCGCCAGGAGCAGGCATCGCGCTGCATGGACTGCGGTGTGCCGTTCTGCCATTGGGCTTGTCCGTTGGGCAACAAAGACCCCGAGTGGAACGATGCCCTCTACCGCGGCGAGTGGGAAAAGGCATACAAACTGCTGAAAAAGACCAATCCGTTCCCCGAATTCACCGGCCGCATCTGTCCCGCCCTGTGCGAGAAGGCGTGCGTGCTCTACCTCACTACGGGCGAGGCTGTGACCAACCGCGAGAACGAGTGTGCCATCGCCGAACGCGCCTTCCTTGAGGGCTACGTCACCATCGAGCACCCGGAGCGCAACGGCAAGCGCGTGGCTGTGATTGGCGCTGGTCCGGCAGGTCTGTCGGCCGCAACGCACCTCAACTACGCGGGTTTTGAAGTGACCGTCTTCGACCGCAACGAGGCCGCTGGTGGCCTGCTGCGCTACGGCATTCCTAACTTCAAGCTGCACAAGGATGTCATCGACCGCAGAATCCGCGTAATGGAGCAGGAGGGCGTCAAGTTCATCTACGGTCAGGCCATCGACCCCGAAAAGCTGCCCGACGGCTTCGATGCCTACGTCATTGCAACCGGCACACCGCAGGCCCGCGACCTCAACATCCCCGGCCGCGAACTGAAGGGCGTCCACCTCGCACTCGAACTCCTTGCGCAGCAGAACCGCGTGCTGGCCGGACAGACGTTCAGCGACGACGAACGTGTCACGGCGCAGGGCAAGGATGTGCTCGTCATCGGCGGCGGCGACACCGGCTCCGACTGCATCGGCACGGCTCACCGTCAGGGCGCAAAGTCGGTCACGCAGATTGAAATCATGCCGAAACCGCCCGTCGGACATAACCCCAACACGCCTTGGCCGAACTGGCCGGTCATCCTCAAGACGACATCGAGCCACGAAGAGGGCTGCACTCGCCGCTGGAACATCAACACGCTCGAATTTTTGGGCGATGGCGGCCGACTGACCGGCGTGCGTGTCCAGCCGATTGACTGGAAACCGAATCCAGAGGGCGGCCGTCCGATTATGGTCGAGGCCGGCGAGCCGGAGGTCATCAAGGCCGACATCGTCTTCCTCGCAATGGGCTTCCTGAAGCCACAGCATCCGCAGTTTGCCGACAATGTCGTGGTGTGCGGCGATGCTGCAAGCGGAGCGAGCCTCGTGGTGCGCGCCATCGCATCGGGCCGTGACGCCGCCGCCCGCGTAGCGCGGATGTTCGCCAAATAACGCTAAAATTGGGTAAATTAAAATCAGGAAGAGGCTGCATCGCAGGTGATGCAGCCTCTTTTTGGTTTGTTACATTTGTTTGCCAATTGAACTTGTTCATTTTTTCTTGACCGCAAGAAAAAACGAACCAAAAAAGAACTCGCTGCTTGATGCGGCCGAAAAAGTTACCATCGGATAACGTGTTTGATGCGCCAATTTAAAAGAGAAGAAGCTGCGTCGTGTTTGATGCGGCCTCTTTTTATTTTTTGTGTCCAATGTTTGTCGGCGGGGGATTGCCATAGTGAAGCGGCCGAAAGCGCGGATGCGAGAATCGCGTAGCGGTAAGCCCTGTTTGAGCGTAGCGAGTTGGGCTTACAAGCAAGCGAGGCCGCTATCTGCGCCGGACGCGCAACGTAAGGCTTGAATTTTCTTTGCTTCGTTTCTTTGTTTCAAGACAATGATCCTCGCAGCGGATAGAACGATTGATAATCGTTCAGCGAGAAGACGAGCTTTAGCGAGAGTACAGAAGTGCCCTCCGCATAGGAGATTATTTTCTAAAACGGCCACTCCCAACTCTCCCACGGCCAGGTGATGCCGCTCAGGAAGTCGATGAGCATCAGTGTGATAGGTTCGCCGATGCCGACCAGCAGAATGAGTGCGGTGAAAAGTGTCGATAGCCAACGGGTGGTGCGCGCAAGCTCATCGGACATGGACAGGAACAGCAGGAAGATGGCCGATACCACAGCCAACGCCAGGAAAAGCGGCCAGCACGTAGGCATCAGCACGAGGCATAGCAGGCTGATGGAACTGTGGACCGTGACGTTCGAGCGCATCCGCAGACTGTTGTAGTTGCCCATGAAGAAGCCGATTGCGGTGTGGGTGAGCGACAACACAAGCACGGCCACGAGGAAGAGCCAGCCCGTCACGCCGTCGTAGGTCACATCGGGCAACTCGTAGCTCAATGCCGTGTCCCAGCCGTTGACGAACGAGAGCAGATAGCCGTCGGCCGCTTGACTGCCATCGAGCCAGAAGGTCAGGCAATAGACCACCCAGATGCCGCTCAGCAGACCCGAACCGACGCAGGCCAAGTTGCGCGCCGACAGGCAGTAGCAGTGCATCAGGATTATCAGTGCCGTAAGGAGCCAGAGCAGCGTCGGCAGATAGACGGGCGTGAGCAATCCGACCAGCAGGCCGAGCAGCAGCGTCGGCACCGGAATGTTTTTCGACTGCCAACACAGCGTGCCTATCAGCAGCAGCGTCGTACCGCCAATCATCAGAAGGTCAAACTGCCACCACGGCATCTCTTCGGCCAGACAGATTGCGCCCAGATTCATCGTTCCGGCAAGTGCGCTGATGGCTTTTGCCACAATGTCGGGGTGGGTGTAGTTGAACAGACCCTGCGCATTGAGTGTCCACGACACTGCGCCGACCAGCATCGCGGCCAACACAAAATTGCTGCCCAGCACCCACCATCCGGCCATGCCCAAGATGCCTTGGGCCACCATGACAATGAGACTGAGCAGAATGTAAATCATTGGAATGAAGACCCCCACCCAACCTCCCCGAGG
>DFJU01000076.1:6483-6655 GCA_002373755.1 Bacteroidales bacterium UBA3663 | reverse complement strand
AGGCAACTGTTGCATCGACCATGTACGACATGACGAAGGTGACCATCGAGGGATACTTCAAGAGCGAGGACAGCAAGGAGGCCCGCATGGAAAAACGCCGCGCTATGGCCGCCCAGCGCACGGAGGACTTCAAGAACGGCTCGTACAAGCGCGCCGGCGGTGTCATCGACCC
>DFJU01000076.1:0-6362 GCA_002373755.1 Bacteroidales bacterium UBA3663 | reverse complement strand
GGCAACTCCAACGACGGCTGGAACGCAATCGGATGTCAGTCGTTCCTCAACCAGCCAATTCTGGCTTTTGCCGACGAGATTGAGACGCCTGTGCTGCTCATCCACGGCGAGAAGGCCCACTCGCGCTACTTCTCCGAGTACGCCTTCGAAAAGATGACGGGCAAGCACGTTGAAGGTCAGAGCGCCATCGAGGGCAACAAGGAAATGCTCATCATCGGCGGTGCATCGCACGTTGACCTCTACGACGACGTGGCAGGCGTCATCCCCTACGACAAGATGGAAACATTCTTCCGCGAGAACCTGAAATGACCATTAGTACAAAATTCCATAATACATCCGGATGCTGGCAGTGAATTCTGTCGGCATCTTTTTTCGCACAGAAACGGCAAAAAACAAGTGTAAACCGCAATACAAACTCTTGCAGTTTACACTTTACGCTTTATACGTCTCACCACGAGACCCTCAGCGATTAAAAGACCTATCTCTCTCTCAATTTCTGGATAGTTCACAAAAGAATCGCAACAACAAACTATGAAAAACACTAACCCAAACATTCAGACATTTTCTGCAAATGTCCAATCATTGCGATTCCATCCCTAACTTTATTAACCTTTATTTTCACAATATTTTCGACAAGCAGGTGTTCAGAATCTTCCATTTGGATGCCGATTTCAGTTTTGACCGATGGTGCAGTCATGTCCATCGTGCCTGATGGCAAGGCTGAAAAGTGCGCCCAAGAGTAAAACAGAATTACAATCGATAATTTTGAACACTACTTAAAGCCGACATATTTCATCGCGAACCGTATGGCGGAAGGCTGCCGTTTTTTGTTGATCACACCCAACCATGAAAAGCATTGACAGACAATCTTCCGAACACACCCAACGTATAATTTAATCCATGCGGCCCGCGATGAAGATATGCAGACTATTCTTATTTCACCAGAACCTTGCGCACAGCTCCGTCGTTTGAACGGACCACGTTCATGCCGTGCTGTAGCATCTGACGTTTCACGCCCTGAATGTCGAAGACAACCTCTTCAACCGGCTCTGCATTGGCGATGCTGATGCCAGTCTCGTCGGGCAACGCATTGACGCGACATTCGAGCAAAAGGAACTCGTTGTAGCCGGTGCTCTTGTTGATGAAGCTGATCACGTAGTTGCCGGCAGTCGCGACATCGAAGGTCAAAGTGCGTTCAACGGCCGATGACAAGTTCGCGCTCGTGCTGCCACTGGCATTCGGAGCTGCCGTATATGTGTTACTTGCAGCCAACTGCGTGCCGCTCGACGAAAGGATGCGTACCTGATAGGTCGGCGACTCCTTCCATGCTGCCATGGCGAACGTGAGCTTGTAGCGACCAGGCTCCAATGTGAGCGGATAGGCCGACTGACGGCCATATTCGGCATTGGTGTTGCGCCAGTAGAGACCCTTGCCGTCGTAGCCCGCAAAACCGCTCATTGTGCGCGAGCCGGACGTGTATGAATTCGGATACTCGTGTACGTCGGTACCATCGGTGGTGCGCCATCCGGCAGGCATTGCGCCGTTCAGCACACTTCCAAAGTCGATTTTTGCGACCGATGACACATCGGAGAAGGTCGGCTTGATGGTGATGTTCTCGTCGGTCATAATGAACGACGTTTCGGTCGCACCTTCGTCGAACGCGATGGTCTTGCCCTGCGTGTAGTACACCGAATTGACCACGCGAAGTTCCGTCAGCGCATAGCCCTCTTCAGGCTCGATGGTCAGTCGGACACGCTGTCCCTCGGCGGCGGAATCGGCCTCAGCCACTACGCGACCATGCTCGACATTGTGCACCGTAACCTTGTACAGTTCTTCAGGTGTGTCGGCCGGCATATAGATGATCTGGTCGATATACATGTTGATGCCACTCGTATTGGTCAGCACGATGGTGTTCAATCCGGCCTTGAGCGACACTCTGACCTTGGCCTTGTGCCAGCTGTTCTTGGCGGCCTTCGTGATTGAGATGTTCTTCAGCGAGCTGTTCACCGTGGCGCGCATAGTGCCTGCCTTCGACGTGCCGCAATAGCGCACGCAGATGTCGTAGTCACCGGCCTTGGCCAGACGGATCTGGTGGCGGAGCGATGCCGTTGTGCTTGTGCCCATCTGCACATAGCCCATGCCGGCGAACTGCTGCATGTCGGTTGCCCACCAGCCGGAATGTGTCAATGCGACGCTGCTGACATCCTTGTAGTCCATATTTTCAGCCTCGATGACGATTGGACCCTCGAATGCTTCCGGCTGCTTCGGCGTAGGCAGTTTTTCGGCGGGCAGTACGTCCAACGACTCCCGCTCTGCATTGCCCGAACACGTCAGCTTGACGTTGACCGGACCCATGTGCTTCACGTTGAGCGTGTAGGTCTTGTCAGCCTCGCTATATTCCTCGGTTGAGCTGACGGCGTAGCCCGTTGCACCTGTGGTATGGCGAACAATCGCGTAGCTCGGCTTTTCCGACACGCCAGTCACCGTAATCTGGTCGGTCTGTGCCTCCGTCGAGTCGCTGCGGTAGTTGTTCAGATAGAAGTCGATATGGTCGGCATATTCGCGGATGAGGCCGCTCGACAGCTTGCCATAGACGAGCTTCAACGAGTCGCAAGTGTTGTACTGCAACGGGATTGCGGCCGATGCCGTCTTCTTCTTGTTCAGATAGGTGTAGGGCGTGTAGGTGACGAGCTGATTCTTGTAGCGGTTCACGTAGAGGTCGCCATCCGACACCTTCGGATATTGCGCGTTGAAATCGGCCGTCTTCTTCGTTATCGAACTCCAGCGCGCAGTGTAGGCGCTCTTCTTGACCTGCACCGGAATCGACTTGGCCAAGTCATCGTAAAGGCCGATGACCATCGGGACGGCTCCGTAGCGGCCGCTCTTCTTGAAGTAGCAGAAGTTGTCCATCCACTGGCCGTTGCCACGGTTGAACGGATCGTCCTGCTTGTAGAGGCCATCGTACAGACTGCCCCACACGGCATATTTGTCTTCGTCGCTGCCCGATGTCTTGTCGTTGATCACAACGATTTTCTGCTTTTCGACGACCTCCTTGCGCGATGGGATATACATCGTGCCGTCGATAATCTGACGGAACATGTCGAGCCAGATGCCCTTGAAGTTCGGATACATGCCCCAATTGCGTCGAGTGTAGCCGTCAACGTTGCTGTTGCTCAGATTCTGGAAATCTTCAGTCCAGATAAGTTCCGGGCCGTCCCACACGGCACCACCATTGACGCAGGTCTGCTCCATCACAGTGCCGATGCCGGCTGCTCCAGGGTATTTCTTGCCGCTTTTTTCGCCGAAGAGAGCATCGAGCGCGCCGTTCCAGCCGCAGTTGTCGTAGCGCACGCCGTAGTTGTTGGCCAAGCCCGAGATGAACGGGCCGAACGTGACGCTCTCGTTGTTGTAGAAGCAGCTGCTCGTGGTGTATTTGTAGAGCCACAGGATTGCCTCAGGGTAACTCTTGCAGGCCTCGAACAGGTCGCTGTTGCGCTTCATCATGCCGGCCGGATTGAGCGCGTGGCTCCAGATGTTGCCGCAGAATGAAATCGTCAGGAAACCGCCATATTTGTGGTGCATCGGCACGAGCTTGGCAAACAGGGCCAGACGCGATGCCTGCGTCGATGAACTCTCGTCGCCGCCCTCATCGAAGCCCCAGAACTGCTCGGCATAGTTCCAGCCCAAGAAGTTTGGATAGGTCTTGAAGAAATATTCGAAAGTCTCGATGTCGTCGTCCTGGATGTGCGTATGGCCGCCCGATGCCGGCTGACAGGTGAACCACATGCCATTCTGCTGGCATACGGAAGCCCACGATTTATAGGTACGCACGGCGCAGCGCGGCATTCGGTACATGTCTGTCTCCTTGTCATACTGGCACGACAACGAAAGGTTCATGCAGACGTATGGCTTGATGTCGGCAGGTATCAGGTCGATGATTTTCTGTGGGTCGGCCGAGTTCCAGACGTCAACGTGCACCATCCACAACGGGTGTTGCGAATCTATCGGACGACGCTCCTGAGCCTGAGCCGAAGTGAAAGAATACAGGCCGCATAACATCAGCACGGCGAGAATAAGTTTTACAGGTAATTTCATGAAGGGTTGCATTGTAAAAGTTGGTTTTTCGCCGCAAAAGTATTGATTTAGTCCAACATGGGCATTTCAAAAATGTGTCAAATGATATTACAAATGAATCATCGGCCGCAAATCTTCGTTTGTACAACGCCACAGCCGCCATCGACCGACGGCCACAGTCCCCGATGCGCCACATTTCGCACGCGGTTGCACGGGAGACACATATATTATTATTGTTGGCCGATGCTCCCCCCCCCTATGCCTTGCCGTTGAACGGTTCAACTTTGATAATCATCGAACAGACAACATTCCGATTTTTTTCGTACCTTTGCGGCCAATAAAACAAAAAAAGACAACGATTATGGCAACACAAATCAAGGCTATCCCAACACTCTATGGCAAGGAAGCACGCCGTTTCCGCGATATGGCCGATGAAGTAGAGCGCAGATACGCCATGCGGCCTCCAAAAGACCGCACAAAGGATTCTGACTACATCGCTATGCGGACAATTCTGGAACGATCGAACATCAAGTACTGAAACGGACGTCACAAATGTCATTTCTCAAAGACAACTGCATCATTGACGTGCTGACGGAAGATATTCTCACAAGGTGTCATGCCTTCACTTGTGGAGACTGCGACATGGACGAGTTCTTCCGACAGGACGCACTTGACTATACCCATTTCCTCATGGGCAAGTCCTATTGTTTCCGGCTGAAGGACAATACACAGACCATCGTGGCCTGTTTCACCGTATCCAACGATAGCATCCGCATCTACGACCTGCCCAGCAGCCGGCGCAATGCCATGTGGAAAATAACCAATCGTGAGAAGATGCTCACCCGCTATCCAGGCGTGCTTATCGGACGCCTTGCTGTGGCCTCTCAATTTTCAGGTCGCGGCATCGGTTCCGAAGTTCTACGTTTCATCAAAGCGTGGTTTCTCGATGAAGCAAACAAAACAGGATGCCGCTTTGCCATCGTCGATGCCAAGAACGAGCCCGACGTGCTCCGCTTTTACGAAAAGAACGCTTTCATCCCCCTCTTTCCCCGCGAGATAGACGAGGACATCTACACCAAGCCACCCAAGGACGAAGCCGAGCGCACCGAACGGCTGCAACATCCTCGCAAGCTTAGAACCCGCTTGATGTTCTGTGACTTGTTGGACGAATAATCACATTCCCCCCGCAATGCAAACTTTCCCTCATAGCCAATGTCCCATCACTACGCGACCACGATGAGGAACGAAAGTATTTTGTCTTGACAATCATCAAAACACATTCCAGAAAATTTTCGTACCTTTGCGGCCGATAAAACATCAAAATCAATATTATCATGGCACGACAGATTGCAGAAACACCCATCTTGTTTGATGAAGACGCAGAGCGTCCTTCACGACATGGAACATGTGCAGCCCGCAACTCCCGAAGAGAAGCAAGAGGCCGCACAGTCGTATGAGTGGATGAAGAGCATTGCAACATTTCAAATGTGACCTTAAACACCATGCGGCTGACAAAACTTGAAGACATCCAGAGTTTGAAACCATTCGACTGTGGGGATTGCGACCTAAACGAGTTCCTTACGGTCGATGCATATCGTTCCGCCGTTCCATTTTACGAGAAAAACGGGTTCAAGATGCTTGTCAATGAGATTGCTGAAGATGTCCAAATCGTTCCGATGTATTATGATTTGAAGCAACTCTTGGATTAGAAATTTCTCCAGCAAACTTATTGCAGTTCCTCCCCCCACCCTACAAGAGACATTTTTTCATGCAAACCTTATTCCTTCTTATTATGTCCGATGCCCCATCGCGCGCAGCCATGCGTGAAGTGACCCTCGCGGCCGATGGCACAGCCGCCCCTACAAAATCCATCTAGCACATTCAAAATCAGCAGTTTACACAAATTTTATTTAAAAGACAGTTTAGTGCGGTTCTGTCTTATACGAGATTGGGACGCACCTTTTTTTTGTATGAAATATAAAAGATGCCAATTTGAACTTTTCCCGACTTCTATTTGTGTTATTCAAAAATCCATGTATCTTTGTGCCGTCCTTTCCAAATGCGGAAAGCCTTAGGGCTATCGCATGAGGGGGGGGCACATACATAACAAAAGGCGTTTTCTTAACGCTTTGGTTTTAACAATGTAAGAACTTCGCAAACTCTGACTGAAAGTTGAAAGCAAAGCAACGGGAACGTCCTGTGTAGGTGTAGTATCTACACGTCTCGCACGCTTTTTGGCGTGTGTCGTGTTTATACATACATCAGCGTGGGGCTTTCAGCGTTGCTCG
>DFJU01000003.1:2076-4580 GCA_002373755.1 Bacteroidales bacterium UBA3663 | reverse complement strand
CCGGCGAAGATGTTGGGGCAGGGCAGACCCATGAACGACAGCTGCGCGCCGTCGGTTCCGCCACGGATGGGCTGTATGCGCGGTGTCGCTCCGGCCTCGGCGATGGCTCTTTGAGCGACGTCGATGATGCCCGGCAGTCCGTTGCGGCGATTCTTCTCGTCGGCCAACTGAATCTGCTCCAGCATGTTGCGGTATTGGTCGCGTAGTGCAACCTGGCAGCAGCCCGGATGCTCGCGGTTGAGGTTGTCGGCTATGGCCAACAGGTTCTGCTTGCGGGCCTCGAAGAGTGCGCTGTCGTGGTCGCGGATGATGTAGTGCAGCTCGGCCGATTCGACAGTGCCGTGCATCGAGGTGAGGTGGTAGAAGCCCTCGTAGCCCTCGGTCTGTTCGGGACATTCGTCGTCCGGCAGCTGTTCGGCAAACTCCATTGCGAGGCGTGCGGCGTTGACCATCTTGCCCTTGGCCGTGCCCGGATGCACGTTGGTGCCGGTGAATGTGACGTTGGCCGCAGCTGCGTTGAAGTTCTCGAACTCGAGTTCGCCTGCCTCGCCGCCATCCATCGTGTAGGCCCAGTCGCAGCCGAAGCGTGCCACGTCGAAGTGCTGTGCTCCGCGTCCGATTTCCTCGTCGGGCGTGAATGCTACGCGGATTTTGCCGTGTGCGATGTCGGGATGCGCCATCAGGTAGGTCATGGCCGATACGATTTCAGCCACGCCGGCCTTGTCGTCGGCACCGAGCAGGGTTGTCCCGTCGGTCACGATGAGGTCTTCGCCGATGTGCCTGCGCAGTTCGGGAAATGTTGTGGGCGACAGCACAGCGTCGTCGTTCAGGGCGATGTTGACGCCGTCGTAGGCCGTCACGATGCGAGGGCGGACGTTGCGGCCCGGAGCGTCGGGTGCGGTGTCGATATGTGCAATGAATCCGACCACGGGGGCATTCTCTTTGCCCGGCGTGGCCGGAAGTGTGGCGTACAGATATGCGTTTTCGTCCAGAAAAACCTCGCTCATGCCGATTTCGACGAGTTCCTCACGGAGTTGCTTGGCGAAGGCCATCTGCGTCGGCGTGCTTGGCGTTGTGGCCGATGCCTCGTTGCTGGTTGTTTCTATTTGTACGTAGCGCAGAAAACGTTCTGTCAAATCCATAAATTGAACCTTTATTTGTGCGAATGGAATTTTTTATCTACTTTTGCCCCTCGTAAAAAACGGCTCCGGCACGGATGTCCGTCGTACACGGAAAAACTGCGTTTCACGTGCGTAGGCTACGTAAATAACGCGCAAAAATAGGAAATATTTCGCACATGGCAAATAATAAAGCGGCTAAACCCAAGGCCGCGCGTAAAAAATCGGCGAAAGGAGGGAGTGGAGGAAAACTCAGTCGGGCGAGCGCCGTCGTCACGCTGGTTCTGCTTACGTTGTTTGTGGTCTTTTTTGTCGGCCGACAGCTCTTCCTGAAGCCGTCCGCACCGGCATCGGTCGAGCAGCCAGCCAAGCCGCAGCCGTCGAAGGCGAAGGTGGAAAAAACATCGGCCAAAAAGTCGAAAAAAACATCGTCGGCCAAGACGAAGAAGGCAGCTGCATCGGCCAAGAAACAGGCCCAGAAACCGCGTAGCAAGACGGCATCGGCGGTGGCATTGGCCAACATCGTGCCCGAACGCGACCTGCGCCCGCAGTTTGACTACGATTTTACGGCGCAAGTCATTGAACATGAGGGATATGTCGTGTCGTACAATGCCGACTACAAGGTGCCCAATTGGGTCATCTACGAGCTGACGCTTGGCGAGACGTTGGGCAACCTGAAGCGCACCAACAACTTCGACGTCGATCCTGAGGTGCCCAAGGAGCAGATGGCGCAGCTCTCCGACTACCGCAATTCGGGCTACGACCGTGGCCACATGGCTCCGAACGCCGACCTGAACTGGAGCCAGACGGCGCAGGACGAGAGCTTCTACCTGAGCAACATGTGTCCGCAGGGGCATGACTTCAACGCCGGCATCTGGCTCGACCTTGAAAATCAGGTGCGCGTGTGGGCGGAGCGCGACAGTGCGGTGACCATCGTGTGCGGACCGGTGCTGCCCCGTTCGTCGGCCGATGCCAAGCGGATGAAACGCATCGGCAAAGGCAAGGTGCTGGTGCCGGAACTGTTCTGGAAGGTGGTGCTGATGCCCTACGGTGACGACGTGCGCGCCATCGGCTTCGTGATGCCGAACCACAACGAGAAGGTGGGCCGCAAGAACCGTCCGCTCAGCGACTACGCGGTGTCGGTCGATAGCGTGGAGCGGCTCACGGGCATCGATTTCTTCCCCGCACTGCCCGACAACATCGAAGATGAAGTTGAATCAAATTATAACATAAAATCCTGGTTCTAAATGAAAAAAGTCATTCTCTCTCTCGCCGTGGCGACACTGTCGGCCATGGCATTCGCACAAAGCACCCGCACCGAACGGCAGTATCTCTCGGGCCACGGCTGCGACGACATGGTGCAGTGGGATTTCATGTGTACCGATG
>DFJU01000003.1:0-1958 GCA_002373755.1 Bacteroidales bacterium UBA3663 | reverse complement strand
AGGGCTTCGGCACCTATCAGTATGGAATGCGTTTCTACGGCAAGGAGACGCCCGACGGCATTGCCGACGAGGAGGGCAAATACCGCTACGAATTCAAGTTGCCCAAAGAGTGGAACGGCCGTCACATCGAACTCGTCTTCGAGGCCGCAATGACCGAATGTGTGGCCTACATCAACGGCCGTAAGGCGGGCGATGCGCATCAGGGCGGATTCTCGCCGTTCCGTCTGAACGTGAGCGACCGCATCTTCTGCGGCGACAAGGTCAACAAGCTCGAAGTGACCGTCAGCAAGGAGAGCAAGACCAACACCAAGACCAATCTGGCCGAACGTCGCGCCGACTACTGGAACTTCGGCGGACTGATCCGTCCCGTCTATATCGAGTCGCGTCCGGCACACTGCATCCAGCGCGTCGCCATCGATGCCCGCATGGACGGCAGTTTCCTGGCCGATGTCTATCTGAACCACGCCATGCCGGGCGCAAAGCTCGTCACAGCCATCGTCGATGACAAGGGAAAGACATTGGCCAAGACCGAAACTCCGGTGCGTAGCGACGTGGCCAAGGTCACATTGTCGGCCAACAAGATCCAGACCTGGAGCGCCGAGACACCGGTGCGCTATACGGCCCGTTTCAGCTTGGTTGCGGCCGATGGCAAGCCTCTCCACGACGAGGAGCAGAAATTCGGCTTCCGCACCATCGAACTACGCGAAAATGACGGCCTCTTCATCAACGGCCAGCGCATCAACGTGCGCGGCGTGAACCGTCACAGCTTCCGTCCGGAGAGCGGCCGCACCCTGAGCTACGCGAAAAATCTGGAGGACGTCGAGCTCATCAAGTCGATGAATATGAACGCCGTACGCCTCTCGCACTATCCGGCCGACCCCGAGTTCCTCGACATCTGCGACAGCCTCGGCCTCTACGTCATGGAGGAGCTGTCAGGCTGGCATTGGGCGCACGACACGATGAACGGCACGAAGCTCGTCCGCGAGATGGTGCAGCGCGACGTCAACCACCCCAGCATCATCTGGTGGAGCAACGGCAACGAAGGCGGCTTCAACTACGAGCTGGAGCCTGTCTTCCTGGCCAACGACCCACAGCAGCGCACCGTCATCTACCCGTGGTCGAACCGCAACGGCTACGAGACGAAGCACTACCGCTCCTACGGCGAAAGCCAGGACTACATGCGCGAGCCCGAACTCTTCATGCCCACCGAGTTCCTGCACGGCCTCTACGACGGCGGCCACGGTGCCGGTCTCTACGACTATTGGCAGATGATGTACCGCCATCCGCGCTGCGTGGGCGGCTTCCTCTGGGATTTGGCCGATGAGGGCGTCGTGCGCACCGACCGCGACGGCATGATCGACAACGTGGGCAACTTCGGCGCCGACGGCATCGTAGGCCCGCACTTCGAGAAGGAGGGCAGCTACTACACCATCCGCCAGCTGTGGTGCCCCGTCTGGGTCGAGAGCGACAAGAACGGCCATCTGACCGGCCTGCGCAACGTCGTCGATCACTACGAATTGGCCGTCGAAAACCGATACGACTTTCTGAATCTCAACACCGTATCGTTCCAGTACGAGTTTGTCTCGTTGGCCGATGTCACCCGAGGCGGCAGCGAAAAGGTCGTCAAGTCGGGCAAGATGCAGGGGCCAGATGTCGCACCGCGCACCAAGGGCAAAATCAGCATTCCGGCGTGCAAGGATGATGCCAACCTGTTGCGCATCACGGCTACCGACCTCAACGGCCGTCAGCTCATGACGTGGAGCCAGCCCGTCGGCGGCAAGTTGTCGTTCAACGACCGTCAGGCCAAGGGCTTCCGCGCTGACTTCGACAGCAAGACAGGCCGTCTGAACGGCGTCGAGGTGAACGGCCGTCACATTTCGTTGGCCAACGGACCACGCTTTGTCGCCGCACGCCGCAGTGACCGCTCGCTCGACCAGTTCTACAACCACGACGACAAG
>DFJU01000115.1:5371-5546 GCA_002373755.1 Bacteroidales bacterium UBA3663 | reverse complement strand
AGTTCGACTCTGCTATGGACTACAACTTTTCGGCTTGCCGAAAAGAGTTGATAGTTAAAAGTTATTAGTTATCAATCCTCTTGATAGAAAATTGGTAGTTGGTAAATACTAATAACTGAAAACTAATAACTTCTTCACTTGTGAAGACTCGGTCGCTTAGCTCAGTTGGTTCAGA
>DFJU01000115.1:0-5298 GCA_002373755.1 Bacteroidales bacterium UBA3663 | reverse complement strand
GGGTTCGAATCCCTCAGCGACCACAAGGTTAATCATCCGGTCGGATGGCCGAAATTCTGTCGATATGTGATTTAGGTAGTTGCATCTGACTTTTACAGGAGAAAGGTCGGGTGTTTTTTTATGTCCGTACTGATTTAGAATTTGTTTTATACCTTAGTACAAACCAGAAATACTGTGAGCAATGAAAAAAGTTTTATTGATGGCGTTGGCGGTGTCTTTCACCTCGCTCAGTGCGCAGTCATTCAAGGAATGGCTGGATCCGTTGGTCAATCAGGTGAACCGATTGGCCATGCATACCCATTTCTTCGGTTACGAATCGGAGCAGGCTTCCCGTTTGTCGGCTGAAAAGTCGGACAACTATCTGAGCATCAATGGTGCGTGGAAGTTCCATTGGCAGAAGGATGCCACTGAATTGAAGAGCGACTTCTTCACTGTCGGCTTCGACGATTCAAGTTGGCGCACGATGCCTGTGCCTGGATGTTGGGAATTGAACGATGCGGGCGATCCGATTTACGTCAATGCGCAATATGCCTGGGCGCGTCAGGAGAAGAACAATCCGCCGTTTGTACCGACGTCCAATAATTGGGTCGGATGCTATCGCAACGAATTCGAGATTCCGGCACAATGGTCTGGCCAGCAGATTGTTGCCCACTTCGGCAGTGTGTCGAGCTGTTTCTATTTGTGGGTCAACGGCAAGTTCGTCGGCTATAGCGAAGACAGCAAGCTTGAGGCCGAGTTCGACCTTACAAAATATGTGAAGCCGGGCCAGAAGGCACTCATCGCATTGCAAGTGTTGCGTTGGTGCGACGGAACATATCTGGAGTGCCAGGATTTCTTCCGCTTTACCGGCATCCATCGTGACTGTTGGTTGTATGCACGTCCGAAGCAGCACATTACGGATATTCGCGTAACGCCCGATCTGGACGAAAAATATGAGAACGGAACTCTCACCGTGCAGGTCGAGACATCTGGCTGCGATGTGAAATTGCAGTTGGAGGATGCCGACGGCAAAGAAGTGGCATCGGCCGTGAGCAAAGGAAAACCGGTTGAAATGAAGGTGGTTCGTCCGCATAAATGGACTGCCGAGACTCCATATCTCTACACATTGCGCGCAACGACGATGACGGGCAAGACGGTGCAGGTTGTGCCGGTGCGTGTCGGATTCCGCAAGATTGAGGTCAAGAATGCCCAGTTGCTCGTCAATGGTCAACCGATTCTGATTAAGGGTGTTGACCGTCACGAACTTGACCCCGATGGCGGCTATGTCGTTAGCCGTGAACGCATGTTGCAGGATGTGAAAATCATGAAGCAGTTCAACATCAACGCTGTGCGTACGTGTCATTACCCTGACGACAGCTATTGGTACGACCTGTGCGACGAATACGGCCTCTATGTCGTAGCCGAAGCCAACTTGGAGAGCCACGGCATGGGCTATGGCGAACACACATTGGCCGAGCGCCGCGACTATCATCTGGCACACATGGAGCGCAATCAGCGCAATGTGCAACGCAACTTCAACCATCCGAGCATCATCTTCTGGAGCTTGGGCAATGAGGCCGGTTTCGGTCCGAACTTCATCGACGCCTACCGTTGGGTGAAGAAGGAAGATCCAAGCCGACTGTGCCAGTACGAAGGCACGTTGGACGGCATCTGGCGCA
This sequence comes from Bacteroidales bacterium UBA3663, assembly GCA_002373755.1. Lineage (GTDB taxonomy): Bacteria > Bacteroidota > Bacteroidia > Bacteroidales > UBA3663 > Liminaster. The sequence goes on along the minus strand of DFJU01000115.1, from coordinate 3,640 downwards.
AGAAAATCACGTTGCAGGATGCTACGACCGATGTCTATTGTCCGATGTATGCCGACTATCGACGCATGGAGCAGTATGGCAAGGATGCCTCGATGACGCGTCCGTTCATCCAGTGCGAATATGCGCACGCCATGGGCAACAGCGTCGGCGGCTTCAAGGAGTATTGGGACTTGATTCGCCAGTATCCGAACCTGCAGGGCGGTTTCATCTGGGACTTCGTCGATCAGTCAATCCGCTGGAAGAACAAGGCCGGCAAGCAGATTTGGGCCTATGGCGGCGACTTTAACAGCACCGATGCCAGCGACGGCAACTTCTGCGACAACGGTCTGATTGCACCCGACCGCACGCCGAATCCGCACATGCACGAGGTCGGCTACTACTATCAGAACATCTGGTCAACGTTGCAGAAACGTCCGAACAGCGACTATGTGCTGTCGATCAGGAACGAGAATTTCTTCACCGACCTGAGCAACGTGCGTCTTATGTGGACATTGTTGCGCGACGGCGAGGCTTTGCGCACGGGCAACGTCGAACAACTGCATGTCGATGCACAGCAGACGAGCAGCATCGTGCTTGGCATTGGCGATGTGCCGGCCGATGGAGCAGAATATTTCCTGAATGTCGAATATCAGCTGAAGCAGCGTTGTCCGTTGCTCGAGGCAGGTCACGTAGTGGCACGCCAGCAGCTGGCACTCTTCCCGTTCCGTCCGAAGCCGTTGGTCGATCCGAAGACAAATTGGGACGAGGCTAAGTCGGACGTGCGCAGTGCACGACAGGAGAACGGCAAGTGGGTGATTGACGGCCCGTCGGTCAAGATGGAGTTCAACCAGCAGACGGGTTGGCTGGAACGATATGAGGTGAATGGCGTGCAGATGTTGGCCGATGGCGCATCGCTCACACCGAACTTCTGGCGCGCTCCGACCGACAACGACTTCGGTGCTGGCCTGCAACGCAAGTTCTCCGTTTGGCGTTCGCCTGAGATGAAGTTGAGCGACATGAAGGTCAACTTGACCGACAGCTCTATCGTGGTCACTACGCGACATGATATGCCCGGCGTGCGTGCAGCATTGGCCATGAACTACGTGATTTTTGCCGATGGAACGATGCGCGTGACCGAGCAGATGATCACGACTTCAAGTTCGGACGTGCCGGAGATGTTCCGTTTCGGAATGCAGCTTCCGATGCCGGTCGAATTCGAGCAGTTGAGCTACTACGGCCGTGGTCCCGTCGAGACCTACAGCGACCGCAAGGATTCAGAATTCATCGGCCAGTACAGCGGCACCGTGACCGAGCAGTTCTACCCCTACATCCGTCCGCAGGAGAACGGCAACCACGTCGATTTGCGATGGATGGAGTTGCGCAATGCAGCCAACAAGGGCCTGCGCATCGTGGCCGAAATGCCATTCTCGGCATCGGCACTGCACTACACCATTCAGAGCCTCGACGAGGGCGACCACAAGCGCAACCTCCATTCGCCCGATGTCGATCCGTCGCCGCTCACCAACGTCTGCATCGACCAGGAGCAGATGGGTCTGGGCTGCGTGAACAGTTGGGGCGCTTGGCCGTTGCAGCAGTATCGTCTGCCATACCAGGACCGCACGTTCACCTTCATGCTGATTCCGCTGTGAGGCGATGGCCATCGGCCGTAAAAAAGACGTATCTATACTATTTTACCAAAATAAAATATTGCATTATCCCAGCTCTTGCACGAGTTGGGATTTTTGTTTACATTCGCGTCGTGAATTGAGAATCAGATGATTATGAAGTTCCTGAATTCCATCTTTACCTTATTTTATGCCGTCCTGACATTTGCTTCGTGCGCCGAAAACGATTGCCCCTACGTGCGAGTGGAGGGCGACCACTTCGTGCTCGGAGGCAAGGACTATCGCTACGTCGGGACCAACTTCTGGTATGGCGCAATCCTGGCCAGTGAAGGGCGTGGCGGCAACCGAGGTCGTCTGCTACGCGAGTTGGACCTCATGCAACAGGTCGGCATCGACAACGTGCGCGTGCTTGTGGGCGGCGAAGGTCGTGAGGGAATCCCATCGCACATAATGCCGAAGCTGCAATGCGAGCCTGGTGTCTATAATGATACTATTTTGGCCGGATTGGACTTCCTTATGGCCGAGTTGGAACGGCGTGACATGAAGGCTGTGCTTTACCTCAACAATGCGTGGGAGTGGAGCGGCGGCTACGGGGCATATCTCGATTGGGTCGGTTTTGCGGCCGATGTGAAAAGCTCAACTCAACCTGGCTCGATGACGCATTTCGACCGCACGCCTGTGCCGACGCTCGAAGGCTGGTGGGAGTATATGCAATATGTGTCGAACTTCGTGACCAACGATTCGGCACGCGCATTGGCCAGAAATCACGTAGCGTACATCGTAGGCCGCACAAACACGGTGACAGGCCGTCCCTACAGCGAAAGTCCGGCTCTGATGGCTTGGGAAATCGCCAACGAACCACGTTGTTTTGCCGACGATTCGTTGTACAAGACCCGATTCGTGGAGTGGATTGACGAACAGTCGTCGCTCATCAAGAGCATCGACCCGAACCACCTCGTCACCACAGGAAGCGAGGGCGTGCACGGCTGCGAAGATGACACTGCGCTGTTCCTCGCCATTCATTCGTTGCCCAACATCGACTATGCCTGCATCCACATCTGGCCGAACAATTGGGGCTGGCTCGGGCAGTTCAACCAGAACTACGACAGCGACAAGACCATCGGCGACGACATGCCCGACCCGATTGTAACTCGCGTAGCGGCTGCCTGCGATTCGACTGCGGCATACGTTGCCGAGGCCAATGCCATCTTGGGCGGACGTTGCCCCGTCGTGCTCGAGGAGTTCGGCTATCCGCGCGACCGATTCCTGTTTGCGGCCGGTTCGCCGACCGAGGGCCGCGACCGTTATTACGCATTCGTGTTTGACCTCATCGGCCGTGAAAAAAGTCTTGCCGGATGCAATTTCTGGGGTTGGGGCGGATTGGCCGATGTGCGCCACACCATCTGGCAGCCGTTCGACGACTACGTGTGCGACCCCGCACAGGAGGAGCAAGGGCTCAATTCCGTCTTTGCGGCCGACAGTTCCACGTTGGACATAATCAGAAAAATCAACAAATCATTGCAATAAAGTATGGAAAACAAGATTTACGGACATTTCGACGACGAGCATCGCGAGTACGTCATCACCGATCCGGCCACGCCATTCCCTTGGATTAACTATTTGGGCAACGAAGACTTCTTCGGCCTGATTTCCAACACGGCAGGCGGTTACGATTTCTACAAGGACGCAAAGTTCCGCCGCATCACGCGCTACCGCTACAATGGCGTGCCGATGGACAATGGCGGCCGATATTTCTACATCAACGACGGCGGAACCGTGTGGAATCCGGGTTGGAAGCCTTGCAAGACGCCGCTCGACTTCTACGAGTGCCGCCACGGCATGAACTACACGCGCATCACAGGCCGCAAGGACGGCGTGACGGCATCTGTGCTCTTCTTCGTGCCGCTCCACACATGGGCCGAGGTGCAGAAGCTGACATTGACCAACGATTCATCGGCCGTCAAACGACTGAAAATCTTCAGCCTGGCCGAATGGTGCCTGTGGAATGCCGCGACCGATATGGAGAACTTCCAGCG
>DFJU01000034.1 GCA_002373755.1 Bacteroidales bacterium UBA3663 | reverse complement strand
CCGTTGCACTCCGACTGGAACTGGCAGCGGCGGATGACAATCTGGCGAGAAGGGCGGCCAACGCGCCGTCCGTCGGCATCGCGGCCCGACTTGATGGCCACTGCATCGTCGCCCGTGCGGAACAGGCAGTCTTCGATGAGCACACGCTCCGACGATTCGGGATCGCAGCCGTCGTTGTTCGGGAAGTGGCTGTCGATCGTCACGCCGCGCACCGTCACGTCCGTGCAATAGAGCGGATGCAGGCACCAGAACGGCGAATTGCGCACCGTCACGCCCTCGATGAGCACGCGCCGGCAGTTGTTGAACTCCACGCAGCACGGCCGCAGGAAGGTGCCTGCGCCGAAGGTGAGCAGCGTGTCGGCCGACGGGTCGGTGTGGTCGCCCCAAGTGCGCAGCCGATGCACATCGTCCATCTCGACCGTCTCGCCATGCGTGCCGTGCACGTTCTCCTCGAAGTTGCGTTCGCCGGGCACCATGCCCCACGATGCCATCTCGATGCCGGCCTGCGCGTCGATTGTGCCCTCGCCGGTGATGGCGATGTTCTCGGCGTCGATGGCCGCAATCATGGCCGAGCGGCCGAGCAGTTCGGTGCCCTCCCAACGGGTCGGGACCACGGGCAGGAAGTCGTTGCCCAGACCGCTGAAGATCAGGTTGGCATCGGCCATAAGGTGCAGACGCACGTTGCTCTTGAGCCACAGGGTGCCGTTCATCGCGTAGCAGCCATCGTGCAGCATGACGGTGCCGCCGCCGTGCCGCGAACAGCTGTCGATGGCCTCCTGTACGACGAGCAGGGCGTCGGCCTCGTCGGGCGCGGTGACGTCGATGGTGAAGTCGGGGAAACTGGTGGTGCGGATGCTGCCGATGACGCGTTGCATTGCCTTGTTCATGGCGGCGTTTTCGGGTGTGTCCGATGGTGTGCAGCCGACACCTGCGGCGAGCATCAAAGCGGCGCAGAGCGTCGTGGCGGATAGGAATCTTCTCATCTTTATTATGAAATTTGTTGGCAAAGATAGTGAAAAGCCGTCAAAATGCACCGGAATGACATTTTTTTGCTTGCAAAATGGCGTATCGGAAAAGAGCCGTAAATGCTCATTTATAGTTTTTTGTATGTCGGCTTAACAAATGTTAAATTTGAATTGTTAATTTTATTGCTTTGGCCGATTCTGTTCAACTTCTCTAATATTTATTGGCTAACTTCGCGCTGTGAATTTGCTGCGTAATCGAACGGAAGTGACAACGAAAGAACAACATTTGGCTAAGTTAATTTCCCAATAATTATTTATACATCTTTTAATTTCCAATCTAAACGATGAAGAGATCATTACTCATTTTCGTCTTGTCGGTCGTCACGGCAATGTCTGCCATGGCGCAGATTACTACGTCGGCCCTCGCCGGCCACGTGTGCGACGACATGAAGGAGGATGTGATTGGCGCCACCATCATGGCCACCCACACTCCATCAGGCACCAACTACGGCACCATCACCAACGAGCATGGTGCGTTTACCATTCAGGGTATGCGTGTGGGCGGTCCCTACACCATCCGAATCACCTATGTGGGCTACGCTCCGCAGGTTTACGAAGGCATCTTCCTGAACTTGGGTGAGACCTTCAACCTGAAGACCAACCTTTCGGTCAATGCCGAGGTCTTGGGCGACGTTGTCGTTGTCGGACAGGGCTCAAAGTTCGCTTCGAGCATCAAGACCGGTGCCACGACCAACATCTCGAACGGCCAGATGATCGCAATGCCGACCGTCAGCCGCAGCATCACCGACATGGTTCGCCTCTCGCCTTATGGCGGCAACGGCATGAGCTTCGCCGGTTCGGACGGACGTACGGCCAACTTCACCATCGATGGTGCCAACTTCAACAATAACTTCGGCCTCACCGCTGGTCTGCCGGGCGGTGGCAACCCGATTTCAATCGACGCCATCGAAGAGATGCAGGTCATCATTTCGCCCTACGATGTGCGTCAGACCGGCTTCATCGGCGGTGGCGTGAATGCCATCACCAAGTCGGGTACCAACAACTTCCGCGGCAGTGCCTACATCTATCATCAGAACGAGAATATGCGCGGCGATGCCATCGAACGTGAACAGCTCGAAGGTGTGCGTGCCAAAGACCAGAAGACCACTTACGGCTTCACCATCGGCGGCCCGATCATCAAGAACAAGCTCTTCTTCTTCGCCAACATGGAGTTCCAGAAGACCCCGACCATTGCCAACCGCTGGCGTGCATCGCAGGTCGAGAACGGTGTGGCTGGTCAGATGAATCCGGGCGTGAGCGATGCCGACAACTATCTGTCGCGCACCTCAGCGTTCGACCTCCAGCAGGTGTCGGACTACGTTCGTGAAAAGTATGGCTACAACACCGGCTCGTACACCTCATTCCCTGCCGACGAGGACAACAAGAAGTTCCTCATCCGCCTGGACTGGAACATCAACGAGAAGCACCACTTGGCTGCCCGCTACAACTACACGCTCAACAACATCTGGAATGCACCGAACGGCAGCTCAATGGACGGCGGCACACGTTCGTCGTACAACCGTATGTCGCAGTACGCCATGTCGTATGCCAATTCCATGTACGCCATGCAGAACAAGGTCAACTCGTTCTCGCTCGACCTCAACAGCCGTCTGATGGATAACCTGTCCAACCAGTTCCTCTTCACCCTGTCGAAGCTCGACGACGTGCGCGACAGCGACTCCGACGAATTCCCGTTCATCGACATCCTGGACGGCGACGGCAACAACTACATCAGCCTCGGCTATGAGCTGTTCACCTGGAACAATGCCGTCCACAACACCATCTGGAACATTAAGGACGACGTTACATACGAACTTGGCGCACACAAGCTGATGGCCGGTTTGACCTATGAGTATCAGATGGCCGACAATATGTATATGCGCAACGGTTCGGGCTACTATCGCTATTCGTCGCTCGAAGACTTCCTGTCGGGTGCAGCCCCTGAGGTTGTCTGCCTCACCTACGGCTACGGCGGCGAGACTGAGCCTGCTGCCCGTGTGACCTACAACAAGTTCGGCCTCTACGTTCAGGATCAGTGGCAGGTGAACGACAAGCTCAACGTCACCGCCGGCATCCGCTTCGACAACATCGTGTTCGACAACAGCGACCTGATGACCAACAAGGCCATCTACGACATTGATTACAACGGCCGTCACATCGACACTGGCAAGTGGCCTAACTCAAGCCTGACGCTGTCGCCTCGCGTAGCGGCTGTTTGGGACATCATGGGCGACAAGAGCCTCACCCTGCGCGGCGGTACAGGTCTGTTTCAGGGCCGTCTGCCATTGGTATTCTTCACCAACATGCCTACCAACGGTGGTATGGTTCAGTACCAGGCACAGATTGGTCCTTCTACCA
>DFJU01000035.1 GCA_002373755.1 Bacteroidales bacterium UBA3663 | reverse complement strand
GCCGTTGAGTGCGGTTACTGGCATCTGTGGCGCTTCAACCCAGAGTTGGAGGCTGCTGGCAAGAACCCATTCACTCTTGACTCTAAGGAGCCACAGTGGGATAAGTTCCAGGACTTCCTCAAGGGCGAGGTTCGTTACGCATCTGTTGCCAAGCAGTTCCCAGCTGAGGCTGCTGAGCTCTTCTCTCAGGCAGAGGAAATGGCCAAGAAGCGTTATCAGACCTATGTACGTCAGACTAAACTTGAATATTGATTGATTCAATAGAACAAAATGATTTCCCCTCGTTGCTTTGATGCGACGAGGGGATTTTCATTTGAGGTGTTGGCCAATGGATTTGTTCTTTTGGGCCTATGCGAATTATTTTATTACGATGCGACCATGATTGTCAAAGGAAAAGAAAATCTCACCTTGTGGTTCTTCTTCTGCAATGCTATCGCAATTATGAGAGAAGCAGTAGTGGTTTCTGAATTTGTTCGCTGAGATTCTGTAAGTGTGTAAATAGAATGTTTTGTAGGAGTTGGTATAGCTGTACATTTTTGAAACAGAAGTTATTACGCTGTCAGATAGATTGATGATGTATAAATCCTTTTTGATATACTCATCATCTGTATATTTCTCTTTTCCACTTGAATTATTGATGAACACAAAGCTGTCGAATTTCTTTGACAAGTTGATTTGGCCACAATAATAAAAGCAGGTATCATATGCCCTCATTCGTAAAAAAGCACCTTTGCAATCTTCATATACATCGTCAACCCATCCGTCAACAGGGTACAGGCGTATGAAAACTTGCGTGGTTTCGTATGGTATTTTGTCCTTGATTTTGACGCTGTCCAATAAAATGTCACCATTGGGCAACTTTATGAATGGTTCGCTGGCCGATTTCTTTTCTAACAGAAATGGAGTCAGCCTTTTATCTTGAAACGTCATGTTTTCATAAGTAAAGTCGCTGCTATTTCTTTTTTTATGGCTTTCGTAGCAAATGACTGCTTCTTTGAAAATGGAATCACCTTGGATGATAAGAATTGAATCATAATCTATATGTATTGGAAGAGGTGCTGATTTCGGCGTTGGCCGATGGCATTGTCCAATGCCAATTGCCGAAGCCGCAATGATGGCAGATGTTGCCGCGATTGCAAGTGTGGTCTTTTTCATGTCGGATTTTAGTTTCTTGGGTGCAAAGATAGTGAATGGAATGTGAAAAACATAAATTTTATTGTACCTGCATACTATCGAGGCGATTATTACGTTATTTTTGTCAATGAAAATTAATAAACAACAATAAAAATAATAAACTAATCATCAATTATGAAAGCTTTGCAGATTCCGGCCTTGCAGACAATCAAGGTTGTAGAACTTGCCAAACCCGAAGTCAAGGCGGGAGAGGTGCTTTTGAAACTGAAGTATGTAGGCTTTTGCGGTAGCGACCTGAACACTTTCCTCGGACGCAATGCAATGGCAAAGGAAAATGTCATCCCGGGACATGAAATCGGAGCCGTCATCGAGGCCATTGGTGAGGGCTGTCCAGACACATTGAAAGTGGGACAGGTCGTGACGGTCAATCCGTACACCAATTGTGGCCATTGTGCCTCTTGCCGTAATGGTCGTGTAAATGCTTGCAAGAACAATGAGACATTGGGCGTGCAACGCGACGGTGCGATGCGCGAATTCATCTCGTTGTCGTGGCAGAAGATTATTCCAGTTAAGGGCGTTTCGGCGCGCGATTGTGCGTTGATTGAGCCGATGTCAGTCGGCTTCCATGCCGTCGATCGTGGACAAGTCACCGACATTGACACCGTGCTTGTGTTCGGTTGTGGAATGGTCGGTCTTGGAGCCATTGTACGTGCCGTTCAGCGTGGCGCCGTGGTTGTAGCTTGCGATCTGTCGGAAGAGAAGTTGGCATTGGCCAAGAGTTGCGGTGCTGCCTATGGCATCAACTCAAAGACGGAAAACGTCGTCGAGCGCATCAACGAAATCACAGACGGAATGGGTGCAGATGTCGTCATCGAGGCTGTTGGTTCGCCGATTACGTATCAGACGGCTATCGATGCAGTCGGCTTTACGGGTCGCGTAGTCTGCATCGGATATAGCAAGAATGAAGTCTCGTTCCAGACCAAATATTTCGTTCAGAAAGAGCTCGACATCCGTGGTTCACGCAACGCTATGCCCAACGATTTCCGTGCCGTTCAGCGATTCATGCAGAACACCAATATCCCGATGGAGCCGTTCATTTCGGGCATCATCAAGCCGGAAGACGCACAGCAGACGATGGAGAAATGGGCCGCAAATCCTGGTCAGGTGTTCCGCATCCTGGTTGAATTCTAAAGCGAAAATTTCACATACGTGCGGTCGTCGTGAGCCGAATGGCCTTGTTTTATGCCTTTTGTGCCACGTAGCGCGCCGATACAAAGAGGGTCGTCCTGTAGCAATTGTTGCAGGGCGGCTTCTGTTTCTTCGAGGGTGCGATGGATGATAGGGTAGCCGTCGGATGCCAGAATAACCTCCGCTACGCGACTTCCGACAGGATATATTTCGATGAATTCGTCCGGAATGTGCCGGCCGTCGAACACACCGAAGCCCAATTCGCCGATTCGGTTCTGATAGATGGTCTGGCGCGTGATGAACGGCTGGATGATGCGTCGTCCAGGGTCGTCGGCCATGATTTCGTCTGGAGTCATCAGACCTCGGCTCAGGTAGCTGTGCACGATCGACGCGCGCCAGTCGGAGAGTTGTCGGTCAATCAGTTTTTCGGTGTGGTGGCGTTCGATGCTTCCGTCGGCGTTCAACAGGGCAAACTGGCAATCGCCGATGCTCCATATTTCTTTGCGCAATCTGTTGAAAATCATGCCGCTTGCCTCGCCGCTATGGCCTTGGAGAGCATCGGCAACGGCATCGCTCATAATGTCGGCCGCGCGACGTGCCGTGCAATCGTCGGGCAATTTTTTGACGACGTCGGCCAATGTCTGCGCTACGATTTGTCCGGGAGTGCGCCCGTCTGGAAAACGGAAAACCGTTTTCGGTGTGGCTCCATCGAAAACGGCTATATAGTTGGAAGTCAGAACGTAAGTGTCTTCCATCAACGCTGGATTGCCTTTCGGCTTACTGCTGTACTGGTTCATTGAGGCTTTCTGCAATGACACGTTGTGACGTGTGCAACAGACGTTCCACTCCAGCATCGTTCCCCTCTTCGCGGGTGACGGCCGGCAACGGGTCGTGGATGGTGATTTTCATGCGATGCGGACGAATGAGGAACGACCCCTTCTTCATCACATGGTAAGGGCCTTCGATGGTGATCGGTACGACAGGCATCCGAAGCATTGCGGCCAATGTGAAAGCTCCCTTCTTGAAGCGGTGCAGATGTCCGTCGAGCGTGCGCGTACCTTCAGGAAAGACGATGATTGAAGTGCCGCCCTGCAACGTCTTCAAAGCCTGGCGCACGGTGTGCATCATGCCCGATGCACCGCGTTCGTCGACCCAGATGTGGCCGGCCTTGTCGCACGCATAGCCGACAGCCGGAATCTTGCGGATGCCCTTGCGCAACATCCATCTGAAAGAGTGGTTCAGGCCCGCGTAGAGCAGGAAGATGTCGAATGCACCCTGATGGTTCGGGACGAAAATGTAGGATGTGTCCTTGTCGATTTTTTCACGACCGACGACCTTGTAGGGGCAGAGGCAGATGGCGCAGATGAACTTCGACCACATGACTCCAGGCCAATAACCCATGAATTTGCCGAACCCGCACATACATCCGACGGCAGTGATGATTGACGTGATGATGGTGGCGGCCAAAGCAAGCGGCAGAATAACGCCGAACTCGTAAATTGCGTAAAAAAAGACCATTTGGACTACTATTAAACTGAAAAAAAGTTGTTTTTCGTTGTTTCGGCGGCGAAGATATTGAAAAAAACTAAAAATTATCTTGTTTTTTAGATGGAATTGGGCCGACATAACAGAAAATTATGTTACTTTGCGCAGAAAATTAAATCGAATATATCAAAAATAACACTAATTTAAAGATACGCATTATGAGATTTTTGAAACTTTACGGAGGAGTAATCCTCATCTTGTTGACTGTAATTGCCTTGTACGTTTCTTTCACTTCCGATATTGAGAAGGCCACTTACAACTGGGTTCTGATCGGTTGTGCTGTAGCAATCATTCTTGGCGTCGTATTGTGCGTCTTGGGAGGAAAAAGTGCAGACAAGATCGGCGGCAAGTAAATTCTGAAGCCGATTCAGATATACAAAACAATCAGGGGGCTCTGCTGATGGATAGCAGAGTTTTCCCCCGATTTATCTCATTGCGGCGAAATAAGGTCGCGACTAACGAATACAAACATGTAAGTTGCCCTTCCAAATGCTTTTGAGGCCAAAACAGGAAAGAAGGCCGGAAGGAACCTATGATAACTGAATAATGAAAAAGAGAACTATATTGATATTGTTGTTTGCGACGGCATTTGGTTCTTCTCTGTTTGCCCAAAAGTTCACAAAAAAAGAGCAGGCTCGACGCGAAGCCCGCGAGCAATATTATTTCTGCGGGTCAACTTTCACATTCACAGCCGGATATGTCCATAGCTGGATGAGCAACAATGCCATCGGACTCGACACGGAGTATTATGGAAAGAGCGAGCGCTGGGGCAACACCGACAACAGTTTCGATCTCGGTTTCATCTGGGATCAGGCGTTCAACAAAAAGTGGGGTTTGCAGACAGGTGCCTACTATATGCGCAAAGGCGGTGACCACCTGTATTACTACGACAACGGCCTTGGAATCGGTAAAATCTTGCGTGACGAGGAAACAGACGAGGTTACGGTGCAAAGCGTGGAATTGCAGTGCCAGGCCCGTTATTTCTTCAATTTGGCGAAGAAGATGAGGCTTTCGTTGAATGGCGGCATCTACATCGACAAGTTCTTCAGCAGTCCGTCGGGCATCAGGAACTGGAATCTTGGTCCACAGGTCGGCATCGGTTTCGATTGCAATCGCGTAGCGGTCAGCTGCACATATCAGCCGGGTCTGTTTGAAATTGTCGCCGACGACAGCTACACGAAGCAAAATGCCATATGTGTGAACATTGGCTATCGACTTTGGAAGAAATGACATCGCCACAAGGTAGTCCGAATGTCAGTCAGGAGAAGATGTGTGAAGACGGAAATCGACCGTTGTTCGGAGCCAGATAACTTTGAGCATCTGCCAGAACGGGAAAATCAGACAACAACATTGGCCAAGACCAAAACCAAATCTGCATCCCTGCAACCGGAAAAAATTGTTCAAAATGTCTTTTGAACATCAATTTAAACAAGAGAACTTATAAGCAAGAGAATAAATTTTTTAGAAAAAAACATTAATAAAATTAAAAGATATTCTGATGGAATTTGTATTTAGCCCTTTGACTGCCGTAAGCCCGATTGATGGCCGTTACCACAGTAAGACAGAAGTGTTAAGCAACTATTTTTCTGAATATGCACTGATCAAGTATCGTGTGCGCGTGGAGGTGGAGTATTTCATAGCATTGTGTGAATTGCCGTTGCCTCAGCTCGTAGGAGTGCCGAGCAGCGTGTTCCCAAAACTTCGTGCCATTTACCAGAATTTCTCGACCGACGAGGCTCAGCGCGTCAAGGACATCGAGAAGGTGACCAACCATGACGTCAAGGCTGTCGAATATCTGTTGAAAGAGGAGTTCGACAAGCTCGGTTTGGAGCAGTACAAGGAATTCATTCATTTCGGTTTGACCAGCCAGGACATCAACAACACTTCGGTGCCGATGTCCATCAAAGAGTGCGTCAACGAGGTCTATATCCCTGCATTGCAGGAGGTTATCGACCAGCTGGCTCAATATGCCGACGACTGGAAGGACATCCCGATGCTTGCCCGCACACATGGTCAGCCGGCATCGCCCACACGCTTGGGCAAGGAGGTGATGGTCTTCGTCTATCGTCTGCGCCAGCAGCTCGAACTTTTGAAGAAAGTCCCATTTTCCGGCAAGTTCGGCGGAGCTACGGGCAATTTCAATGCCCACCACATCGCATATCCTGACCGTGATTGGCGTGCTTTCGGCAACAAGTTCCTGAGCGAGAAGCTGGGCATTGAGCGCGAAGAGTGGACCACCCAGATTTCAAATTACGACAATTTGGCCGCCTTGTTCGACGCATTGCGCCGCATCAACGTAATCCTGCTCGATGTTGACAAGGACTTCTGGCAGTACATTTCGATGGAATACTTCAAGCAGCAGATCAAGGCCGGTGAGGTCGGTTCGTCGGCCATGCCGCACAAGGTCAACCCGATTGACTACGAGAACTCGGAAGGCAACCTCGGCATTGCCAATGCCATTCTGGAGCATCTGGCCGTTAAGTTGCCGGTAAGCCGTCTGCAACGTGATCTGACCGATTCGACCGTATTGCGCAACGTCGGCGTGCCGATGGGTCACATGCTCATCGCGTTGGCCAGCACATTGAAGGGTCTGCGCAAGCTCCTTTTGAACGAGAAGGCCATCCAGCGCGATCTGGACAATGCTTGGGCTGTTGTGGCCGAGGGCATCCAGACCATCCTGCGTCGCGAGGGCTATCCGAAGCCATACGAGACTCTCAAGGCTTTGACCCGAGTCAATACGGGCATGAACCAGGAAACAATTTCACAATTTATCGATACATTAAACGTTTCGGAGTCGGTGAAAGCAGAGTTGCATGCACTTGCTCCTAACAATTATACTGGTATTTAATAATTTTTTGTTTTACTAACAACTGTTTGATTATTATGGAAGAAAATCAGAATCCACAGGCTGGCACCCCACGTAATGAGGGTGAGGAAACACAGCCAAAACGTCGCCCACGAATCAGCGAATCCCACAACTTCGATCCATCGGCCAACGAGCGCTATTCGCGTCCGTACCAGCCACGTCAGGGCGGTTTCAGCCGTCCACAACAGGGTGGCTACCAGCCACGTCAGGGCGGTTATGGTCGTCCGCAGCAGGGTGGCTACAACAACCACTATCAGCAGGGTGGCGGCTACTATCGTCCACAGCAGAACGCAATGAATGGTGAGGCTCAGAGCTCGCATGAGGGTGCAGAGAACACCCAGAACACGCAGGCACACGAGGGCCAGCAGCCTCAGAGCGGCTTCTATCGTCAGCAGCAGGGCGGTTTCAACCGTCCGCAACAGGGTGGCTATCAGCCACGTCAGGGCGGTTTCCAGCCACGTCAGGGTGGCTACGGTCGTCCCCAGCAGGGTGGCTACGGTCGTCCCCAGCAGGGTGG
>DFJU01000050.1:1042-32940 GCA_002373755.1 Bacteroidales bacterium UBA3663 | reverse complement strand
CCCTACTACGGCCACTACAAGGCCGAAACCGTGTTGGGCAAGGCTCTGAAGCAGATTCCACGCGACAAATACTATCTGAGCACCAAGGTCGGCCGCTACGGCAAGGACGGCAAAAACACGTGGGACTATTCGGCCAAGCGCGTCACCGACAGCGTCTTTGAAAGCATGGAGCGACTCAACATCGACCATATCGACCTCATCAACGTGCACGACATCGAGTTCCAGGCCGGACTGCCGGGCGGACTTCAGAAAGTGGCCGATGAGACCCTGCCGGCCCTCGTCGAACTCAAGCAGAAGGGCATCGTAAGCCACGTAGGTATCACCGACCTCCAGCCCGAAAACATCAAGTGGGTCATCGAACACGTCCCTGCCGGCACCGTCGAGGCCACGCTCTGCTTCTGCCACTATTCGCTCAACGACGAACTGCTGAACGACTATTTCGATTTCTTTGAGGCCAATGGCGTCGGCATCATCAACGCGTCTCCGCTGTCGATGGGATTGCTTTCCACCCGTGGCGTACCCGATTGGCATCCAGCACCGAAACCATTGGTCGAAGCCTGCCGCCGCGCCGTCGAATACTGCAACGGCAAGGGCTATCCGATTGAGAAATTGGCCATCCAATACGCCATCAGCAACCCGCGCATCGCAACTACGCTGTTCAGTTCGGCCAACCCCGACAACGTGCGCAAGAACATCGCCTATGCCGAGGCTCCGATCGACTGGGATCTGGTCAAGGAGGTTCAGGCCATCATCGGCGACCAGATGCGCGTAAGGTGGAAGAATTCGTAAAACAGACCCCATCCCCTGCCCTTCCCCGTTATGTAGGGGAAGAGAGTATAATGAACAATTAACATTTCCATGCGGGTGGAATCGTAATTTGTAATCTGTAATTTGTAATTTTAAAATGACCTATCAATATCACATCTTTTCGCCCTATCGCGTTTGTCCAATCGGCGCACACGTTGACCATCAGCACGGACTGGTGACCGGTTTCGCCATCGACAAGGGCGTTGACCTCTGGTTCAACGTGCGGCAGGACAGCTTGGTGAACCTCACGTCAGGTTCGTTCGAGGGCGATGTCTCGTTCGACATTGCCAAGCCGACACAGGTGCGCGAGAAGCATTGGGGCGACTATGCCCGTGGTGCGAAATATGCACTGAAAAAGCGCTTTGAGCTTCAATACGGCATCGACGGACACCTGCAAGGTTCGCTCCCCGTGGGCGGTCTTTCGTCGAGCGCAGCCGTGCTGATTGCCTACGTGATGGCATTTGCCAAGGCCAACGACATCAAGCTGCAACCCTTTGAGGTAGTGCAGATTGCGAGCGAGGCCGAACGCGAATACATCGGCCTTAACAACGGTCTGCTGGACCAGGCCTGCATCGCATTGGGCAAGAAGGACGGACTGCTCTTCCTCGACTGCGACAGCGACGAGTGGCGCATCATCAAGCGCAACCCGAACATGCCGGAATTTGAAATCGGCATCTTCTTTTCGGGTCTGACGCGCAGTCTGGTCAACTCGGACTATAACCTGCGCGTGTATGAGTGCAAGACTGCCGCGTGGAACATGCTGGCCTACACCGACCAGCCGCTCAAGACGTTCGACAAGACGTTCCTACGCGACATTCCGAAGTCAACCTACGACAAGACGCGCATTGCCATGCCTGCCCGTTTCGCCCGCCGTGCCGAGCACTTCTATACAGAGTACCGCCGTGTGCGTCAGGGAGTTACAGCATGGGAATCGGGCAACCTGAAGCTTTTCGGCCAACTCTCATTGGCCAGCTGCGAATCGTCAATCCACAACTACGAGTGCGGCAGCACGGAGCTGATTGCCATCTACGAAATCATGCGCACGCTGCCCGGTGTCTATGGCGGCCGATTCTCCGGCGCAGGTTTCAAGGGTGCAGTCATTGCCCTGATTGACCCCGCATACAAGGCCGACATCGAAAAAGCCCTCACCGAGCAGTATCTGGCGAAGTTCCCGGAATATGAAGAGACGTTCAAATGCTTCTTTGTCAAGCCCGACGACGGCGCGCGTTTCGTGACCGACTAATTTTATATTAGAACGCGGATGACACAGACGTAACCGACAGAAACGGATTTGGACTATTTTTGGCCGATGTAGTGTCATTGGCCAATGCCCCAAGTAATCCGTTCAAATCGGCCTAATCCGCGTCATCAGCGTTCTACAAACCCCACATCCTCAAAAATGAAGAATATAATCATCGCCGCAGGTTATGCAACCAGATTGGGCGAATTGACCAAGAATTTTCCAAAACCGCTGTTGAAAATCGGCCAACGCTCCATCCTCGAACGGATGCTGGACGACATCGACGCGATTGCCGACATCGACGAACACGTCATCATCAGCAACCACAAGTTCGCCCATCACTTCGAGGCGTGGAAGATGGACATCGGCCATAAATACAAGAAGCCGATCACCATCATCGACGATGGCACAGAATCGAACGAAACCCGTCTGGGAGCCGTCTGCGACCTGCTTTTCGCGCTCGACAAACTGCACATCGACGACGACATCATGGTATCGGCCGCCGACAACATCCTCTTCTTCTCGTTCCGCGAATTCATCGATTTCGCAAAGCAGAAAGGCACGTCGTGCATCATGTGCCACGAACAGCCTTCGATTGAGAAACTGCAACGCACCGGCGTCGTCGAACTTGACGAAAAAAGTCGCGTAGTGGGCATGGAAGAGAAGCCGCAGGTGCCAAAGAGCCATTGGGCCGTGCCGCCGTTCTACATCTACCTGAAGAAGGACTTGCCGCTCGTGTTGGGCAGTGTGGCCAATGGCTGCGGCAAGGACGCCCCGGGCAATTTGGCGCACTACATGGTCGAACACACCACGATGCACGCCTGGCCAATGTCGGCCGGACGCTTCGACATCGGCAGCCTCGACACCTACAAGGAGGCTTGCGAGAAGTTCGGATAAAAAATCACGTAGAGACGTCACACAGTGGCGTCTCTGCAACAACAAAAAAACATCGCACGAAACGTTCGTTTCATGCGATGTTTTTTATATCGTTACGCGATTTTCCGGATTATTCCAGTCGAAGCACTGCGCCGTCGAAGTTGAACTTGCCGTTCGGCTTGAACTTTGTCTCGAAGCCAGCCAATGTCTGAGCCGTGAGGCTGCGGTCGGCATGATACTTGATTGGAGCGATGTAGAGCGACTTCGGCGATGTCGGAGTGCCGCCGACGCCAACGATGAGGATAATCTTAACCTCGACATCGACATCCTTCTCTTTCTCGGCCGATTCCATGATGGACTTCATTTCGGTATCGTTGGCCCACACAATGCCCTTTGACGAAAGAGCCTCGACCCACGTACACTCGATGGCGAGACGATAAATCTTTGTTTCTCCATCGACCTCGACCAAAAGGTCTGTACGGGTCTTGACCTTCTCCTGATTCTGCTCCAGAAGGTCGTAGCCGTCGCGGGTGAAATCGAATCTGTCAACAACAAAATTCTCGAACGACTTGTCTTTTTGGGCGGCATTGACCGTAGCCGAAACCGTATCGTCAGTTTCGATTGTGTTGCTGATCACGATAGACTGCTTGGCCGGCTGCATTGCCCAAGCGACAACGAGTGTGACTGCTGACACACAAAGCATGATCGAGAAATCAAGAAAAAACTTCTTCATAATTATGATTTAGGTTTTGTTTTCCCGCAATCAAGACGGGCTCTTCGGAGTAAATTCAAACGGCGCAAAGGTAACTACTTTTCGCATCATTTCCAACAAAAAAACACTCATTTTTTTCCGTTTTGCGCAATGCCGTAGTCCAAATGTGCGATTATGCGGCGTCAACGGCGGCTCAAATCGTCGTACAGCGTCTGCAAATAGGCTTTTCCGCAACGCTCAGCAAAGCCGTTCGGATCGTCGGTACCAGACAAGCCCTGCCCCGACTTCGCATTGTCCTGAATATAGCGGCAGCTGTCGGTGACGAGGCCGAAACCGTCGCTGAAGGCATAGAATGCGTAATGTCCGATGGAATCGTCGAGCATATCCTTGCTGAAATTGAAGTCGTCGTGGCCGATGCCCATCTGTGCGAGCAACGTAGCGGCGATGTCTGTCTGGCTGCCGTAGGTGTCGATGATGCGCGGGCCGCTGATGGCTCCTCCCGTCCAGAAGAATGGGATTCGATAGCGCCGCAGCTCGTGATTTTGCAGTCCGGCGGGATAGGACGCAAAGGCATGGTCGGCCACTCCGATGATGAGCAGATTGTCCCAAGCCGGCGTCTGTCGGATGCGTTCGATGAAACCGCCGATGCAGCTGTCTGCGTATGCGACGCTGTTTACGAAGCCATCGTCAAAATGATGATACTCAACGTCGAATGGCTCATGGCTGCTCAGCGACAGCATTACGGTGAACGTCGGTCGCGTAGTGTCGCGTCGGGCAACTTCATCGTACAAATGATTGAACATGATGTGGTCGGGCACGCCCCATTCGGCCTTTCGCTCGGATGCGGGATAGTCGGCATCGCCCGTAATCCGTTCAAAACCGCCAGCGGTCAGGAAACCGCGCATGTTGGTGAAGTTCACGTCGCCGCCGTAGAGGAAATTGGTCGCGTAGCCGTTTTCGCGCAGACGTCGGCTGAGATATTGCAGATTGTTGCATCGCTGCTGGTCCTTCATCACCGAATTGTTCGGCTGGCCCGGATAGGACGCGAGAATTGCTGCACAGCCGCGATCGGTGCGGAAACTGTTGGCGAAAAAGTTGCTGAATCCGATTCCTTCGCGATAGATGCGGTTCACCGTCGGCATGATTGTCGAGTCGGCATCGGGGCAGACCGCCGTGCAGGCCGTTCCGGAAAAGCTTTCGAGGATGAGCAGCACGATGTCAGGTCGCGTAGTGCGCAAAAGTGGCGCGTGGCGGAGGCTGTCGGCCATAATGGAATCGGACAAAACGCTGTCGGCCAACGCAATAGCACACGATGCCGACGGTGTGTTCAGCTCGGCATAGGCAGCAGCGGCTTCGTCGGCCGACATGAAACGGTACTGCTGTGCGAAGTCCTTGTGCTTGTGGGCCATGCTATGGAAAAGGCTGAACATCGGGTTGGTCGCAGCCTGGTTGAGCGGCATCTCACTGCTGAAATAGACTCGGCCGACGTTCATGGTCGATTGCGTCACGCCACCTCGTATGGCCAAGAAGACCAGTCCGCAAAGCAGCAGCGCGGCGGCCGATTGCCATTTGCGACGCCTCGTCGTGTCCAACATCACCCGCGTGCCCTTACGCCGTTCGGGATAGAACAAGCAGAAAAGCCGCTGCAACAGCCACCACAAGCCAAAAATGAGGAACGGCGACAAAGCCAGCATCCAAACCGGAGCCTGGCTGATGCACTCCCAAGGGCTGTCCATGAAGTATGTGAGCGCTGTCTGGTCGATGCGGAATCCCCAAAAACCGTAGAGGAAAAGGTCGCTCAAATGGATTATGACGACGAGCAAAAGCGTAAGCCTCAACCAGAAAATCATGAACAGGCGATGCCAATTGCCCTTGTACCAGATGTAGGCCAATTGCAGCACGAAAGGCAACGCCATAATGTAGCCGGCACATGTCAGGTCGTGCGGAAGTCCATGCCAGAGCACTGCAAACCAGTCGGCCGCAGCGTAGGCATCGAAAATATCGGCATGAAAGCTGAGGAAAATGAATTTGCCCAACAGGAAGAGCTGGACAAAAAGGAAATAAAGCGCAATCTTTTTGAACATAAAGGGATTGGATTTAAGCCTAAGTTCCTAATTTTTCGCGCGAAGATAGTCAAATTTGCCTTTTATTGCGTACCTTCGCGCAGTTTTTTAATTATTAAGACAAAAATTCACGAAAATGGAGAAACTGGAACGCATCAACAAGTATTTGAGCGAATCGGGCGTATGCTCACGCCGTGAGGTGGACGAGCTTATCGAAACCGGTCGCGTAGAGGTCAATCATCTGCCTGCTAAAATCGGTATGCAAATCGACACCGAAAACGATAAGGTCTATGTGGACGGCCAATTGGTCGACCCGAACAACAAGGCAAAGAACGCCGTGACGAAGGAGGCTCTGATGGCCCAGATGGAACGTCCGTGGTGGGAGGAGCACAACGAACTGAAACAGGCCCGCGAGGAGGCTCTGATGCAGAATCCGAAGAGCAAGCTGCTGCGTCATGGCCGCAAGAATGCCGGAAAAACTGCAACAACCAACCAGAACAAGTCGGCCAACGCCACAAAAAAGACGCTGAGCGACCTGAAGGATGAAGCTGCCCGCGTGGCCGCAATCAAAACGCGCGGACACAGTTCGGCCGACAAACAGGCAAAGAATCAACTTCTGCAGGCCGCCAACAAGGAGGTCGCTGCCAAAGAGGCCAAGCGCGACGAACTCCGTCGGCCAAAGACGCTGTCGGAAATGATGGGCAAAATGACCAATGTGCAACGCGACCGCACGCTGAAAGAACGCCGCGTGGAGGGCGTGAACCCCAAAGCGGCCCAATTGCGTGGCAAGAAAGCGTGGTCGGGGTCAAGCCGCCGGACAAGGCACAAGTAATGTTTAACTGAAAAACGTTTGACTATTATGGCAACAATAACGATACAACAAACACCTGACACGTTCATGCTGAGCGTGCCAAAGGCCGATGTTGGTTTTCTCAAGACAATGGCCAAGAGAATGGGCTGGACTCTCGGACGGAAGAAAACCAAAGAACTCGACATCACCAAGACAGCAGGTTTCCGCGAAGCCATGGACGACGTGAAGAACGGAAGAGTCTATCATGCAGAGAGTGTAGAGGACATGTTCAACCAGATTCTGAACTGAACATATTATGTATAGCATCGATTACACTAACCGATTCCGAAAAGATTTGAAACGGTGCATGAAACGAGGTCTAGAAATCCAATTGATTCAAGAAGCCATCACCATCCTCGCAAACACCGGTTCTCTTCCTCCGAATTACCGCCCTCACAAGCTTGTCAACCGAGAGGAAACGTGGGAATGTCACATTCAACCCGATTGGCTAATGACATGGCAACAGAATGACAACGAACTGACCCTGCTGTTCTTACAGACAGGAACGCACTCAGACTTGTTCTAAAGCCGCCGCACAAGGCACAAGCAAAACAAAAACTCAGTCTGGACAATTCCAAACTGAGTTTTTTATTTTAATTTTATAGATTCACGCCAATGGTTATGAAATTGTAGCGGACCTTTGAATCACCAGAATATTCCTTTAAAAGATTAGTGAAATCCTTATTGAAACGATAAGATATATTCGCATAGCCCCAATTCACACCCAGGCCGACATTCCAACCGGGTTGGAATGTCGGGACTTCATAGTCACGCTTCACCATATCACCCTCCACTCCACACTTGGCATTTATTCGTCCTGTAAATCCGGCGAAAGGTTCAAGATTGAAACTGCCCGCTCTAACGACCTGATAAGAAACATTCAGCGGAATTGCCAAACTTGAAATAGTTTCCGTGACATCGCTATAGAATATGCCAAGCGGATACCTTCCATCATCCTGTATGCGCGTATATTCCGCTCCAAAAGACAAATAGGCAGGGACATTCTTCGCAATAAGGTAACTAACCGAAAGGCCTGCTTGAAAACCACGATCGGAACCATCAGCATGAGGTATCGTTCCAAATGCCATACCTCCGTAGATACGCAAATTAGAAGTTTTCAATTCTTGAGACTGGGCGACCAAAGGCAAAACCAATGCCCAAAGAACAATAGTAAGTTTTTTCATTGTATTATAGTTTAGTTTGTTGAAAAAACGCCGCAAATATACATAGAATTTCTCAAACACACAAGAAATAACACAAAAAAAACGATTGGATGCTACTTTTGCCAAGCAACATCCAATATTTTGTGCAGACAGAGGCATTGGCCACTATATTTCTGAACCTTGCGGAGAATCACAACTTACCCATCAACTCATACGGCGTGGCTTCAGTGATTTCCACATCGTAGAACTTGCCGACAGTCAACGCTACGTGAGTTTTCAGCGACTTATCGACCGCAGTTGACACCATCGGCAGCGACTCGACCGGAATGAGCACCTCGGGATCGACCTCGGGGCTGTCAAATTCGGTACGGCCGACGTAATATTCGCCCTCCAGCCGGTCGATGATGACCTTGAACGTGCGACCGACCTTTTCCTGTTGTGTGGCCAATGAGATTTCCTGCTGCAACGTCATCAGCGTGTCGAGACGGCGCTGCTTGACATCGGCCGGCACATCGTCCTTATAGTGCTTTGCGGCATAGGTCCCCTCCTCCTCGCAGAAGGCGAACGCACCCATACGCTCGAAACGCTGCTGTCGCACGAAATCGACCATTTCATCAAAGTCGGCCTCGGTCTCGCCAGGGAAACCGACCATCAACGTGGTGCGCAGGTGGATGCCGGGCACTTGGCGACGGATTTCGGCCAAAAGCTGCTCCGTCTCCTCGCGCGTGATGCGGCGTAACATTCTGTCCAACACATGATTGGACGCGTGCTGGAGTGCGATGTCGAGATACTTGCAGATGTTGGGATATTTGGCCATGACGGGCAGCAGATCCATCGGAAAATCGTTCGGATAGGCATAGTGCAGACGCAGCCACTCCACGCCGGGAGTCTGGGCTATCTTTTCAACCAGTTCGGCGATGTTGTATCGGCCATAACGGTCAATGCCGTAGCCGGTCAGATCCTGCGCGATGAGCTGGATTTCGCGGACGCCATTGGCCACAAGCCCCTCAACCTCGGCGATGATGTCCTCCATCGGACGGCTCTTGTACTTGCCTGTGATGAGCGGAATGGCGCAATAGGCGCACATGCGGTTGCAGCCCTCAGCAATCTTCACGTAGGCATAGTGCTTGGGCGATGTCTGGAGCCGTTGGCCGCGTAGCGAATCGTTCCACGAGTGTCCCAAATCGGACAGAATCTGCTTCCAGTCGAACTTGCCGTAGATGCGGTCGATTTCGGGAATTTCGTCGGCCAATTCCTTGCGATAACGCTCGCTCAGGCAGCCCATGACGAAGATTTGGCCGATTTTGCGACGTTTCTTCAACTCCGTCAGACCGAGAATCGTGTTAATCGACTCCTCCTTTGCATCGCCGATGAAGCCGCACGTGTTGACGATGACGATCTCGCCCTTCGGATCTTCGGGGTCGTGGTGCATCTTATAGCCGACGGCCGCCAGCTGACCCATGAGGCGTTCGCTGTCAACCAGATTCTTGGAGCAACCTAATGTTATTAAGTCTATTCGGTTCTTGATCATAAGAGAGTACGGGGAAATAAACACCTCCCCTTGGGGAGATTGGGTGGGGGTCCTTAGAACAGCGACTCGACAAACGCCTTTGCATTGAAAATCTGCAAATCCTTCATTCCTTCGCCCAGGCCGATGTAGCGCACCGGAGTACGCAACTGGTCGCTGATGCCGATGACGACGCCACCCTTGGCCGTACCGTCGAGTTTGGTTATGGCCAATGCCGTTACGTCGGTCACTGCGGCAAACTGCTTTGCCTGCTCGAACGCATTCTGTCCGGTCGAACCGTCGAGCACGAGCAGCACTTCGGGCGACACATCGGGCACAACCTTCGTAATCACCTTGCGGATTTTGCCCAACTCGTTCATCAGTCCGACCTTGTTGTGCAGACGGCCTGCCGTGTCGATGATGACGACATCGGCCTGCTCCTTGACGGCATGGTTGACCGCATCGAACGCGACGCTGGCCGGATCGCTGCCCATCTGCTGCTTGACGACAGGCACGCCGACGCGGTCGCCCCAGATCTGAAGCTGGTCGATGGCTGCCGCGCGGAACGTATCGGCCGCACCCAACACGACCTTGTTGCCGGCCTCCTTGAACTGATAGGCCAGTTTGCCGATGGTCGTCGTCTTGCCGACGCCGTTCACGCCGACCACCAGAATCACGTAGGGGCGCTTGGTGCCGGGCTTCAGCGTGAAACCGTCCAGTTCCTCGCGCTCGTTTTCGGCCAATAGCGCAGCTATCTCCTCACGCAGGATGCGGTTCAGCTCATCGGTGCCGACGTACTTGTCGCGCGCTACGCGATCTTCGATGCGTTCGATGATGCGCAACGTGGTCTCGACGCCGACATCGCTCGTGATGAGAGCCTCCTCCAGACTGTCCAACACTTCATCATCGACCCTGTCGCGGCCAACGACGGCGCGAGTCAGCTTCTCGAAGATGCTCTGCTTGCTCTTTGCGAGACCCTGATCGTAGGTCTCCTTATTTTCCTTTTTGAAGAAATCGAAAAATCCCATAGTTGATGATGTGGTTTGAGGTTATCAGGTTATGAGGTCGCAATGTGCTAAAAGACCGCAAAGAGGCAACAGCTTCCTTGCGGTCAGATTATCATTTGGTCTCGATGCAAAAATTACTTTGCAAGAGTCTCTTTTACCAATTCATTTGGAACCATCTCCTCGACGAACATATATGCGCCGGTCTTTGGAGACTTCACTACGCGGATAACCTTGCTGAAAGTACGGCCATCTCCGGTTTTGAGGGTAGCCACGGTTTTCTTTGCCATAGTCTGTAAATTTTAACTATTAACGTTGGTAACTTAACTAACTCTCAGAGATTACTTAATCTCCTTATGGATGGTGTAACGCTTCAGGAATGGGTTATATTTCTTCAGCTCAAGACGCTCAGTGGTGTTCTTGCGGTTCTTGGTGGTGATATAACGTGACATTCCAGGAACACCAGAAGCCTTCTGCTCGGTGCACTCGAGGATGACCTGTACGCGGTTGCCTTTAACTTTCTTTGCCATAATATTAACCGATTACATAACCTGCCTCCTTCAGAGCGGCAGAAATACCCTTCTTGTTGATTGTACGCACTGCGGCAGCTGAAACCTTGAGATAGACAAAGTCATCGAGCTCCGGAACATAGAACTTCTTCACCTGCAGGTTCACATTGAACAAGCGCTTGGTGCGGCGCTTTGAGTGCGAAACGTTATTTCCACTTCCTGCCTTTTTACCAGTAAGCTGACAAATTTTTGACATTTTTGTTCGTTTTTTTTGAGATAAAACCGGACGTAATGGAAACCCCTGACAGAAGGGCGGGAGTATCCGATTTTAAGAGTTTTGTTGTTAAAATCGTTTTTGTTCTGGTCGATGCCGATGCTCGATTCCGCGGGCGCATCACTTCCCTCAGACTTCGATTTTCGATGCAATTTTCCCAAAACGGGCTGCAAAGTAAGCGTTTTTTCGTTATGGATGCAATTTTCCGTCCTTATTTTTCCGTTTCTCGTCCGATGAGGCCACCCAACATCCGCAAAGCGGCAACTGCGGCTTGCAAAATCACGCTTTCACGATCGCCATCGAACACAAAAGTGCGCTGCTCCGATGCGTGCGGAGTGAGTGCCGCGATGCACACCGTTCCCTGCCTTTTTCCGTCCGACGGGCCAGGCCCAGCCACGCCAGTTGTCGCCACCGCACAGTCGGCCGCGCACACACGTGCCGCACCTTCGGCCATCTGCCGCGCAGTGTCTTCGCTCACCACGCCGTCGTGCAGCTCCACGCCAAGCACCTGCTGCTTCACTTCAACAGCGTAGCTCACCACGCCGCCACGGAAGTAGGCCGACGAACCTGCCACAGCCGTCACCATCGAGGCAATCGTGCCGCCCGTGCAGCTCTCGGCCGATGCCATTGTCCAACCGCGCGCAAGCAGCATCTGGCCGATGCGCGCGCCCTCTGCATTGTTGTCTGGAAATCTGTTCATGCCGCAAAGTTAGTCCTTTCGTGGCGATGCGGCACTGGCATTTGTCAAAAAAAATTAAAATTTTGGCCGCTCGTCCAAAACTTGCTACCTTTGCCGACCCAAATGTTTCAAACTCATCTGAGAAAATATAATGGAAGGGCACGACGGTGCGCTATTTAAAATTATTCCAAAAACAAAACATGAACAATACTCAAATCTTGGCGGTGTCAGCAACCGCATTATTCCTTTGTTTCACGGCGCAGGGAGCCCAACGCAGCGAGCAGGAAGCGCTGCAACTGGCAAAAAAGTTCCTCTCGTCCGACAAAATCAGCCTTCAGTCAGCCGCACTCAATGCGACGGCAAATTCCGCTACGATGCGCGATTCCGACACATCGGGCAGCGAAGATTTTTCTCCTTATTATATTTACAGCAACGATGAGGCAGACGGCTTCGTCATCTTGAGCGGCTCGGACCTGATGGCACCCGTGTTGGGCTACAGCGACCGTCCGTTCGACGCCGACAACGTGCCGGCCAACATGAGCGCGTGGCTTCAGCAGGTGAGCGACGTTGCAGCATACGTCGAGGCCAATCCGGAGTCGGTCCAGACATCCGCTACGCGACTTTCGACGGCATCGTCATCGGCCATAACCCCACTGCTGGGCGACATTGCGTGGGACCAGTCATACCCGTTCAACCTGCTCTGCCCGACCACGAGCAAAGGCGCACAGACCATCGTGGGTTGCGTGGCGACGGCCGGAGCGCAGCTGATGTACTACTACCGCTATCCGGCCACGGGCACTGGCTCGCACACCGATGTCTTCGACAAAAAGCTAACGGTCGATTTCAGCACGCAGACCTACGATTACGACCTGATGTTCGACAAATACAGCAGCCGCACATCCTACACCAACGCGCAGCTCAACGAAGTGGCCAAGCTGAGCTACCACTGCGGAGTTGCGGCCGACATGGAATATGGCGACAGCAGCGAAGGCTCATCGTCGGTCGAGGCATTCCTGCGCCGAGGTCTGGTCAAGAATTTCGGCTACGATCCGTTGGCCGAATGTATCTCACGCGAATGCTACACCTACGACGAGTGGGTCGCCATCCTGACCAACGAACTGGAGCACAGCCGCCCGATAATCTACGGCGGCGTGTCGGAGGCCGGCGGACACTGTTTCATCGTGGACGGACTCGACAGCGACGGCCTCTTCCATGTTAACTGGGGCTGGGCCGGCGAATGTAACGGATATTTCGACATCACATTGCTCAATGCCGACGAGGACGAAGTGTTCTGCGACTCACATAGCGCCATCGTGCAGCTCGCGCCCAAAGGGACAATCTCCGACGGGCACTACATCCCATCGCTCATGCCCGACGGCGAAACGTTCTCCATCAGCGCCACATCGGCCACATTGGGCAACAGCGTGACGGTGTCGCTCCCGACAATCTACAACTTCTCGACCGACACCCTAAAGTTCAAGATCGGCCTCGCCTTCGTGCAGGGCGACGACATCGCGGGCTATTCCACCACAAGCAGCGTCTATACCATCAGCGGCGTTGACTACGACAACTTTTCATTCAAAGGCATCAGCTTCGGCTCACAAAAAATAAAGGTACCGACGACGTTGGCCGACGGCACATACCGCGTCTATGTCTGCGCCGTGCCCACTTCGGGCGACATGGAAAACGAAGTCGGCCTGCTCCACTTCTCTGCCAAGTGGCCGAGCTACTACGACTGCACCGTGGCAAACGGCAAGGCATCGTTCAGCCGGGGCTCGACAACGGCCGACGTCTCAGTGAGCGACTGGAGCTTCGACACCGAGACGCCGACAGTCGGATACGACGAGACCATCACCTGCAAGATTACCAACAACGACACATCGAACACGCTGGTCGGCAAGTTCTACCTGATGCTCAAATCGCCCAACGGCGCATCGCGATACGTCGAAGCAAACGAGACATCGCTCACACTTGCGCCATCGGCCACACAGACGCTCTCGTTCGACTACACGTTCAGCATCAACGGCACCTGGTCGGCCGCGCTCTACATCTACTACGTGAATATCGACGACGACCCGCAGGAAGACCGCACGCTCATTGCCGGCACGAGCCGAACCTTCACGGTGACGACCGACAGCAGCGAAGGTGCCGACCTCACGCTGATGGCCGCACCTGCCCTCGTGACGAGCGACTACTACGGCGACTCGCTTTTCGTCGATGAACCGGCCACCTTCCGCCT
This sequence comes from Bacteroidales bacterium UBA3663, assembly GCA_002373755.1. Classification (GTDB taxonomy): domain Bacteria; phylum Bacteroidota; class Bacteroidia; order Bacteroidales; family UBA3663; genus Liminaster. The sequence goes on along the minus strand of DFJU01000050.1, from coordinate 19,017 downwards.
CACGATCAAGAACGACGGCGAGGCATACGACGGCCGGATGCAGATCCAGCTGTTCCGCACGACGACATCGACCACGGTGATGGCCACAGTGACGGCCGACGTCTCGGTCGAGGCCAATGCGCCATCGGGCACCTACACGCTGAGCGGCCTGCTCACCAAAGTGGCCGACAACTTCAGGCCGGCCAAATCGGGCACGACCTACTACGCACGCGCATTCTATGCCGCATCGGGCTACTACGCGAATTTCACGCTGGCATCCGGCATCACAAACCGCGTAGCGGTGAAGTGCTACTCGGGCGCGCCCACGGTGTCGGCTCTCGATGAGGTTTCGGCCGATGATTCAGACGCATCCGACGCGATTTGGGACATCTTTGGCCGCCGCATCGACAACACGAAGACGCTCGCGCCCGGAATGTATGTGACCCGCAACCGCAAGATTCTGATGAAATAAGTCGCCACACTGCATGGCATGAAAAAAGTCGGAGTTCCACCCTTTTCGTGGAACCCCGACATTTTTTTGCTTGCGCAGATTACGTCAAGCAGATGACTGATTTCCGGCGGCGACTATCGGCATCGGCCAATCCCTCCACTGAAAAATTTTGTCACAAACCAGATAATCACTATTTTTGCAACCCTCTACGCGAATTTTAACACTCTAAAAAACGACATATTATGGGATACGCACGATGGATCGGCGCCTTTTTCGGCGGAATGGCTGGCGGCTTTTTCGGCGCGCTGGCGGGCTATGCTTTGGGAGCACTCGGTGAAAACCTGTTCGACTCGGGCAACGACAATCGCCCCACACGGAGCAACGCGGCCGAGGGTGAACGCAACAGCTACCTGATGTCGCTGCTCATACTCACGGCACACATCATTCAGGCCGACGGGAAAATCATGCACTCCGAAATGGAATATGTGCGGCAGATGTTGCGCAACGCGTTCGGCAAGCAGGCCGAGGTGCAGGGCGAGGCCATCCTGCGATGTCTTTTCGAGCGGCGCAAACAGCTTGGCGAGAACGAATGGAACAGGCAGATCGTCCAAATCTGCCGCGAAATGGCATCGGCCATGACCCTCGAACAGCGCACGCAACTGCTCGCCCTGTTGAGCGAAATCGCCAAGGCCGACGGCACAGTCCACCCCGATGAGGTCGAACAACTGAAGTTCATCGCCGACCGCATCGGTGTGGGCAGCGCAGCCATCGACCAACTGCTCAACCTAGGCGAAAACTCGCTCGAAGCGGCCTACAAGGTGCTTGGCGTTGCGCCCGATGCCTCCGACGACGAGGTGCGGAAGGCTTACCGACGCATGGCTCTGCAATATCACCCCGACAAGGTGGCCAACTTGGGCGACGACGTGAAGGCCGCTGCCGAAAAGAAGTTCAAGGAGCTCGGCCACGCCAAAGACCTCATCTGGGCGGCAAGAGGGCTGTAAGGGACAGACCCTCACAGACCCCATCCCCTTGCCCTTCCCCGTTATGCAGGGGAAGGGAGTATATAGAATCAGCTAACTCTTTTATCAGTCATTGTTCCGAACTAAAATTCCGATGTTTTTCCCAACTTTTGTCCATAAAAAGCAAACCACTCCCTTCCCCTGCATAACGGGGAAGGGTAAGGGGATAGGGTCTGCTCTCCTCCCCTCGGGGAGGCTGGGAGGGGGTCTTCTCCTCCTCACCCTCCTTCTCCTCACCGCCTGCCACACGCGCACGCCCAACGAACCGCTGGCCGAGACATCGGCCGCAACGCACTACGCCGCACTGCTCCAGATGCAGGATTTGGCCGACGGGATGACCCTCGTGCGCATCCTTAACCCGTGGCAGACCGACCGCACCGCGATGCAGTATCTGCTCGTCCCCGAGGGTGCGGCCGAGACATTGGCCGATGAAAAAGTCGATGAAATCGAAGAGCAATTCGGCCGCGTGCAGACGCTCACCACGCCCGTGCCGCGCCAGACGCTCACCGCATCGTGCTACGCGGATTTGTTCGTCCAGCTCGACGCCACGCAGTTCATCGGCGTGATGTGCGATGCCGAATACATCCACAACGAGCAGATTGTCAAGGCTTTGGCCGATGGTTCAATCGCCGATGGCGGCAGCAGCATGAACCCGAACGCCGAGGTCATCACCGCAGCCCACAGCGAAGCCATCTGGCTCACGCCCTACGAGGCAGGTTCGCAGGCGGTTATATCGGCCGTATTGCCACAGCTGCCCGTGATTTATTGCGCTGACTATCAAGAGAACACGCCACTCGGACGCGCCGAATGGATGCGCTTCTTCGGCCGATTGGTCAACCGCGGACGCGAAGCCGACTCGCTCTTTGCCGTGGTAGCCACCCACATGGCGGCGTTGGCCGACACTACGCGGATTTCGGAGGGCGAGGCTGGGGCATCGGCCATAAAGAATGACCGCCCGATGCTGCTGTGCGACCTGCCCTACGGCGCGACGTGGTACGTACCCGGTGGACGCAGCACGATGAGCTGGCTCTATCAGGACGCAGGTTTCCGCTATCCGTGGAGCGACGACACGCACGGCGGCTCGCTCGCCCTCTCGATGGAGGCCGTGTTCGACCGCGCCCGCACTGCCGACTGCTGGATTTTCAAGTATTTTGACCCCGACGGCGACTGGACATCGGCCACACTACGCGACCAGAACCGCCTGTTCGAGCACATCAAGGCAATGGCCGACGGCAACATATTCGGCTGCAACACAGCCAATTCCGACTATTTTGAGGTGACGCCGTTCCGTCCCGACATGATGTTGGCCGAGATGCGCCACATCCGCCGTGGCGAAGACGACAGTCTGAGATTCTTCCGTCGGTTGAAGAATATTGAAAAGGAATGAAATGGGAGTAAAAAGTGTCGTTTGCCTCAGCCGACACAAAGATTTTCAACTCCACTTGACAGTCTTTCACCGACAAAAACTATCGTCCCTTTCACTTCCTTTTCACTCCCCTTAAAAGCCCTTAAAATGAAATACATCCTGCTCACCATCATCGCACTGGCCGCCGCCGTGGCCTGCCTGTTCTCCGGTTCGGTGTCGATTCCGACATCGGACGTAGCCAAAATCCTGTGCGGTGACGATACGGCCAATGCCGGCTGGAACTACATCGTGTGGCAGATGCGCGTGCCGGCCATGCTCACCGCCGCACTGACGGGAGCTGCCCTCGGCGTGTGCGGTCTGCTGTTGCAGAGCTACTTCCGCAATCCGCTGGCCGGCCCCTCGATTCTGGGCATCACCAACGGCGCGAATCTGGCCGTTGCGGTGGTCATCGTGGTGACGGGCAGCCACAGCGGATGGGACGTCATCTGGGCCGCGATGATTGGTGCATCGGCCGTGCTCATGCTTCTACTTGGCATTGGTCGCGTAGTGAAGCATCCCGTCACGCTGCTCATCGTCGGCATCCTGCTCAGCTACCTGTCGAGCGCGATTCTGACGCTCATCCACTACGAGGCGACGACCGACGGCGTCCAGGCGCTGCTCATCTGGGGCATGGGCTCGTTCCATCAGGTCGGCATGGGGCAGATGCCGCTCTACGCTACGCTGATTTTGTGCGGACTGCTGGCCTCGCTCGCGCTGATCCGGCCGATGAACGGATGGATGCTCGGCGAACTCTACGCACGCAATCTGGGCATCTCGACGGGTCGTGTCCGATGGGGCATCCTGCTCGTGACGGGACTGCTCTGCGCGGCGACGACGGCATGGTGCGGGCCGATAGCCTTCGTCGGACTCAGCATTCCGCACGTTGCCCGCATGATGTTCTCGACCGACAATCATCGCACATTGCTGCCAGCCTCGATGCTGCTCGGTTCGATATGCACGATGCTCTGCCTGTGGCTCAGCACGCTGCCGTCCGACGGAAAGACGCTGCCCATCAACGCATTGACGCCGCTGTTCGGCATCCCGGTGATTCTCTACGTGCTGCTGCGGAGGAAATGATATAATTTTAGAAGATAAAGAAATTGAAAAAGTACATCATAATTTTTTTCGTGACAATCGCTACAATGGTATTCCTTCTGAGAAGTATCATGGAAGTCATTCTTTTTCTCTCTTTGCCGGTTTTGGCGTTTTTTCTTTACTTTTTATGGAAGTACATTCAAGAACAGACACATGACAATTATGATAAAAAAGCGAGCAAATATCACGGCCTTTTGAAATGGCTTGGCATCTCATTACTTCCATTGGCCATTTTCTTCGTTTTGCGCTTCATCTGGTGGCCAATACGTCAACACACCCTGAATGCAGAAATTGCACGTCAAATGGATTATTCCGTTGTTTGGTACCATCCAGACCGACCATCCTATTGGACGACAGGCACCTGTATCATGATTATTGCGCTGATTGTGATTCGTTTTATATTTATATTAAAAAAAGATTCCACGACAGGCAAGAAAGGTGCGAAAAAGCCAGTTAAGAAAAACACGATTCAGGACACAATAGCAGTCTCAATCGTCTTTTTATTCGTTCTATGGTTCGGATGGACACGTTTTTCTCCAAGAATAAATATTTCGGCCGTATATTTCGGCTCAGACAAAGTCGCGGTCGTTTCCAATTGGTATAAAGACGAGGTAAAAATTTGGTCTCGTGACGATTTGTCTTATCATATAGACTACTGGGGTGGACATTCTCGCAGTAGTGAGCATTACAAAATTTTCTATCTTCATAACACCAATGGTGACCAATGCGAGATCCCGATAGAATTAGAACTATGGGGCAATGGAATGGGACGGTTTTCCATCGACGAAGTTCGGTGCGACAGGGAAGCTGTCATCCGTACCATAGAATCATTGCCTATGTGTACTGCGCAATGAAGAACCATCGCACACGACGCCCCTTCCCCGTCGCCGGAAGGGGCTTATTTATTTCTCTTTGGGTGCAAATTCGTTTCAAAGTCGCGTAGCGCGGCAGCATCGGCCATAGAATGTCTGAAAATCTTGCTAAATTTGCAACCTGACACGGATGCGCGCACGTGCGGCATCGAACAGAAAAAAGCTAAACTCAAATCTTTTTTCCATAAACATCTCAAATATGAAAAATTCTCTCTCAACCATCGGATTGACGCTCATGGCCGGCGCACTGTCGGCACAGAGCCTTGACCTGAACTTCTCGAACTCAAATGAAGCGCTCATTCAGGAGCCCGACTACGAAGGCTGGATCGTCAAGCAATTGCCAAAAGATTCGACCACCCTTGAAAACGGCCTGAAAATCATCATGGAAGCTACGGGCAATGCAACCGTACTCCGTTCACAGTGGCACAAGAACACCTGCACGGCAGGCCGCGACAACGGACAGACCGGTGCCCGACTGATGGGCGACGGCGTAGTGGCATTCATCGCCGACGGCGACAACAACACCCCCACGCTGACCGACACGCCGACCAGCATCACCGTGACCATCAAGGGTCTGGAGGCCGGCGAACACTCATTGGCCGCCTACCACGTGTGGAAAGACCCGAAGAGCGGCGAAATGCCAAAGATTCAGGTTGCCATCAACGATTCCGTCGTGCTGAACAATGTGGAATTCGCCAACGTGAAATCGACCGTGAGCGAGCTGAAGATGGCCGATGCACCGTTCTCGTACGTCGAATTTGAGATCGAGGATGGCGAAAGCGTCTCCGTGACCTACACCACAATCGTCGAGACAGGCAAGACCTACCAGACGACCAACGTGATGCTCAACGGCCTGCTCATCGACCGCTCGCCGCTCATCGCCATGGACCCCGAGCCGAGCCATCAGGACTTCCATATCGATGCCGACAATGGCACATACACGCTCAGCTGGGCAGCCGCATCGGTGGCCGTGAAGCACAAGCTGGCCATCGCCACCAGCGAAGAGGCATTGGCCGATGCCGCCTACACCTACACCGGCACGGAGACGAGCTACACGCTTGATGGTCTGAACTCATGGACCCGCTACTATTGGCGTGTTGACGAAGAGGATGCCGATGGCAAGACCTACACTGGCAACGTCTGGTCGTTCCAACCGCGCCAGCTTGCCTTCCCCGAGGCCGAAGGCTATGGCCGATATGCCCGCGGCGGACGTGGCGGCGTGGTCTATCACGTCACCAACCTGAACCACGACCACGAACCCGGCTCGCTGCTCTACGGTCTGGTCGATCTGACAGGTCCGCGCACCATCGTGTTCGACGTGTCGGGCACAATCGAGATGGACTTCGGTTCAGTCTTCATCCAGCCATACGCCACCATCGCAGCCCAGACCGCTCCGGGCAAGGGCATCTGCCTCAAGGCATCGAACATCAACGTTGGCGCCGATGTGATTTGCCGTTTCGTACGCTTCAAGCGCGGCCTGGGAGTCTATGGCGAGAACACAGGCAATGCAATGGGCATGTCGGGTGCCAACCACTCAATCGTTGACCATTGCACCGCAGCATGGGGCACCGACGAGACCGTCTCGGGCCGTGGCGGCAAGAACATCACGTTCCAGTACAGCGGCATCTTCGAGGCGCTTGGCATCACCGGCCACAAGAACTACAGCGACGGCACCAACCACGGCTACGCGGCCACCATCGACGGACAAATCGGCTCATGGCACCACAACCTGTTGGCCAACTGCGCAGGCCGTAACTGGTCGATGGGCGGCGGCATGGACGCCAACAACATCCCGATTGGCGGACTTGACCTCTTCAACAACGTGGTCTATAACTGGAACAGCCGCACCACCGACGGCAACTGCCACGCCGTGAACTTCGTGAACAACTACTACAAGATGGGTGCCGACACGAAGCACACCGTCCTCTTCACGCAGGACTTCGAGGGCGCAATCAACGCCGCAGGTGTCGATCAGGCCTACGTGAACGGCAACATCCGCGAGAACAAGGATCACTCGCTCACCATGCAGGCCTACGCATTGGACAAAAAGAACGACATCTTCAACGCACGCGCCAGCAACGGCGGCTCAATCCCGACCACCTACGAATATCAGGTGAGCGAACCGCTGTTCGAGTCATACGCCACCATCCACACCGCGAAGGACGCATTCAAGATTGTCAACAGCTACGCGGGTGCAATCATGCCTGTGCGCGACGATCACCACAAGCGCATCGTCAAAGAGACCATCAACGGTACCTACACCTACGTCGGTTCGAAGTCGGGCATCAAGGGCGAAATCGACAACGAGGAGGATGCCGGCGGCTTTGAAAACTACCCGGAGGAGCACCGCGCAGCCGACTTCGACGCCGACCAAGACGGCATCCCGAACTGGTTTGAGAACATCATCGGCACCGACCCTGCATCGGCCAACAACAATGCCGACCCCGACGGCGACGGTTGGACGCAGCTCGAAGACTACCTCGAGTTCATGGCACACCCCTACAGCGTGCTCAACGCGGGCGAAGAGGCGACGGTCGATGTCTCTGAGTTCTTTGCCGGCTTCACCAAGAGCCCAAGCTACAGCGTCAGCGTACCGACGGGCAGCGGCGTGACGGCCAACGTGTCGGGCAGCAGCCTCACCGTCAAGGGCGGCAGCAACTCTGAAGTCATCGCACTCACATTGTCCGTAACCGACAGCGAGGGTGCCGCCTGGTCGCAGCTGTACAACGTAGCCGTTTCGGGCGGAAGCACAGGCATCGAGAGCATTTCGGCCGATGATTCAGCCTCGACCAACGCCACTACCTACGACCTCTTCGGACGAAAGTCGCGTAGCAATGCCGGATTCATGATCCGTGATGGGAAAATAATGAAAATAGAATAAATATTAGACCGCAAAACAAATTTGCGCCCCTCCCGACTTGCATCAGGAGGGGCGCAAATTTGTCTTGGTCTGTTCATCCCCGCTTCATGCTCGACAACATTCCGCAAGCCGCGAAAATGTCCTCACCACGCGAGGCTCTGATGGTGGCGGTCAGGCCATGCTCGTTCAGCAGGTCGCGGAAACGCTCCATCTGCGCGATGTCCGATGTCTGCAAATCGACGTCAGGGATAGCATGGAAACGAATCAGATTCACCTTGCACTCCAATCCGGCAAGCAGCTTGATGAGGGCATGTGCGTGGCGTGCATCGTCGTTCAACCCCTTGAAAACAATATATTCGAACGTCAAGTTGCGCTGATGACTCCAGTCCTGTTCGCGTAGCAAGGCCAGCACATCGGCCATCGGATAGGCTCGCTGCACAGGCATCAGCTGCGCGCGTTCGTCGGCAAAAGGGCTGTGGATGGAGATGGCCAGATGACATTGGCTGTCGCGCAGGAAGTCGGGCAAATGCTGCATCTGGCCTATGGTTGATAGGGTGACACGCTTCGGACTCCACGCCATGCCCCACGGGGCGGTGATTATCTCCAATGCCTTCGAGACCTCTGCCCAATTGTCGAGCGGCTCGCCCATGCCCATGAAGACCAGATTGGTGAGCGACAGGCTTTCGGGAATGGCGAAAATCTGGTTCATAATCTGATGTGTGGTCAGTTGGCCGTTGAAGCCCTGTTTGCCGGTCATGCAGAAGTAGCAGTTCATCTTGCAGCCGATCTGCGACGACACGCACAACGTTGCACGCTCGTGGTCTGGGATATAGACCGACTCGATGTGCTTGCCGGCCTGCGTAGCGAACAGGTAGCGGATTGTTCCGTCGCGCGACACTGCGGCATCGGCCGGATCTTCGTAGCCGACCTCGTAGCCTGCATCGGCCAACTTCTGGCGGTTGGCGAGCGACAGGTTGGTCATGTCGGCCACGCTGCGCACTCGCTTTTCGTAGATCCACTGCGCCATCTGCTTGGCCGTGAAGCGCGGCATGTCGAGCGATGCCGTAATCTCCTGCAATTCCTGCAAGGTTTTGCCTAAAAGTGGGAGCATATTGCGTATTTAAATGAAAAGGACGCACCCGCGTAGAGCACGTCCTTTATGTTAAATTTCGATTGAAGTCAATCAATAGAAGCGGATACGGTTGTCCTGAATGTCGGCTGCATTGCTCAACTGCTGGTTAGCCAGACCTGCCGCATTGCGATAGGCATTGGCAGTAACCTTCGACTTGTATTCCTCTTCGTTGTAGGTCAGACCCTTGTCGGTCTTTGCGCCTACCTTGATTACAACGGTGTTGCTGTTGCCCTCAATTGGACCGACGATGCTGCCCTCAGCGTTCTTGAATGCCTCGCCGATGACTTTAGGCTCAATGCCCAGACCGGAGATGCTGTTCATGTTGAAGTTCACGCGGGTAGCCTCCTGGATGCCCGAACCGAGTGCAGTTGAATAGCCTTCGAGCGACGACTTGTCGGCCACGTTTGCAAAATCGTTCTTTGCCAAATAAGCGACCTTCTTCTCTGGCATTACCTGCATACGCAGATAGTTGGCGAGGTTCTCGTTGTCGAGCGATGCGTAACCGTGCTCAATCTCGCCTGTGATGCCGACAACCAAGAGGTAGCCGCCATCTTCGAAGATTTCAGAGACGTCGCCCTTCTTGCCATCGAACACGAAACGGATGGCATCGCGACATTCCTTAACCTGATTGATGTTGTAGCTGTTGGTCGTGACGTTGGCGTTCAAGAAACGGAAGCCCTTGGCCAATGCGCTGTCCTGCATCTGCTGGATGGTCGGATTCTCGATGACGAACTCGTTCAGACGGCCATATTCGATGCGACGGGTCTTGCTCGATGGATTGATCTTCTCGGCATAGATTGCGACCTTGCTCTGAGCTACCTTCTGTGTTTCGTCAACGACTTTGGCAACGAGGTAAACGTCCTGCTGACCATTGTTGAAGCTATATTTAAAGGTTTCGCCCTTCTTGGCCGATGCGATCTTCTCGCGCAAACCTGCCTCGAAATTGACGGTCGAGAGGCTGGTGGTCCACTGTGCAAGGCTATCCTGCGAACCCTTCTTGACCTCGGCGAAGAGGCTGTCCTGATTCTCCTTGGTTGCACCTGCAACGACCAACTTGATTGAATCTGGAGCGGTCTGCTTGGCAACGATGCGTGCCATCCAGTAGTATTCGCTGAGGCTCTCGTCGTTCTCGCTCTGCTCACCAAGCAATGCAAGGATGTCGCCGCTGTAAATCTTCGGCTCGCTCACTGCACCTGCGGCATTGCCATCGACGAACTCCTTCAACTCACCGCGGAAGGTGTTGTCGTTCAGGAAAGCATCAACGTAGCCGACTGAAGAATTGGCGGCAACGACCTCCTTGACGTCACCGTTGGTGAACTCTGGAAGTGCATTCTGCAAGTTGCCAAGAATCTTGTTGCGGTCATCCTCGCTTGGACGGAGAGGAACTGCGATATAGGCAATTTCGCGCGATTCCTGACTCTGCTTGAAGTTCTCCTTGTGATTCTCGTAGTAAGCCTTCAGGTCGCTGTTGCTGACGCTGACCAACGAATCGGCAACCTCCGAAGCACGCTTGCGGACGTAGCTGAATGCGATGTCGGTGTTTTCGCCCTTGAAGATGTCCTCGGCCTCAAGCTTGTTTGGCTGGATGGCTGCGGCCAACAGTGCACCGTACTTCTGAGCCTTGCGGGTGCTCTTGATCTGGTGCTCGATTACAAGCCAGTTGTTCAACGTCATGTATGGAGCGTTGTACTGCTGCTGGAACTCCTCGAAGCCGTTCTCCGACACCAACTTTGCGAAGGTACGTCCGTAGGTCTGTGCGTTCTGGCCGAAAATCTGGGTGAGAACCGGCGAAATGTGGCTACCCTGAGCCAACTCGTTCACCTCAGCGTCGCTCACTGAAAGACCGACCTGTTTGAACTGCTCGTCCAAGAGGATGTCCTGAACGAACTGAGAGTAAACCTGATTGTTGATCTGGTGACTGATCTCGGCCTTGTTGACATCCTGACCGTAGAACGACTGGAAGAAGTCGGCCTGACGCTGACGCTCAGTTTCATACTGCGCATAGGACACCTTTTTGCCATTCACGTCCATCACGGTATCGCGGTCGCCCTGGAAAAATCCATTGTAATCGTCGAATCCGAACATGATGATCATAAGGACCAAGCCACCACCGAGCACGCTGAGAAGCAGTGCCGGGTGTTTCTGAATGGATTGAAATACTGCCATTGAATTGGATTATTTATTTAGTTAATTTTGTTGTTTTTTCACAAGTCGGCCGCAAAGATAGCAAATAAATTGTTCCTTCGGCCAAAATGGAAAGAAAAAGTGTGTTTCACAGCCCATTCGGTTGCAATTTGCTTTTTCATGTGGCCGACACGTCGCGATTGCTACTGGACAACGAGCCTTATTGTCTCGATTTTTGCGGCCGATGCCTTGGTTATCACCATCCGGATCTTCTCGTTTTCGAGGTTGACGACATCGCCCTCGTGCGGGAACGACTGCAACTCGTGGAGCACAAGTCCGGCCAACGTCTGGTAGTCGTCCGATTCGGGCAGATGCAGGTCGAACTCATCGTTTATCTTGCTGATTTCCATACGGCCCGAGAAGTCGAACTCGTGCGGACCGATCTGCTTCGACATGAGCTTGTTCTGCGGGTCGTGCTCGTCTTCGATGTCGCCGATGATTTCCTCAAACAAGTCCTCCATCGTGATAACGCCTGCCGTTCCGCCGAACTCATCAACCACGGCCGCAATCGACTTTTTCTGTTCCATCAGCATCCGCAAGACCTTCGGCGCGGCCATCGTCTCGGGCACGAACGGAATCGGGATGATCTTATGCTGCCACTGATGCGGCTTGCGGAACATTTCGGAAGCATGTATATAGCCCACCAGATTGTCAATATCCTCTTTATAGACAGGGATTTTCGAGAAGCCTGTCTCGACGAAAAGGCTGTTCAGCTTGGCGAACGGTGTGTCGATCGACACCACAGTAAGCTCCGAACGCGGAATCATGCAGTCGCGCACCTTGACACTCGAAAAGTCGAGGGCATTCTGGAACAGACGCAACTCCTGATCGTCGCTGTCGGCACCGTTGTCGGTAGCATCAAGACCCTGCTGCACGAAGTCGTCCAGATCGACCTTGGTCAATGCGCCGAGCCTTTTCCGCTGCAACGGCATACCGGCAAGTCGCAGGATTCCGTGACTGAGCATCGTGGCAAACGTCGAAATCGGATAAAGCAGCCAATAAATCGCGTAGAGAGGCACGGCGAAGGCTCGCATCATGCCGTTCGGGTTCTCCTTGAACAGTGCCTTGGGCAAATATTCGGCCGTGAAAAGGATGATGAGCGTCGAGGCCAAAGTCTGCACAAGCACCACAAGGAAGTCGTTGGAAGTCACGTAGTCGCGAATCGGTGGTTCGAGCAACTGCGCCATGAAGATGCCATAGACAATCAGAGCAATGTTGTTGCCGACAAGCATCGTCGAGATGAACTTTTCGGTGTGGCCGTAAAAATAGTTCAGAGCACGCGCCGTGATGCCGCCATTCTGCTTGTCCAGCTCAAGACGGACACGGTTGGCGGAAATGAAGGCCATCTCCATGCCGCTGAAGAAGGCGCTGAACAGAAGTGCAACAAGTATGGGGAAATACAGAGTCATGTCGTGGAGCGAAGGTCATTGTTCGTCAGACTCCTCGCCTTTGGCCGTTGTCGTGGCCGAGGATGTAGCAGCGGCGTTTTCGCGTAGAGGAAAAATGCCGTTGGTCTGCTTGATTTCATATTTTGTGAAGTCGTCGGTCGATGTGAATCCGTAGCCTTCGATGATGTTGTCGGCACGTTCGATGTGGATGAACGAATCGCTATAGACCGTGTGTTTCTTCATGTCCCAATAGAGGTCGTTGGTCTGGAATTTCTCGCCCTTGCGGCTTGTCACGCTGACGTTCCGGATCAAGTGCCACATCTGACGGCTCTCCCAGTTGTAGGCGGTGTCGGCCACGATGGTCTCTGTCGCCTCGAACACGGTGTCGATCTGCTCGAACTCGATGCCGTCGGGGAAATACTGGTAGGCTCCCTTGGTCACGGAATCGATCTGCGTATCGTCGCCGAAACGCACCCATGTAGGCGTTATTGCGCGGTATTTTATGATGCCGGAATCGGAGATGAGCATCGTCACGTCGTGCGTCACCATCATCGGGATCTTGCCGTCGTACAAGGCCACCGCAACCTCCTGATGGTCGCCGTCGGAGCATCCATAACCGAGGCAGAGGGCACTGAGGAGGAGGAAAACATGGAAAACGTATCGCATTGAAAAGTTTTTTACTTTGAAGCTCACATTTTTTATTTTAGGAGCGGCAAAGGTAACCCATTTTTCGCTAACTTTGCCCCGTCACCATAATTTTTAAGGAAATGAAGCAATATTTGGACCTTTTGCACAAAGTTTTGACAGAGGGAGTGCGCAGGGACGACCGCACCGGAACCGGCACAATCGGCATTTTCGGCTACCAGATGCGTTTTGACCTGAGCCAAGGCTTCCCGCTTGTGACCACCAAAAAGGTCTTTACGCGCGGCATCATCGAGGAACTGCTGTGGTTCATCAGCGGCTCGACCAACAAGAAGGTGCTGCAAGAGAAGAACGTCCACATCTGGGACGAGTGGGGCGACGACGAGACCGGCGAGCTCGGCCCTGTGTATGGCCACCAGTGGCGTGCGTGGAACGACTACAACGGCGGTCACATCGACCAGCTGATGAACGTCATCGAGCAGATCAAGACCAACCCGAACAGCCGCCGCCTAATTGTCAGTTCGTGGAACGTGGCCCAGATCGACCAGATGGGCTTGCCGCCGTGCCATTGCTTCTTCCAGTTCTATGTATCCAACGGCAAACTCTCGCTGCAACTCTATCAGCGCTCGGCCGACCTCTTTCTGGGCGTTCCGTTCAACATTTCGTCGTATGCACTGCTGCTCATGATGGTGGCGCAGGTGACAGGTCTCAAGCCAGGCGAATTCATCCACACGCTCGGCGACGCGCACATCTACCTCAACCACATCGAGCAGGTCAAGCTCCAGCTGAGCCGCGAGCCGTATCCGTTGCCGACCATGCGCCTCAACCCCGACGTGAACGACATCCGCAACTTCCGCATCGGCGACTTCGTGCTCGAAAACTATCAGTGCCACCCGGCCATCAAGGGCGAAGTGAGCGTCTGATGCCCGACTCTCTCATCGAGTTCCACACCCAACCACAGACCCTTCAGGTTGCCGTTCAGGCCTCATCCCCAACGGACGTCGCACGCACGGCAGAATTTTCTTGACCGATGAAGATTCAATCACAGACTCCTGCCTTGCTGAAATTCGGAATGTATTTCAGCGAATTGGCTATCATAAATATGCTATTCTACACATTGTTCGGCGATGAACTTTCGCCGGGCAGTGCCAACGTGTTCCACATTTCGGCGCTCTACGGCTGGATGTCAATGGCGCTGATGCTTGCCTACATCGTCGGCATCTGGATACGTCCGATTTCATTCTTCAACCGCTCGTACCAACACGGTTCAATCACGGCCAACGTCTTTGTCGCAGTGCTTGCGATGGCCGTCGTCTTTGTCGCCTTTCTGGTCATTTTCGACCGACGCGGCTTCTTCTCGATGGGAGTTCACCATCTGTTCGGCTTCAGCATCCACTTCTCGCTGCTCATCCCCTACTTTTTCCTGTTGCTCATCACGCTGATCCTGTGGCGCTACACCGTGCGATGGATGGTGTGGTGGCTGCGGCGCATGGGACGCAACCAGCAGCACGTCGTGATGGTCGGCTTTTCAGACAACCTGCTTGAACTATGGCTCGAGATGCAGAACCCGGTGCTAGGCTACCACATCATCGGCTATTTCAACAACTGCGAAGTCAGTGCCTTCAAGGGCAAGATGAAGTATTTGGGTAGCGTCGAACAGGTACACAAATTCTTGGAAAACAACGTAGTGCAACAGCTCTACTGTGCATTACCATCGTCGATGGCCAAAGAAATCGTACCAATCATCGACACCTGCGAACGCAGCTGCTGCCACTTCTTTTCGGTGCCTAACGTGCGCAACTACCTGAAGCGCACCATGCAGATGGAGATTTTGGGCAGCGTGCCGGTGCTCACCATCCGCGAGGACCAGCTGTCTGGCAGCCTCACCAACCGCGTCATCAAGCGCACGTTCGACATTGTCGTGTCGCTCACATTCATTCTGACCTGCTTCTGGTGGATTTACATCATCGTTGCCATCCTGACAAAGATTTTCCAGCCCGGACCGGTCTTTTTCCGACAGAAGCGCAACGGCCTTGGCGGACGCGAATTCGTCTGCCTGAAGTTCCGTAGCATGAAGGTCAACAAGGCATCGGACGACCGTCAGGCCAGCCCCGACGACGAACGTAAGACGAAGTTCGGTGCCTTCTTGCGCAAGACGAGCATCGACGAACTTCCACAGTTCATCAACGTGCTGAAGGGCGACATGTCGATTGTCGGTCCACGCCCCCACATGGTGAAGCAGACTGCGGCCTATGCCGAACTGATTGACAAATACATGGTGCGCCACTGGATTCGTCCCGGCATCACCGGCTGGGCGCAGGTGACAGGTTCACGCGGCGAGACCCGGCAGCTATGGCAGATGGAGGAGCGCATAAAGAAAGACATCTGGTACATCGAAAACTGGTCGCTGATGCTTGACCTGCAAATCATCCTGATGACCATCTGGAATGCTTTCCGTGGCGACAAGAATGCCTATTGAACCCGCTCATGGCACACGTACGATACAATACCGGCAACCGAACAGTCCCTTGCCGTTGAAAAATCCGCGTAGCAGACAATTACTGAAAAAGAATGAAAAGTTTGCGCGAAACGTGAAAAGTCGTTAACTTTGCGGCCGAAAAATATTTCAACTAAAACAATAAACCAATCAAAATGAAAAAGATTCTTGCTATTGCAGCTGCCTTCGTCCTCTCAGCAAGCGCAGCCATGGCGCAGGATTACCTCCGCCTTCAGGCCAGTTTCGTGGCCAACAAACTGACCAACACCGACCCAACCGACATCAAACCTAAGGGCATCAATTTCGGCGGTGTAGCCGGCTTTTTGGTTTCAGACAACCTTCCAATCTACGTCGAGCCAGGTGTAAACATCGCATGGGCTCACAGTGCAAAAGACATTGACAGCAACCTCGGCGGTGGCGAAATCAAGTTCACCTACATGAGCGCAGCAATCCCTGTAAACTGCGTTTACAAGTACGACATCAACGACAAGGTTGCCGTCAGCGGTTTCCTCGGTTTGAACAACAAGTTCAACTTCATGGCCAAACAGCATACCAAGACCGCAGCCGGCAAGGACGACATCAGCTGGCTCAGCAAGAAGGACATGGGCAGCCGCGATGACCGCGCCAACTTCTACCAGTTGGGCAGCCAGGTTGGTGCCGGATTCCACGTTCAGCGCTTCTACGTCGGCTATCAGTTCCAGTGGGATTGGATGAAGTTCCAGGAATTTGAAGTCGGAGGAGATGCCCACAAGTGGGTCACCAACTACATCACCGTTGGTCTGACGCTCTGATTTCCTGACAAAAGCTAAAGAAGGCGGCCTCAATTCGGGTCGCCTTTTTTAAGTACTTCACTAACTTCACTACGCGATTTTCATCGCACGAAAACATGAAAGCAAATCTCTCACTCTCCCTCATTTTACTGTCGGCCACAACGGCCAATGCCCAAATCTACGACACGCTGCAATATTGGCCGCTCGACACCTACAGCGAGGCGACCATCGCCAACCTTGCGGCCGATGCCACCCATTGGACGCTCAACAGCAAGGGCGGACGCTACCAGAACGTCACTGCGACCGACGGCGCACTGCTCGCGGCCAACGGCAGCGTCATCCCCGAGACCGACGGAATCTACTTCGGCGCAGGCATATCGGCCGGACAGCTGCTGCTCTGCTTCAACCGAGGCACATCGGGCAACGGCGTGCAGACCCAAGCCGACAAATCAATCACACTCAAGGACTTGAAGGCCGGGCAAATCGTCTCGTTCGAGTTACGTTCCTCCAGCTCGGCCAACAACTGCATATCGGCCATAACCAACCTGACAGGCGACTTCGGCACGGACACCTACACTGGCCCGGATTTCAAGAAATTCAGTTTTACGGTTGCGGCCGACGGCGATGTCAGCTGGACAAACACGGCCGGCGTCATCTACCGGCATCTGGCTGTATGTCAAGATATTGCCGAATACGATGGACAGGTTTCGGCTCCGACGATCCAATGTTCCGGCGCACCCGACTACATCGTCACCCTCAGCAGCGAAACGGAGGGCAGCAACATACTCTACACACTCGTTGACCACGGCACAATCCAAGACTATCCGTCGGCCTACACCGAGCCATTCTGCCTCACTCGCAGCGCCCGATTGCGCGCACAAGCCTTCCGCGACGGGATGCAAGCCAGCGAAGTGACCGAACAGCGCATCGAGGTGCCACTCGTCATGCCCTATGCCGGCCGCCCCTACGAACTTGCTCCCGAACCACTTCGTCGCGGCGTGATTGCGACCAACACGGGCAGCGGCTGGCTCGTCAACTGGCGTCGGCTCATCGGTGATGCGGCATCGACACAATTCCGACTCTACCGCGACGGCGCTCTCATCACGGCCGACGGCTTTGCCAACACCAACCTGCTCGACAAGTCGGGCTCGGCCACAGCGCAATACGTGCTCGAAACGTGGGTTGACGGCCAACGCATCGGCCAAGACACCGCTCTGATGTTGGCCAACGGCTATTGGGACATTCCCATCGAACGACCCGACGGAGGCACGACCGAAAGCGGCGACTACGTCTATGTGCCGGGCGACTGCATGGTGGCCGATGTGGATGGCGACAGCATCTACGAAGTGGTGATGAAGTGGGATCCGTGCAACCCGTCGTGGAACGCCGCAAGCCCGACCGCCGTCAACGACGAGGCCAACACCGCCGGACAGAAGGACAACTCGCTGAGCGGCTACACCGGCCCGGTGCTCATCGACGCCTACCGAATGGACGGCACCCATCTGTGGCGCATCAATCTGGGCAAAAACATCCGCGCCGGAGCCCACTACACGCAGCTTATAGTCTATGACCTCGATGGCGACGGACGCGCCGAAGTGGCCTGCAAGACGGCTCCCGGCACTGTCGATGCACTCGGAAATCACGTAGTGATGGGCAACGACGACCCATCGGCCGACTATCG